>NZ_JAYMZI010000002.1:0-204282 GCF_037070845.1 Bartonella numerosa
ATGTATCTATTTGCTGCTCAAGGGTGTTGATTGCTCGTTCGGTTTTTGCTTTGGCAGCTTGATAAAGGTCAATCGCTTCATCAGTTGTATTCTCTGCTGCAGCGCGCGTCATACCATTGTTTATAAGAAGGGAAGATTTGTTTCGTGCCACTATAAATTCGCATTTTGCTGTACTAAATCGGCTCCCCGGCTCTATACGTTAGCATTAGTGCTATAAGAGTGGGCCAGAAAGATGCAAATTATTTATTCTGTAGAACAACAAGAATGATTAATCATAGAGTCTACATTTTCTTCCTGAGAATTTTAATGGAAGACTCTTTCTGCATGTCGTAGTGCGATTTATTTGAAAAATAAATGAGGCATTATTTATAAAATTTATGAAGAAGGTAAATACTATTTTTCGATTTTATTCAAGAAGAGTATTCCTTTGCGGGGAAAACGCACTCAAGGGAGAGGGTATGAGATGAGTGTTCACATTGGTAAATAAGAAGGATCCTTGATGTTTTCATTCTATATGAGGAAATCTTCTGCTTTTTGCCGTATAATGTAGTGATAAAGAATCGATCGTAGATATAAGTCCAAAATTAGTTGTCAATAAATTGCCGTAAAGTTTTCATAGATTTGTCCCCAACGGTTTACGCGGTCGAGTGATGGACGGGCATTTTTGCTTTTTGCGTAACGGCATTCTGCTTGGAACCCGAGACTGTTTTCTGTTTGAGATATAGGAAGCATGCGGTTGGCGCTTGCTTTTTGCAGGTGGGTTTCGTGTTTTTTTATTCAGATTTTTATCACAAAACTGCGTTCTTTGCTTTTGGGTGGAGGGGGGTGCTGCGCGTATTTCAGAAATGAAATTAATTGTGTGTGTGTCGGTCTGTTTTGATGTTCTGTGGTACTAGTCGATTAGATAAAAAGGAAGTATTTTATGTATAGGATTGATTATAACAATTATCGTTCTATCAAGAGTTTTAACCGTCGTGTTCGTTTTCTTGTTATGCATTATACTGCAACCGATTTTAAAGGATCGATCGCAGCACTTACGGGGGAGAGGGTGAGTTCTCATTACCTTGTTCCTGATCCTACAGAGCAAACATACATTGACGCTGGGTTCAAGGATATGCGCATATTTAATCTCGTTGATGAGAATGAGCGTGCTTGGCATGCTGGTGTTAGTGCGTGGGCTGGGCGAAGCAATTTGAATGATTCGTCTATCGGGATTGAGATAGTCAACTTGGCTTCTGGCCACTCTGATTCTGTGGGGACGGCGTGTTTTGAAGCTCCCTCGAAGGATGTGCACGCTTTAAATCCGACTAGTCCTACTCCACAGGCTGGCGCTGTTTCATCGGCTGAGAGCGGTAGTGCAAGTGGTACAGCTTTTCAGCATGAGACTGTTAATATGGTGGTTTACAATAATGAGGGGTTTGTCTTCCCTCCTTATAATCCGGTGCAAATTGATGCAGTTAAGGAGCTGGCATTGAATATTCTTCAACGGTATCCAGACATTGTTCCAACCAATGTTGTTGGCCACAGTGATATTGCTATTGGGAGAAAGAGTGATCCAGGTGCGGCTTTTCCGTGGAAGGATCTTTATGCAGCTGGCATAGGAGCTTGGTACGATGATGAACTAAAGAGTCATTATATGGAGCAGTTTTCCAAAAATTTGCCAGCTAAGGAAGAGGTTTTGGACAAATTTATGCGCTATGGGTATGATGTCTCGATTGCATGCACCGAAACTGGTTACAAGGATTTGATACGGGCATTTCAACTTCATTTTCGTCAGGAGAATTATGACGGAATCCTGGATACCGAGACAGCGGCAATTATTTATGCACTCGTGGATAAATATTTTCCTTCGGATTAGTTTTGCTCACCTCAGTCTTGTGCAGCTGGTGTGGCGAGTCTTCCCAATCAGATGGGTGCGTGACGTGTTTTTTTGGCAGCTTGTGTGAGGTTGAATTGTTTTGAGATGAGGAAGATTGTGTCTGTGAGGAGTTCATGAGAAAAGGGGCGTAGTGCTTGTTTACCAGAGTACTTTTCTCTTTTCTCCGTGTGTGGTTGTACATTTAAAAGGCGGAGAGTCGGGGTGTGGTGTCAATAGTGTGAGGGTGCATCCATAAAAAAGAGATATGCAATGGTGATTCTCGTTCAGGGTGCTAGATGCAAAGAAAGCTAGCTCTTAGGTCTTCGTCTCTGGAGTGTGCTTGAAAAGTCGAATAGAGCAGCAATCGGAATATGGGGCGTATTCGCCACAAAAAATAAATGCAGTATTTCTGAAATTTTTAAATTAAATATATCTATCCCTTCTGGAGTAGTACTCTTAACGTGCCAAAGAGACTGGTAGGTCTTCGGGGGTCGTCGTTCCTCGCGAGAGTTGGATGCCGCCGATGTATGCCTTCTTATCACAGAAGCGGCCTGGATACGTTCTCTAATTGCTTTCGAAAATGAAGATACTGATACAGTTCTAATACAAAAATCAGAGTTCGCAGCATTTAAGCTCTTGGATAAAAGTTACGGGAACAAAGTACGTCTATAGCCCATTCATTCATTCTTTTGTGATAACTCTTAAAAATAAGCCGCTAGAACTGCTCAAAAAAACATAAGCTGGCAACATAAAAATTGCCAGCTTTTAAAGGATGTAGCTTAAAGATATTAGAACGAACGCTGAATACGGATCATACCTTGCAGTGCGCTCCTTCCGTTGAGAGCGTGTTTAGCTGTACTGCCATCACTGCCATCAAAAGTACGATTATCGTTCCAAGAAACATAGGTCAATTCAGGAGTAATCTTGAGTCCCGGAGTCAGTGTATATGAAATATTGAGGGAAGTTGCAAAAGTCTTTACCGCGCTATAGGAAACTTGGGCATTAAAATCTGCTTGCGGGGCGATTTTGTAAGTTGCACCGGCCCATGTCGCCCATTTTCCTCCCCAATTCGCGTAGATTGCGGTACTTTGCCGCGAGAGCGTATCATTTTCTTTTTTATAATAATCAATGTTATTCTTGTATCCACCCATTACCCACAGATTTAACTTATCATTGACGTTGAAATCTACACGCAGCTTACCTCCCCATTTTTTGTAATGGTAATCGTAAGCAGCGATTGTTGAAAATCCGCCCCATTTTTGCATAAATTTTGCACCAATAAGCAAATTAGGAATATAATTTTTCACTTGCTTACTGGGAGGAACGAGGTCACCGTCAGAAATATCGGCTAATTGGCCGTTTTTATTGATGTAATAGTAAAGCCCTTTTGGGTCGGGGCCGGAGGCGTTACCCAACTCGGCTCCTATGATTGCAGAGAACCCACCCTCACCACTAAAAGTGTAAGAAATAAAGTTGGTACGTGTAACACCTGCTGGTGCTATATTGTCATCATTTATGACGTTACCGTAGCCACCAGTCCAGCTATCAAAAATTGTTTCATCAAGACCTACGCGAAATCCCCCGAGTTCGATATACGCGGCCGAGAGTTTTGCTCCAGCTTTGTCCTTGCCATTACTCCACTGGGAGTAAAATCTCGCATATGAACGAAGTGTTCCTAATTCTGTTTCGGAAGCGGTTTGCAAAACGAGAGTCAATCGTGATGCTGCTGCGTAGGTTCTGTCGATTCCGTCTAAGTCGGCACTGGTTTTCGCATCGACATCATCACCGGCTGTGAGATCAGAACGGACATTTCCTGATAAACGTATGCAAGTCTCGGTTCCAGGGATATAAAAGTACCCCTTGCCATACGCATCGCACGCGCGCATATATTTCACAGGCTCTACTTCAGAAGGAACTGTTGGCGCTGCCTGCGCTCCAGAAATTCCTAAAAAAGCCGCTGCAGAGCTTAAAGATATGGATTTAATGTTTATCATAGTGAGTCTCCAGTAGAAGGGAATCTAATCTCGTTAAAAATACCATTTGCTTAATCCATTAAGAACAGAATGAAGTCCGTCAAGCCTATGATTCTGGCTATACTAATTTTTTCAAAGTATACAACCATGAAATTGTTTTTTTGAAGGATATTCGCGTATTATTCAATCTAGTATTGTAAAAAACACACTTTTTTATTTACCAAACGTTAATCTTATCAGGTCAGTGGAAAGAAGAGCATCAGATATAAAAAAAAAACGAAAATATCTTGAACTTTCTTCTGATACCGTTTATTCACCAGTCTTGGAGAGGTGGCCGAGTGGTCGAAGGCGCTCCCCTGCTAAGGGAGTAGGGCTCAAAAAGCTCTCGAGAGTTCGAATCTCTTCCTCTCCGCCATGATGGTCATGTTGAAATTCGGAGCTCGAATCTTCGTTACGCTGCCCGTTCGTATAAAGGGGCGATTTTCAGGTAATAATCAAAATAACAAAATGGTGTCGCTCACTGGCAGATGGCGGACTAGGGGGGGGTGTAATTTGTCTTCGTCTCGCAGGTTTTATTTTTTAAGAATCCCTTCTCCTGTTTGAAGCGGAAAAAAGCTGAAGATCAAAAATAATAATAGAATCTATGTAATCTTTTGAGTTGATAAGAGATCTTTTTGGAGGTTTATGCCGTTTAGCGAAGCTTTACGAAAACTCTGTATCGATTGTGCAGGGACCTCGTCGGTGTGGTTAAAAGGTGGGTGCGTCGTTGGCATCTCTATCCCTTGTGAAAAAGAGTTTGCACCAATTTTGAAGAACAAAAAAATCATTAAGCTTTATGTGTGTTAGATTGAGAGATAGGAGTATCGTTGGAAAAAGAAGCCGATTCTCATAGGAAGTTTTTTTCAATAAAGCTTCTAAGTTTATTAAGTCGTGAAACTTTTAGTTATTATCAAAAATCTTAAGGTGCTTCACAACACGATCAGAAAAAAGCCGGGATATTAATACAAAAATCAATAAAAGAGGGTAGCTTTACAGAAATAAGCTCAAAAATCCCACCGCGCTCCCTCACTTTCATTTACGCCTTCTGTACATCGAGAAAAGTAGAGATAAAGCCAATGAGCTATATGTGATCAAGGAAGATGTGGTGCCCAAAAGAGGACTCGAACCTCCACGCCTTTCGGCACAGGTACCTGAAACCTGCGCGTCTACCAATTCCGCCATCTGGGCTACGAAGTCTCATCTAAGCTCAGGAAACAGCCATGTCAACACAATTGTGAATCCACTGATCATGTAAAAATCTTAATCGGGTTGTCTACGTTTGTTATGATTTTAAAAATTCAAGGTGATAAGATCGTTTTTGATAAAATCGTCAAGTCAGCGTTAAATGTATAAACAATTGGGACGCCAGTCGCCAGCTCTTGAGATACAATTTCTTCACCGCTTAAACCCTCAAGTGCCATAATAAGAGCACGAAGAGAATTGCCGTGCGCTGCAATTAAAACGGTCTGAGAGCGCAAGATATGGGGTTGTATGTGGTGAAGATAATAAGGCCAAACACGTGCACCAGTGTCACGCAAACTTTCTCCGTTGGGGGGTGCAATGGTGTAGGAGCGGCGCCACATTTGCACTTGTTCTTGCCCCCATTGCTGACGCACTTCATCTTTATTTCTGCCGGATAAGTCGCCGTAATCACGCTCATTCAGTGCTTGGGTTTTTATCAATTTCAGATCTGTCTGCCCCATTTGTTCTAGAATGCACACGGCCGTTTTTTGTGCACGTTGCAGGGCTGATGTATAAGCAATATCAAATTTTAGACCGGCTGTTTTAAGACTTTCCCCTGCCGTCATCGCTTCTATCCGGCCCTCTTTTGTTAAATCTGGGTCTCTCCAGCCAGTGAAAAGATTTTTGACATTCCATTCGCTTTGTCCATGGCGGACCAACACAAGAGTATATTCCATTACGAGTTTCCTGCGTTAGCTATTAAATGTTTGCGATTCATCACTCAATCCTAAGACGTCTAACATAGAATAAAGTCCATTTTTATGATTTTTTGCCCATAATGCCGCTTTTAGTGCACCATCAGCAAAAATAGAGCGTCCCTGCGCTAAATGCGAAAAGACAATGCGCTCGTTTGATCCAGCAAAAGTGACACTATGATCCCCAATAACCGTCCCTCCGCGAGAACAAACAAAGCCAATAGTTCCTTTCTCACGTTTTCCCGTATAGCCGTTGCGCTCATTAACACTCACATCTTTAAGCTTAACATTACGACCTTCAGCTGCCGCGTTTCCGAGGAGGAGAGCTGTTCCAGAAGGTGCATCAACTTTGCTAGAGTGGTGCATCTCATAAATTTCAACATCAAAATTATCAGGCTCTAATGTTTTTGCTGCTTTTTTTACCAAGCTGGCTAAAAGATTAACTCCTGGGCTCATATTTCCGGATTTGACAATAGTTGTATACTTAGCAAAATTTTCAATTTGGGCTTGTTCCTCTTCGCTAAATCCTGTTGTTCCGATGACATGAACCAGACCTTTTTGAGCGGCATAGTTAGCGTAAAAGATACTTGCTTGTGGCCGAGAAAAATCCAATATACCCTCTGCTTCCAAAAAAGCGCTCTCAGGATCATCAGTGATGTGAACGCCAAGGAGGTCAGAGCTGATTAACATACTGGCATCCTTTCCAACCAATGGCGATCCCTCGCGCACGAGCACAGAACAGAGTTCTATATCCTGCCTACGTTGGATAGCTGCAATCAACTCACGCCCCATCCTTCCGTTACCACCAACGACCGTAAGACGCATATTGACCTCCTTATAATATCCACTCTGCTTCGTAGTATAAGAAAATTTTCTTTTTCTTTTCAATTATTCTTTCTCTATATAGGGGAAAAAGTTTCGTTTTCGTGATCCTTTGAGTTAACAGCCTGTTGATTTACTTTAAATGAGCCATTGGTGGGAATATATACGTTGTTACACAAAAAGGTAATGTAGTCTCAATGCATCGATTCAAAACTGCGCACGATGATGCGCAAGCGATTCATCAGATTTTTTTACAGCGACATATCTAAGGATTCGTTGTAAATAAATCGGGCGCTAATTTCACTTTTGTCAGAAAAAGGCGCTTAAAAATCAAGATCGGCATAATGAGGACTTGCTGCAATCCCTCGTACACGATCTGCTAAAAGAGGGCGAAAGGAGGGCCGCGATTTGATACGCATATACCAATCTTTTGCTGCAGGGGATTGCTCCCAGCTAATTTCTCCTAGAAAATCGAGTACAGAAACAGTGGCTGCTGCCGCCAAATCCGCATAGGACAAACTAGAGCCAACTAGCCAATCACGGGACGCACAAAGCCAGTTAAGATAACTCATATGAGGTGGAATATTAGCGCGCGCATTGCGCAAAATTTGTGAATTTGGTGCCCCCCCACCAATAGCTGTTGGCATTTCACGCTTGTAGATTCGCTCTCTTACAATGTGACGCGTAGCCTCATTTTCAAATTTACTTAAAAACCAATCGTTGAGGCGGCGGACTTCCGCGCGGTTTAAAGGATTTTCTGGAAAAAGTTTATTTTCTTGTCGTAAGCTCCCATATATCTCATCCAAATATTCGGAAATAGCGGTGGCTCCCGATAATGGAACTTCGCGTTCAGCAAGAAGAACAGGGACATGCCCAGCGGGATTAAGTGCGAGAAATTCGTGTCTTCTCGCCCATTCATGTTCTTCGATCAGCTGTGTGCTTACAGCATACTCTCCGAGGATAAGGCGTATGAAACGGGAAGGGGAAGAGAGAGGGGAGTGAAAAAGTGTTAGCATAGTTTGCACTATAAAGTAGAGTTGATGAATCCTGTAAGTAGTAACAAAGCTTTTTATAAAGATGCTTTACTTAAAGTACAAGATCATTAACAGCTGCCGAAAAATTATATTTTATGACGAATAACGAGGATGTATTTTGTTACATAACCGACTGCAAGATAGCAACACGCAATTCATTCAAGCCCAGTGCTTTTTCTGAAGATGTTACTAGGAGCTCAGGATAAGCTGCCGGGCGCTTAAGGAGCTTTGCCTTCGTAGCCATTATCAAATTTTCAAGCTCATTTGATTTGATTTTGTCAATTTTTGTAAAAACAACTTGGTAGGAGACAGCGGCTTTATCAAGGAGATCCAGAACATCTGCGTCATTTTTTTTAATTCCATGGCGTGCATCAATCAATACGTAAACACGCTTCAACGTTGTACGCCCCCGTAAATAACTGAAAACCAGCTGCGTCCATGTAGAAACTACATTTTTAGGTGCTTCAGCAAAACCATAACCGGGCATATCTACGAGTGCCATGGGGGGAATATCTCCCGGTTGTTCACTAAAGCCGTCGGGTATAAAATAATTAAGCTCTTGGGTACGTCCTGGTGTATTTGAAGTGCGCGCTAAGTTCTTTTGCTGGACAAGCGCATTTATCAAGGATGACTTTCCAACATTAGAACGTCCTGCAAACGCGATTTCTGGTGGTCCCTCAGGCGGAAGAAAACGTATCGAGGGCACACCGCGAATGAAAATCCAATTACGAAAGAAAATCCTAGAAAGAGGGGAACACTCTGTCATTCATGCACTTCTTTTTTCGGTGATTTCTCCCACATAGATTTCAGGTTATTGAAAAGCTCGATTCTAACGCCCTGACGTTTCATCATAATACCCTGCTGGATCATCGATAATACATTGTTCCATGCCCAGTAAATGACAAGACCGACGGGGAAGGAAGCTAGCATAAAGGTAAAAATAACCGGCATCCATGTGAAAATCATGGCCTGAGTTTGGTCTTGAGGAGCTGGGTTCATACGCATTTGCAGAAACATCGTTATCCCCATGATAAAAGGCCAAGCGCCAAGGGTAAGAAACGCGGGAACCGCGTAAGGCAAGAGACCAAATAAATTAAACAAAGACGTAGGATCTGGCGCTGCTAAATCCTGAATCCAGCCAAAGAAAGGCGCATGTCGCATTTCTATAGTGATATACAGAACTTTGTAAAGAGCAAAAAATATAGGAAACTGAATCAACATAGGCCAGCAACCTGCAAGGGGGTTGATATTTTGGGATTTATACAATTCGATAATCGCCTGTTGCTGTTTTGTTTTATCATCTGAATATTTCTCTTTTATCTCTTGTAGCATTGGCTGCAAGAGCTTCATATGTGCCACGGACTTGTAAGATTTGTTGGCAAGTGGAAAGAGAAGTATTTTAAGAAGCACCGTAACAAGAAGGATGGCAACACCAAAATTGCCCGTTTCTTTATACAGAACGTCAATGATGGAAAACATCGGCTTTGTGATGAAATCAAACCAACCCCAGTCAATCAAAAGAGCAAACTTTTTAATATTCAGCTCATTTTGGTAGCGATTAATAATCTCAACCTGTTTTGCACCAGCAAAGAAATGATTTGTAATGGTTTTTGTTTCATTAGGGGCGATGGTTAAAGGTGAACTGAGCAAATCAGATTGATAATGAGTATTTAAACGATCAAAATAAACAAAGCGGCTGGTATACTCTCTATTTTGCGGGGGGATAACTGCTGTGGCCCAATATTTATCTGTAATACCGATCCAACCTCCTGTAACTTTAGGAAAAGCCATACTTTTTTGGCCATTCTCAGGGTTTGGACTAAGCTCGGCTAGGTTTTTGTACTTTTCAGTTTTGAGTGAATCGCCCGCTATAGCTATCATTCCTTCATGGAGCAAATAGGTTGCATTCGTATCTTCCGGCGGTGCTGCCCGTGCAACCCGAGCGTAAGAAGAAAGATATATAGGCTCGCTACTCTCATTGCTGATGGAATCCTCAATGGTAAACATGTAGTGGTTATCAACAGAAAGGGTGCGATGGAATATTTGCCCTTGTCCGTTATTGTAAACTAGGGTGACGGGTGTTGAGGGCGTCAGTGTTGTGTTTTGCCCCTCTATCTTCCATTTAGTATCAGACTGGGGCAATGCTTTTGCCGAAACAGATGGGCTTGTAAAACCAAATTCAGCAAAATAAGTTGCTGTAAATCCCTTTGGATTTAGCAAAGCGATTTCTGGTGATTTCTTGTCTACCGTCAGGCGATACTTCTTGAGAAGAAGGTCGTCAAATTGCGCACCAACGAGATTAATGGAGCCCTCAAGTTCATCCGTTTCTATGAGGACACGGTTTGTCTTAGCCAATTCAATTTCTCTACTTTCAGGGGTCATAGAAGAACTAGTCACAGGCACTGATCCGTGTATCGACGCAAAGTCAGAAGAGTTCGCTTCAGTAGAAGAAGGTGCGGATTGCAGCCGCGACGATTCCTGCGCAACTAACTGCCTTTGTTGCAACTCAGTCTGTTTGGGGGCAACATAAAAGAAGTGCCATGCGATGAGCACTACAAAAGACAATCCAATGGCGATAAAAAAATTGCGGTTATATTCCATTCGTACTATCCCTGTTGCCGTTTCCGGTATTTTGCCTTCGGCTTTACCTGTATTCGTCGATTCAATTCATCAATCAAAGATTCAAACGGAGCATGTAACGCATCTCGATGCGCTACAATGACGTAATCTGTCCCTGCCTCCATGTTGTCTGCTAAACCAATTCTGACTGCTTCACGCAGACGTCTTTTTATACGATTGCGTTTGACAGCATTACCATTTTTACGTGTAACAGTAAAACCCACACGCGCAACAAGAGGATGCTTCATTTTTGCTGTTTGTCCACGAGGTTTGACTTCGAGCAAAAACAGAGGACCACGTCGCTTTTCCCCTGTGCGTACAGCCAAAAAGTCCGCCCTCTTGCGAATGCGGCAGGGATGTTTTCTCTTCATAAAAAGCGTTTTACAACTTCAATTAAATGCCCGCAGAGCAGACACCGTAGGTTCATAAAGAAAATTCCACAACAAAGAAACAGAAATATCTAATCTCTTGTGAAAACCAAGTAGTTAAGCAGACAACCGCTTACGCCCACGGTTACGCCGAGCAGCAATAATTTTACGCCCACTGGCCGTTGCCATACGAGCACGAAACCCATGGCGGCGTTTGCGAACAAGTCTAGAGGGATTGTAAGTACGTTTCATTTATCTCGACACCGCGATACACGGCCCTTCTTAATCCTATACACGCTATATAAACAATCTTACTTCTGTAAAATAGTTGCTAACCCATAAGGAAAAACGTAAAAAAAGTCAATCTTAGATTATTTTTCTATCTCCTAAAAAAATACAAAAAAAGCCCATAATAAACACCTGCTTTATAAGTGGTATTATCAATTTTAGGAAAACCTCCATCGCTCAAAAGGCTAATACTTCTTTCATTTCATAGACAAACAACAAAAAAGGAGAGCACCGTGGCCAATTATTGTACAGCTGTTGTATTGGTTGTGTAGCGCACTGTTTTGGATGCACACGGCATTGTTTTCAAAGAAAAAAGTTCGCTGACCTTCTATAAAATGCTCATAGGGTACTTGTAAAGTGATTGTAAGAAAAATATGTCGGATGGGGCTTTTTGACAAAATTTATGGTCAAAGCTTTGTATTCTAGGTTGGTTTAATATGTTGAAGGAGATAGAGTGTAAAATATTTCCTCGTTATTCTTTAAAGCGTGGAATTTTTAGGTAATTGGTTTTAGATGTTTTTGTCATTATTGCTATGTTTCTCTGGTTTATTTCTATTCAATAGAGAGGAAAGAGCGTGGATCCTATAACAAGCGATGCTATTCGCAAAGAGTTGAGGAAAGTCAAAGCGTTGAATCTCGAAAGCGATATTGTATCGCTGGGATTTCTTTCAGAAATACTAATTGCTAACGGGAAAGTTTTCTTTTCCATTACCGTTCCGGATGGGCGTTTACAGGAGTTTGAGTCATTGCGCCGTGCTGCTGAAAAAGCGGTAAGTGCTATGGGTGGAGTTGAATCCGTTATTGTTACACTTACGGCGGAAAAAAAATCGAATGTATCGCCGCAATCGCATAAAAATACAATTTCTCCTGCCCAAAAACGTAAAGCAAATGCATTGCCTGTAAAAACGCCGATAAAAGGCGTGCGGCACGTGATTGCTATTGCTTCCGGGAAGGGGGGAGTTGGTAAGTCTACCATGGCGATAAATATCGCTTTGGCTTTGCAAAGTTATGGTTTCAAAACTGGGCTGATGGATGCGGATATTTACGGCCCATCTTTACCACGTTTAACAGGACTTGTTGGTCAGAGACCGCGACTGGTTGGTGAGAAAAAAATTCAACCTCTCGAAAAATTTGATCTTAAATTGATGTCGATGGGATTTTTGGTTGATGAAGAAAAGCCCGTAGTTTGGCGTGGTCCCATGGTTATGGCGGCCGTTACGCAATTGCTCAGAGACGTGCTATGGGAGCCTCTTGATGTTTTGGTGGTTGATATGCCGCCAGGGACTGGAGATGCACAATTAACGCTCGCTCAACAGGTACAGTTGACGGGTGCGTTGATCGTTTCTACCCCGCAAGATCTTGCCTTGGTTGATGCCCGTAAAGCGATAGAAATGTTTATGAAGGTCAACGTTCCTATTTTAGGTCTTATAGAAAATATGAGTTATTTTATTGCTCCTGATACACAAAAACGATACGATATTTTTGGCCACGGTGGCGCTCGTGCAGAAGCCGAACGCCGAGGTGTGCCATTTTTAGCGGAAGTGCCGCTTGATGCTTCGTTGCGCTCTTCTTCGGATGATGGTGCGCCAATCTTCGTTGTAAAACCTGATGGGGGACACGCTGAGCTTTATCGTACGATCATCGATCAAGTGAAGCACAAGCTTTTCTGAATTCGCGTATTTTTTCGGACCTTCAGATGGCTGTTAGGATTTTAACTAAACCACTCTCATTGTCTGAACTTCCTTCAAAAAAAAGAGAGTTTTTCCTTTAGATCGAGAAAACCCAATTCTTCAATAGTTCTCTGAGTGTGCAATTGAACACTACCTTTGCAGGTAATTCACAATTAAAAATTCTCAATGATTGTTCAGACGAGTTAAGTTCAACACTTATGGCAGACCATATAAACCGAAAAACTTTGAAAATATATTGAGTAAAATACCTTATGACATAGTGAAATCGTGTAATAATGAAAGAATATTTTAAAAATCTGAAGCTGATTGAAAACCTAAATCATCAAAATCAAAATAGATACTTCCTCTAAAATTATTATCTTCAAAAATTCCAAAAAACTAAGAATAGACAAAACTCCAACGTCAAACACAAAACCACTCTTTAGCGACATCTATCTAGATTATTTCATCAATTTTGTTGACGCTGATAAAGCTATCAGTTTTCCTACGCTAGGAAATGGATGGGAACAACAGTTAAAGAAACGGCACGCTACCTCTTCTTAAAAGGTTTTCAAATGACAGATTTCTATTTAAATTACCAAGAAGGTCTAGAAAATCTAGAACAAATGCACTAGCCAAAACAAAATTTAAATTCGGATTAGAGATAATCAAATATCTTCCCCTGAATTAGGCGCAGAAATAAAAAAGTTGTTGGATGTAATAACCAAACACCGTCAAAATGAAATTATCAAAGAGCATAAAGGATTTTTTTATGGGAACTGCACTAAATGAGCGTCTTATTGTCGGCTTAGATGTTCCAGACGTTAAACAAGCTGAAAAGTTGATCATACAATTGGGCGATAATGTTTGTTTTTATAAAATAGGCTATCAATTGGCTTTTTCTGGAGGAATGGAATTGACCAAAGATCTCATTCAAGAGCGGAAAAAAGTTTTTTTTGATATGAAGTTGCTTGATATTGACCATACGATTGCAAAAGCTGTGGAAAATATCGCGAAATTGGGTGTTTCAATGCTGACGGTTCATGCTTATCCAAAAACGATGCGGGCAGCCGTGTCTGCTGCTCAAGGGAGTGGTTTGTGTCTACTTGGAGTGACGGTTTTAACGTCGATGGACGAAGCCGATTTAAAAAATGCTGGTTACAACGATAATGCGGAGAATTTGGTTTTGAAAAGGGCAGAGCAAGCTCGAATTATTGGAATGGGTGGAATTGTCGCTTCGGCTCTTGAAGCAGAAGCTTTGCGGACAGTGATCGGCTCTGATATGGCGCTGGTCACACCGGGAATCCGCATTGCTGGAAGTGATAATGATGATCAAAAACGGGTTATGACACCTAAAAAAGCGTTAGCTGCGGGAGCAAGCCATCTTGTCGTGGCAAGACCAATTGTTCAAGCAGCTGATCCCCTATCGGCAGCAAAAAAGATTTTAGCCGAAATGGCTGATGATCGTGAATAAACACATTGGCAAGTTTTTATGGCGGGAGGTTATTGTAATTTATGAAAGAAGAATATGAGTGAAAAAGCGTATTTTATAGGCGGCCATACTTATTCTGCACCCGTCATAGAATCAGGGCTTTATTTGGTGGCAACGCCTATCGGGAACCTTGCAGATATAACGATTCGTGCTTTGCAAGTACTGTCAGCGGTTGATATCATAGCATGTGAGGATACGCGGGTAACACGTATTTTATTGGCACATTATGGTATCCAGAAAAAAACTTTTCTTTATCATGAGCATAATGCGCGAAAAGCTAGACCAAAGTTATTAGCAGCTTTGGCAGAAAATAAATCCATTGCACTTGTTTCAGATGCTGGAACACCGCTCATTTCTGACCCTGGTTTTAGATTAGTAGAGCAGGCGCGCGGAGCGGGTTACAGAATTGTTCCAATTCCTGGTGCATCGGCTCTTTTAACAGCTTTGGTGACAGCGGGGCTGCCCACTGATAGTTTTTTCTTCGCGGGTTTTTTGAGTACAAGCAGGGCACAGCGTCAAAAACGGTTAATGGGATTAAAAGATGTTACTGCAACTTTGGTTTTTTATGAATCGCCCCATCGTCTTGTTGAAACTTTGCAAGACATGATTTCTATTCTTTCAGCAGATCGTCCTGCAGCGATATGTCGCGAATTAACAAAAAAATTTGAGACGGTAGATATTTCCAATTTAGGAAATTTATTTGAAAATTACAAAAAGCAGCCACGAATCCGCGGGGAAATTGTTGTGCTTGTTGGGGCGGCACATTCCCCTTTGGAAGTATTGAGCGATCAAGAAGTGGATGAAATGTTATTAGAATTAGCAAGATCACACTCTGCAGCTAAGGCAGCAGCGATGGTTGCAAAAAAAACTGGCTTCAGGAAACAAAAGCTTTTTCAGAGGTTGATTTTTTTAAAAGGTGCATAAGATGAGATGACACAAGAGGAGCTCAGACGTATACAAAAAAAACGTAGGCGAAGATTTTTTTATCGAGGTGTTCGTGCAGAAAAGTGGGCAGCTTGGTGGTTACGCCTCAAGGGATTTCGCATTGCTGAAGCCCGCTTTAAGACGAAATGTGGTGAAATTGATTTAATTGCACGGCGCGGAAATCTCGTTTTGATCGTTGAAGTAAAGACTCGACCAACGTTGGTTGAGGCAATGATGGCAGTGTCACGAGCGAGCGAAAAACGCATCGAGGCGGCGGCCGATGTTTGGTTAGCACGGCAAAAAGACCGTTCTCTTTTATCTGTGCGCTTTGATTTAATCGCAATCGTACCGTGGTGCTTTCCGCGCCACATTTCAGCGTTTTTTACGTCCGACAAATAAGGGCTCTTATGATTTCTGCGTAGTACATAAAAAGTTCGTTTTTATGTACATGTGGACCAAAAAGTAAACAACAGCTTAAGTATTATGAGGAGCAAAATATGGATGATTATGAAAAATTCGCGACCAATCTATTGATCGCCTTTGGAGCGTTGATCATCAGCAGCCTACTGGTGGTTCACATCGTACTCATGAATAAACCAGGCTTTTTATTTGCATTAGCGGCGGCCGTCGTTGGTTGGTTTTCTGCTTTTGCAATTCTTTTTGACAAGCCTAAAGTTTATTTGGGACTGATTATTGTTGCCATATTGTGTGTCTCATCCTCTATTGGTATCTATGTCAGCTAGAACAGGTAAGGAATCAATTATACCGTACTGGTAATTATGAAGGCAAAAAATAGAAATGAAAATTGGTTTTTTGGGAACAGGTACAATTAGCGCTTCAATGGTGGACGGTTTAATGAAGAGTGCTTTTAACGTCTCTTCCATCGTTGTTTCACCACGTAATGAACAAATGGCAAAGCGCCTTTCATGCAAGTATGATAAAGTCAAAATTGCTGAAAATAACCAAGAATTACTGAATTCTAGCGACTGCGTTTTTTTGTGTCTCCCCAACCAAATCGCTGAAGAGGCTCTACGTTCTCTTCGATTTCGTCAAGAACAACTTGTTGTTTCTGTTCTTGCTATGGCAAAAGTTGAGGAGGTTGAAGAGTGGATCAACCATGAGGTCTACCGTGCTGTTCCGCTTCCTTTTGTCGCGGAATGCAAAAATTTAACGCCAATTTATCCTAATCACCCATTTTTGCGCTCTATGTTTGATGCTTTGGGTGGTACAGTAGTGCTAGATGCAGAAGATCAGTTTAATCTTTTCATGACGGCTGGTTCATTAATGGGAGTTTATTTTAATTTTATAGGAACAGCGCATCAGTGGTTTATCGAAAAAGGGTTGCAAAAACAACAGTCAGCAGATTTCCTTGCTATGATGTTTGGTAATCTCACCGATGAGATACGCAAAATTATAGCAACTGGTTGTTCTGCATCCCTTGATTTTTCGTCTCTTGAGAAAGAGTTTTCCACGAAAGGGGGAACAAATGAGCTCCTTTCGAATTGTTTTTTTCATCAAGGAGGAAACGCTGCTTTGATAACAGCTCTCGAAACCGCTTTGCAAAAAATAAGTGCTCCGCGTGAAAGTTAAGACTGTCTGATTGATATTTTTTGGCTTCAGTGCATCGTTATTGTGTTAATATTAGGAAGAGACAATCGATTTTTTTGCTGAATACGCTCAAGGACTTTAAGGTTGGACGCTTATTTTGAGCGCGCCAAAACACCTCCTTCCGTCGTGCATGGGTGGAACGTGGGGTGATTTTTTATAAAGAAGATCAATGTGGTGTTTCAATCACTTCTCTTGTGAAAAAATTGTGCGCACCGACAGTTAGGAAAAAAACTGACCAGAAAAAAGGCAGAAGTCGGCGCGATCAAGTCTTTGTGAGCTAAAGCTCTAGAAGAATTAAACGACCGCTACATATTCGGGTAAATAGGGCCTTCGTTGCCTTGCGGGCAGGTCCAGTTAATATTTTGATTAGGATCCTTGATATCGCACGTTTTACAATGTACGCAGTTTGAAGCATTTATAACATAGGTTTCGTGATCATCGCGTTTGAGCCATTCGTAAACAGCTGCAGGGCAGTAACGTGCAGAAGGTCCTCCGTAGATAGCATATTCGGAGTTTTTTTGTTTTTCTAGTGAGGCTATTTTTAAATGGCAAGGTTGGTTTTCCTCATGGTGCGTGTTTGAAAGAGCGACACTAGAAAGGCGGTCAAAGGTTACGACACCATCGGGTTTTGGGTAAGCAATGGGCTGGAAATTTTTTGCTGGTTCAAGACATGCGTGGTCCGCTTTTCCGTGGGGTAGTGTTTTAAATAAGGAAAATCCGAACAATTGTTGCCACCATATATCAAAACCAGCAAGTTTGATTCCGTACTTAGTGCCGTATTTTGCCCAGAGTGGTTTTGCGTTTCGCGCTTTATAAAGATCTTTTCCTATAGGGCCTTTTCGCCAATGTGTTTCGATTTCTTCTACTTCGTCGTGGGCGCGATTTTGAGCCAAGGCTGAAGCAATTTTGTCTGCGGCTAATATGCCAGACAAGATTGCGTTATGTGATCCCTTAATACGAGGGACATTGACAAACCCAGCGGCACAACCAATGAGTGCACCTCCAGGAAATGTGAGTTTTGGTACGGATTGCCAGCCACCTTCATTGATGACACGCGCGCCATAAGAGAGGCGTTTTGCGCCCTTGAAGATTTCATACAGCTTAGAATGTGTTTTAAAACGTTGAAACTCCTCAAAGGGAGATAGGTAAGGGTTTTGATAATCTAAGTGCACGATAAATCCGACAGAAATTAAATTGTTTTCTTGATGGTAAAGAAAACCTCCGCCGCCTGTATCGTCCTCTAATGGCCAACCAGCAAAATGTTGAACCAAACCAAGCTTATGCTTTGCGGGATCAATTTCCCAAAGCTCCTTGATACCAAGACCAAATTTCTGTGGTTCACGGCCTTTGCTGAGATCAAACTTTTGGATCAATTGCTTCGTGATTGAGCCACGTGCTCCCTCAGCGATCAAGGTATATTTAGCGAACAAAGCTATTCCCGGCACGTAATTTTTTCCAGGAGTTCCGTCTTTACTAAGACCCATATCGCCCGTGAGAACACCAATGACAGCTCCGTCATCATTTTGGATAGTGTGCGATGCGGAAAAACCAGGATAAATATCAATGCCAAGAGCTTCGGCTTTTTTGCTTAACCATCGGCACACATCACCGAGTGAAACGACGTAGCAACCATCATTTGACAAAATTTTTGGACGGAAAATATTAGGAACTATAGTTGCGCGTCTTCGTTCTAGAAAAAAAAACTGGTCGCTTGTAACAGGTGTTTTAAAAGGGTGGTCGTGTTCATTTCTCCACCCTGGTAAAAGAGTATCAACACCAATAGGATCAACGACCGCTCCGGATAGAATGTGGGCACCGACCTCCGTACCTTTTTCAATTATTGTGACAGAAAGTTTAGGGTTAATCTGTTTTAAGCGGATTGCTGCGGAAAGCCCTGCAGGTCCAGCCCCTACAATAACGACATCAAATTCCATACTCTCACGTTCAGGGGACAGAGGCGTATTCATAGCTTATAAGGCTTCCTCCAATTCGGGAATGATTTTGTGAAGATCGCCTACGAGGGCGTAGTCAGCAACTTGCATAATGGGAGCCTCTTCATCTTGGTTGATGGCAACGATAATTTGTGCGCTCATGATCCCGGCTAAATGTTGGATCGCGCCAGAAATACCAACGGCGATATAGAGTTCAGGAGAAACGATTTTTCCTGTTTGCCCAATTTGCCAGTCATTGGGGGCATAGCCTGCATCAACTGCTGCTCGGCTAGCGCCTAAAGCAGCATCCAGCTTATTTGCAAGGGGTGAAAGAAGAGCCATAAATCGTTCCTGTGAACCAAGACCGCGTCCACCTGATACAATAACGCGCGCCGAGGTGACATCAGGACGATCGCTTTTTCCAGTGTTTGCCTGAATAAAAGAAGACAAATTTGGATCAGGAGCTGGCATTATAGTCTTAATGACGGCAACATTGTCTTGGGATGGTGTGGAACTAAAACTGGCCGTACGAACTGTTATAACTTTTTTAGAATCATTAGTACGCACCGTTTCAATGGCGCTCCCTGCATAAATTGGTCTTTTGAAAGTATCAGATGAAACGACGGCAATAATGTCTGAAATTTGCATAACGTCGAGAAGAGCGGCTACACGAGGCATTACACTTTTACCAGTGCTGGTAGAGGCTGCTATGATAACGTCGTAATCATCGGCGAGCTTTACAACTGTGTCTGCAATGGGTTCCGCTGGGTGATGCGCTAAATAATCAGCTTCAGCGACGAGAACTTGCCGTACACCAGTAAGGTGGGCGATTTTTTGAGAAAGTTTTTGCGTATCTTTTCCGCAGACCAGGATGTCGATAATATCATCCATCGAGCGAGCGGCGGTGAGTGCCTTTTTGGTCTCCTCCATATTTTGCTCGGCTAATAAAAGAATTGTCATAAACGAGTACCCTTTTATGCATTGTTGAATTTAATCTATACTACACCACGTTTTAAATGCGATTTGTTTTCTTTAGCACGCTAACAAGTTCCGCTACATTTGCTACCTTGATACCAGGTTGACGAGGTTGTGGCTCTTCGACGTTGAGAACTGTTAAGCGCGCTCGTGTGTCCACGTAGAGGTCAGCGAGTGCTTTCTTTTCTATGGGCTTCTTTTTTGCTTTCATGATGTTGGGCAAAGAAGTATAACGCGGCTCGTTTAACCGCAGATCCGCCGTTATAACTGCGGGAAGAGGGAGGCAAATGGTCTGCGTACCGTCATCCACTTCGCGGACGACTGTTGCGTATCCGTTTTTTATGTCAAGATGCGAGGCAAAAGTCGCCTGTCCCCAACCGAGGAGGGCGGCTAACATTTGCCCCGTTTGATTACTGTCGTCATCGATAGCTTGCTTTCCTAAGAAAATCATACACGGTTTTTCTTCGCAGGCAATAACTTTGAGGATTTTCGCGATCGCTAAGGGCTCGAGTACTTCTTCAGTCACCACAAGAATAGCACGATCAGCGCCCATCGCAAGCCCTGTTCGTAAGGTTTCTTGCGCTGCTTCCGGTCCGATTGAAACAAGAACGATCTCCGAAATTTTTCCATCCTCTTTTTTGCGGACCGCTTCTTCCACCGCAATTTCATCGAAAGGGTTCATAGACATTTTTACATGGGACAGATCGACGCCTGTGTTATCAGGTCTGACGCGTACTTTGATATTATGGTCAACAACACGTTTAACAGCGACAATTACCTTCATGATGATCCTCTTTACTTACACGGTCAGGAGTTTATAACAAGCCTTGAAAGAAACCAAATCGTTTGGAATTGAATTTCTGCTTTATAGTTATTTTTTTGTTATATAAGCTTTCTTACCTTTGTGTGCGCTTTTTTGTTATTACTGTCGTTTTCAACTTACATTTTTGCTCTTTGTTTATTTCTTAACAATTTCTTCTCTTGTTTGAACAATAAGTGAAAGAATCAGCGATTACGCTTATTTTAGGGACAGAGTGTGTTCATTACAGTTCAGAAAAAAGAGCTCGAAGCAAGAGGGCA
Source organism: Bartonella numerosa (assembly GCF_037070845.1). Taxonomy (NCBI): domain Bacteria; kingdom Pseudomonadati; phylum Pseudomonadota; class Alphaproteobacteria; order Hyphomicrobiales; family Bartonellaceae; genus Bartonella; species Bartonella numerosa. Next base: position 20,619 of record NZ_JAYMZI010000002.1, read on the forward strand.
GTGAGATCGCGAATAAAATTAAAGATAACTTTGTTTAATTTTAGTATAGCATTTATAGTAAATAGGTACTTCGTACGCTTAATATATCAACGGTGAAGCCAAAACAGAAGAAAATTTAACATCTTTTATAATCTTTAAAATTATATTCACCAAAACAGGGCATGCTTCCCGCTTGTTTGCGTTATTTGTGCGATTTTCTTTAAAGATGTAAATGAGGGGTGATATCTGTGAATGTAAATAATCATACTGTAAATCGGACTGTGCACGATGAATCTTCTTCTTTCGCTGTCAAAAAAAAGGGAGACGTTAACGAGCTTGTCGAAATGAGAATGTCGGATATTGCCAGAAAACTACACCATGTCTCTACACAAATGCAAATAAAGCATTCACCGCGCCATTCGGCGCTGCAGCGCCCAGAAAAAGATAATTTTAAGTCTTATTTAGATGATATCAGTCGAGCGATCTTGGCTGAATATCATGTGCGTCGTCAGAAAGAAAAGATGCTTTTTGAGCATTTAGAGCAGATTAAAACACTTGTTCAAACTTTGTACAATGAAAAGACTAGTCCGCAAAGAACTTCGGTGGGTTCCGTTTCTCGCTCTAGGTTTCCTAATTCTGTTGTGCATCATCTGGCCCGTATGGCAGAAGGGCAAAGAGGTTCTTCGGTGCAAGAGAGTTCGGACATTTCTGGGGCAAGTTGTATAGCGTCGACCCGAGTAGGCGCTCTAGGTACTCCGCAGAAAGGTAAAAAAAAGACCGCCAACAGTGGCAATGCGGTCCTGCCATAAAAAAGACTAGGGATGTTGCAGCGCATTCTGCAATGAGAGGAGGGTATTCTGATGTTTGGGCATCTGTTGGATGCATTGAGAATGATCAGCGAACCTTCTCTTTAGGGGCTGAATCGTTGAAAATACTATCTTTTTTGCACTATTTTGTTAAAAAATCGCTTGCTTGCTTTTTAATTATTGCATTTATGGCGGCTATAACGTTATGTTTCTATGGTTTTTTAAGGGAAGCTCGTTTTTTTTAATTTTATGATACTGTGTCAGGTTGATGGTGCGCGCGGTCTTGCGTGGCATTCTGGGCTGTTTTTGAGGGCGTTAGAAATATTATTAAAAAAGAGAGCTAAATTTATTGCCCGAAGCAAACTTCAAATTGTGTTGAAGGTTCCATAATAGTGAGTATCTATTTGCCAATTGCTGAAATGTCGCTCAACATACTAGTTTTGATTGGTATGGGGGTGGTTGCCGGTTTTTTTTCGGGTCTTTTTGGAATTGGTGGCGGCTTTTTAATTACGCCTCTCTTGATCTTCTACAATATCCCTCCTGCTATTGCCGTTGGAACAGGAACTAATCAGATGATTGCATCGTCTGTAACAGGGGCGATGGCACATTTCAGGAGACGCACTCTTGATATTAAACTCGGTATTCTTTTGACGATTGGAGGCGGGGTCGGTTCTTTCATTGGAATTCAGATATTTTCTCTTTTAAAAGATCGTGGTCAGTTAGATTTAATTGTTTCCCTCCTTTATGTGATTCTCCTTGGGAGCGTTGGGAGTTTGATGATTGTTGAAAGTTGGCGCGATATGGTGCGGCGTCGCAAAACGAAAAAAGTCAATATTCGTCTTGCTGGTAGGCATAGTTGGATACATAGGTTGCCGCTAAAAATGCGTTTTCGGGCATCGATGATATATGTAAGCATTATTCCAGTTTTAGGGATTGGTTTAATTGTTGGATTATTGTCTTCCATCATGGGAATCGGTGGAGGATTTTTTACGGTTCCAGCTTTAGTTTATCTTTTGCGCGTTCCAACCAAAGTGGTGATTGGAACCTCGCTTTTTCAGATTACATTTGTGTCCTCTTTTACCACGGTTTTGCAAAGCGTAAGCAATCAATCAGTTGATATTGTTTTGGCTTTCTTGTTGATGCTGGGAGGAAGTATTGGTGTACAATATGGAGTACGAGCTGGGCGAAAATTAAAAGCTGAACAGCTGCGCATGGCACTCGCATTTTTAGTGTTAGTTGTGTGCATGCATCTTGCTTTCCAATTATTTATACGCCCTGACGATCTTTTTTCTCTTTCCATTCTTACGGGATGAAAATGGGTAAATTATTTCCTTTATGCGTAATTTTTAACTTGTTTTTAGCCTTTCCTTTTTCTACGTGGGCATATGTTAGCAAGGAGGATGTATCTGTTGATTACGAAACTCTCCAAATTATCCTGACAACGAACAAAATTGCGGTTGATGCACGTTTTGATGGACGCGATCTTTATATTGCGGGTGTTTTAGAAAATGTTAACCCACTGTACTCTCGACAAAAACGCTACGATGTTGTCGTTAGCTTGGAAGGGCAAGCTCGATCGATGATTGTACGAGAAAAAAAGCGTAACGCTGGAGTTTGGGTTAATGCAGATTCCCTTATTTTTGAGAATGTTCCCCTCTTTTATTCAATGGTAACAACACGCAATGTTGATGATATTACCAGTGCTGAAAATTATAGACGCTTAAGGTTAGGGTTGCCTTATTTTCCGTTGCAAACAGATGAGCAAAATCAACGAAAAATACAAACTTTTCGTGATGAATTAATAAAATTACAAAAAGCCAAAAAACTTTATAGCGAAGAGGTTGGGGGGGTTCGTTTCGGTTCTGGCTCGCTCTTTACGGCGCATTTTCGGCTACCGGCCAACATTCCCGTTGGTCATTACCAAGTTCGCGCGTACCTTTTTCGTGATGGGCAATTCATCGATAGTGCGACAACGACCCTTGAAATAGTTAAGGCGCATATTGCTTATACGATTTTTTATGGAGCCAGCCGATACAGTTTTTTATATGGTATCATCGCAGTGCTTGTGGCTATAATCACGGGTTTTTCATGTCGTTTCATTTTTCGAAAAGACTAGCAGCAGCAAAAATTTATGGACACTTACTTTTTCATTTTTTGCGGAAGATAAAGGAAGTGAGAAAAATTCGTAAGATGCAAAAAAGAAAAAAACAGGCACAACAACAATGCGAAGCAGGCTTTCACATGCCACAAATCCCTTATCCTATATGAGTTTCAAAAAGACTTCCCCCATTTGCCTAGGCCTATGAAATGTCAACTCAAAGGTATCTAAAGTGAAACTGCTGAGGAGCGAAGGGAAAAGCAATTTGATAGCAATGTTCTTAAATGTATCTGGAAATATTTTCTTTTTTTCCATTTTTAAATATACTTTACTTTCACGCGGTAATTACGCTGCTAAAAAGTTGGTTTTTCAGCTTTTTTTGGGCTTGCTCTACCTGTCATATCGGTTTGGCGTTTTCGTAGAATTTTTTTCATTAATTTTGAAGGTATTGTTAGAAACTAGGAGAGAAATAGGCATCTGTGATATTTTGTGTAGGAAATAATAACTTTGAAGGCACGGGTGTTTTTTTATAGAAGGCCGTTATGTTGCGTGCGGGACGTAGTCTTAAAATACCCTGTTTGTGAAGATAGCGTTCATTTTTGTGGGGGCGTGTATTGGTGTTATGATCGTACATTTAGTACCTTGAGAGTTTTAAAAAATGACAAATTTTTTTGTTGAAAAATCAGCGGCCACGAATGTCGCGGAATTTAGCGTCTCTGAGATAGCGGGGGCTTTAAAGCGTGTCGTTGAAGAAAAGTTTGGTTATGTGCGTGTACGTGGAGAAATATCAGGTTATCGTGGTGCTCACGCTTCAGGTCATGCGTATTTTGCTCTGAAAGACGATAAAGCTAGATTAGAGGCCGTTGTTTGGCGCGGTGTGATGGGAAAGCTCAGGTTCCCTCCTGAGGAAGGAGTGGAGGTGATCGCTGTCGGAAAACTCACAACTTTTCCAGGGTCGTCGAAATATCAAATCGTCATAGAATCCCTTGAACCGACGGGAATTGGCGCCCTCATGACTCTTTTAGAGAATTGCAAAAAGCGGTTTGCGGATGAAGGTTTATTTGATGCAGAAAAGAAGAAACCCTTGCCTTACATGCCTCGAATTATAGGCGTTGTAACATCGCCAACAGGTGCTGTCATCCGCGACATTATTCATCGCATATCGGATCGTTTTCCTCTACATATCTTGGTTTGGCCCGTGCGTGTTCAAGGTGAGACGAGCGGTAAGGAAGTGGCTGCGGCTGTTGGAGGTTTCAATGCATTGCCCTCAGGAGGTAGTATTCCAAAACCTGATCTTATTATTGTTGCACGTGGGGGAGGAAGTTTAGAAGATTTATGGGGGTTTAATGATGAAGCCGTTGTTCGTGCTGTGTATGCATCTTCTCTTCCAGTTATTTCTGCCGTTGGGCATGAGACGGATTGGACTTTGATTGATTATGTTGCAGATTGGCGCGCTCCAACCCCTACGGGTGCGGCCGAGCGAGCTGTTCCCGTTAAGCTTGACCTTGAGGTGCAAGTGGCATCGCTTGGGGCACGTTTGCGTATGGGATTGGCGCGTTATTTCGATTTTCATTGGCAAAAATTGCGTGCAATTACGCGAGGTCTCCCAACAGCAGATCAACTTTTTGCTTTTCCTCGGCGTCGCTTTGATGAAGCCTCTAGTCGATTACAACGTGCTCTTTGCGCGAGTTATGACAAAAAATATTTTTATTTTCATGCACTTGGTATACGTCTTTCGCCACGTTTGTTGAGCATTGAAAGAGCAGGGCACGATACGAAGGAGTATAATGCGCGCCTTCATCGTGCTTTTTTCCGCAATGTTGAAAAGCAGCGCGCGCAGTTGGAGGTAGCGTTTAGGCTCTTAAGGAGCACATCATATCAGAGTGTTTTAGAGCGCGGCTTTGTTTTGGCTGTAGAACAAGATAATCATCCCGTCAAACGGTTAGAGCAGTTCCCTGAGAGTGGATTAATAAAATTACGCTTTTTTGATGGTGAAGTGAGCGTTTCAAAGCGTGACCGTACTCTCAATCAATCTTCAAAATCTAAGCGAATAAAATCGGAGCAAGATGATCAAGGAACTCTCTTTTAACAGAGTCAATTTAATGCTTGATGAAGGACTTCTTATAGGAAATGACGGAAAAGTCCGTTGTTCGTGGGCAGGAACCGATCCTCTGTATTGCGCTTATCACGATAATGAGTGGGGGAAGCCCGTTTTTGATGATCATCGTTTATTTGAGCAGATATGCCTTGAAGGTTTTCAAGCAGGGCTCTCTTGGTTGACGATTTTAAAAAAAATTTCTCATTTTCGCCAAGCTTTCGATATTTTTGATTTTGAAAAGATCGCTGATTATAATGAAGAGAAGATCAAAATATTAATGCTTAATGAAGGCATAGTTCGCCATGAAAGAAAAATTCGGTCGGTTGTTAACAATGCCCGTAGGGCGCGGGATGTTGTTGCAGAGTGGGGAGGGTTAGCTGATTATTTTTGGTCGTTCCGCCCACCACAATCCGAACGTTATAAAAAGATAAGCTTCCAAATATTACAGGACAATCCTACTACTCCGGCTTCCGTTCGTCTTGCAGAAGATCTAAAGAGGCGTGGTTGGACATTCGTTGGTCCTATGACATGTTATGCATTTATGCAGGCAGTGGGGATTGTCAATGATCATCTTGAGGGGTGTTTTTGTCGCTGAATTGGTAAAATTCTGTTCCATAATATCGTATGGTTGGGTGGGATGATAAAAAGATGTGAGACGGTTCCTTGGAAATTTAATCCTTCCACTTCATTTGATAATTGTTGGATGTGGCGCACAACTGGCTCTGAGACTTTAACATATTATGTTGCAATGTGACTTTAGAAAAGGTACAGAATTGGTTTATGATTTGGCAGAAATGTCATTTGGGGCTTTTTTGTATTTGAAGTTAGCAGGGGGTGTATTTTGTTTTTTTCTAGATATTCGATGAGTTCTTTTTGTCAAATTTGAGTTTACGTTGTTGGTTATTCCAAAAGTACAAGAATTTAAATGAGATGTATCTTGAAAACGTTTTCCATGAAGATGAATAGCGTGCTGAGTGGGGTTTTTCTGTTGAAAAGCAGTGGTTGAGTGTCTGAATTATTGGGGCGGCGTGTGTATCGGTTGTAGTTTTTATAGGGTATTGGTGTGATTAATCTTGTTGTGCTGATTAAGAGAGAAGTATTTTCTCATTGGTTGTGGCGTTCTCGGAAAATGGGGCTCAGGGGCGTTGATGTCTGAACGGGGGTATTTTTTTGTGATTGATGAGTTGCTCAATTCGGTCATGATGATGTGGTAGAGGTGGATGTACCCCTCAGGATCGTGAATCTGGGGGGTGCAGTTGTCTCGGGTGTAAAGAACTGAGGCGGCGCTTTATGGGATCTCTTTTGAGGGGTTCGCTCGTAGCTTGGCGGTTACAATAACCGGTTTAGGGGTGGAGCGGCTTAATGCAGTGGACGGACAGGTTTTCTTGCACAAACTCAGAATGGTCGGTGGGGTGCGGGTTTTTACGATTTGGTTAAGCTGAAAGATAAATAAAGGGGCGCTTGTGTAGGTATGAGATTGTGTATCCGGTCTTCGTTTCAAAAATAATGGCTAGTATAACGACATTTAAAGGAAAAATGTTCAAAGGAAGAGTTTATGAACTTGAAAAAGAAAGTATTGAAAAGTAGTAGTTTTTTTGTTTCTGCGCTCGTTGCTACGGGTGTTTTTTTTCAACAGGCATCGGCAAAAACACCCGCCGACACACTTGTGATGGCCTGGAATATTGATGCGATCACTACGTTTGATCCCGCGCAGCTGAATGATGTTTACGGTGATGAAATTTTGTCCAACATGTGTGATAATTTGGTTAGTTCTGCTCAGGATGATGCAGCAAAGATGGTTCCGTCTTTGGCCAAAAGCTGGGAGATTTCCGGCGATGATAATAGTACAGCGATTACCTTTCATTTGCGTGATGACTTAAAGTTTAGTGACGGTCGTTCTGCTAGTGCCCAAGATCTTGTTTGGAGCATGAAACGGATCATTAAATTGAATATGGCTAATGCGGCAACGTTCAATGAATACGGTATCACGGCCCAAACGGCTGATTCCGCCCTTCAGGCTCCAGATGAGAAGACTGTGGTGATGAAATTCGACAAACCTTACCCAGCAGAGCTCATTCTCAATAATATTGCTTCTGGCCGTGCTACTGCTTTGCTTGATCGTGAGACTATTATGAAACACGAAAAAGATGGTGATATGGGAAATAGATACCTGGCCAGTCACGCTGCTTGCGTTTGTCCTTATGAGTTGGTTAGTTGGCGCTCTGGGGAAGCTGTCTTTTTGCGCGCGAGTTCCAATTATTGGGGAAAAGAGCCTAAGATAAAAAAGATTTTAATTCGCCATATTTCTGAACCAGGGACGCAACGCTTATTATTACAAAAACATGATATTGATGTTGCACGTGATTTGACTCCTGACACTCTAGAAGACCTCACGAAGACAACGGACATTAGGATCGAAAAAGTTTTGGAGCCGTCCATGATGTATTGGGGGCTTAATATGACGAATCCTATTCTTGCGAACGAAAAAGTACGTTTGGCGATGCGTTATCTCATCGATTATGAAGGTATTTCTAAAACTATTCTCAAAGGTATTGCCATTCCACGCGCGAGCTTTATTCCTGTTGGTAATTTAGGTGCTCTGGATGAAAAAGAAGGGCAGCCCTTTAGAGTTGATCTGCAAAAAGCTAAGCAGCTTTTAACAGAGGCAGGTTACCCAGAAGGATTCGAAATGAACGTGATAGTGGGAACGTCCTTTTTTGCATTGCCGATTATGCAGTCTATCCAAGACAACGCGGCGAAGGTAGGTGTTCGCTTGAAAATTGAGCGTTTAGGAGGGGCGCAATTGTTCTCAAAAGTTTACGCGCGCGCCTTTGATACTGCTTTTCTCGGGTGGAATAATGATTCTGCGGATCCTCATACAATAGCTTTACGTCTTGTTTATAACCCTGATAATCGGTTTGATGCTAGAAATACAGCCTACCCTAGTTGGAATCTCGGGTATTTTGATGCTGATATGAACCAGAAAGTCGAGGACGCGTTATTTGCAAGAGATCCAAAGAAGAGAGTGCAGATATATTCTGATTTGCAGCGTGAACTCATGCAAAAGGGCCCTTATGCTTTTATTTTTCAGAGATATAACGCTGTGGCTGTATCGCCTGTCGTAAAAAAATGGGTTTGGAATAGCGCGCCGCGTGTTTTTTATAGTGCAATTGAGAAATAAATGCATATCATCCGTTTTGAACGTAACGAGAGTATGATTTTGGTGTAAGCGGTAGCGATGTCTTTTTCTTCGAAAACAGTTTTTGAGATATTAGGCTGTGGGCGCTCGATGTTGGGGGAGCGTATTGGGAATCTGTCGTGCTCGATGTTAATGAGTGCAAAAAGTAATATTTTCTGTGGTATTTGTTTTCTATGATAGGGGTGTTATACGTTTTAATTATATGCTAGTTTTTTTGAGCACATTGGGGGGGCTTTTGTCGTTCTTTTAAAGGTTGAAGTGGAAAAATGGAGAGTATTTTACGTACAAAAGGCAAGATAAAATGCAAAACAAAGAGGTAAAATGAGAGAATGCTGAAGAGATTTTGTATTTTATTGGGGGTGATTGGTTCTCTGGGTGGTGCTATACCAGCGTTAGGTGCGTCATCGAAAGATGCATTGGTGATGGCGTGGAATATCGATTCAATAAGCAGTTTTGATCCAGCGCAATCGCTTGAAGTTGTAACGAGCGAATTACTACTTAATATGTGCAGTGCGTTGGTAGAGTATGATAGATCTGACGCCACAAAAGTTCGTCCTGCTATGGCTCGGTCTTGGGATGTTCTGGATGGTGGAAAGAGGATCGTTTTTCATCTCCGCGATGATTTAGAATTTAATGACGGAAGAGTAGCTACAGCACAAGATCTTGCGTGGTCGATGCGTCGTATTGTCAAGTTAGGGCTTGTTTACGCCCAGTCTTTGATGGATTATGGATTCACAAAAGATAACGTAGAGACAAATATTCAAGCTCTAGATGAAAAGACTCTGCAGCTGAAATTGGATAAGCCCTATCCTCTCCAACTCATATTAACTGTAATCGGACAATCTTACGCCTCCGCCTTGCTTGATCGAGAAACGATTGAAGCGAATAGCGTCGATGGTGACATGGGTAACAAATATTTGGCTACTCATTCTGCTTGTGTTGGCCCCTATAAATTGGTGCGTTGGACACCAGGGGAGAGAGTTGTACTGCAGGCGACCCAACACTATTGGGGCGAATCGCCTAAGACACGGCAAATCGTTATACAACATGTTGCTGAATCCGCGAGCCAGAGGTTGCTTTTGGAAAAGGGAGACGTAGATATAGCGCGTGATCTTTCCTCCGAAGATGCTATGGGTATTGAAAAACAAGGTGGTTCTGTCAGAATTAGCCGTGTTTTGCGTCCACAATCTGTATATTTATCGCTGAATAATAAGAAGGCAGTTTTTGCTGATGAAAAAGTGAGGTTGGCACTTCGTTATTTGGTTGATTATGAAAGTCTTGGAAAAACTGTTTTAAAGGGCATTGCAATCCCGCGTGCAAGTTATATGCCATTGGGCATTCCAGGTGCTTTAAATAAAGAAGAGGGCTTGCCATTCAAGCTGGACTTAGAAAAAGCAAAGCAATTAATGAGTGAGGCCGGATATCCTAATGGTTTTAAAGCGAACCTTTTGGTGAGTAATCTTCCTTATGCGGCTCCTGTTGCACAATCTATACAAGAAAGTGCGCGTAAAATTGGTATTGAGTTTACAATTGAAAAAATGGCGCATACTCAGTTGTTGAGTCGTGTTCGTGGTGGAAATTATGACACTGCTATCATGGGATGGGGGAGTGCTGATCCTGATGGTCATCCCGCCTCATTGAATCATGTTTTTAATCCTGATCCAACGTTCACAAAAAAGTACAATATGTATTTGGCTTGGCGCGCCGGTTATTATGACGAAAACGTCAATAAGATGGTAATGGATGCCTTGTTCGAGCAAGATCAGGGGAAACGCATCGAGCAGTATCGTACCTTACAGCGTTATGTAATTGAGCATGGCCCTATGGTTTATTTGTTTCAGACATATTATACCGTTGGTATTGCACCTACAGTGAAAAATTGGGTTTGGAATAGTTTTAGGCTCTACTACAGTGACGCAGAAAAGTATGTACAGTTGCCATGAATAAAAATTCTATTTAGTGCTCATGTTATAGTTTGTTTAACCGTACGGCGAGGGGAGCGTCGCGTTCATTTTCGTAGGTGTGAGGGAGCTTATTAAGATGACTTTATCATTTCCAGGAGCTGATGTAACAGCATCACCAAAGCAGGGAAATTTGCATTTTTTGGCCTTTTCTTTAAGGGCACTTAAATTATTGATTTCGGTATTTTTTACGTTGCTTGGCTTGGTGACTGTCACTTTTTTTATCGGTCATCTTCTTCCTTTGGATCCCGTTCTTGCTATTCTCGGCGATAATATCAGTCAGGAAGCTTATGACACAATGTTTTATAAGTTGGGTCTTGATAAGCCATTGATTGTTCAATATTGGAACTATATCCGTGATGTCTTTTTGTTCGATTTTGGGGATTCTTTAACTTCAGGACGCCCTGTCTTAACCGATATTACACGCGTATTTCCTGCAACGTTAGAGCTTGCAACGGTCTCTATCGTTGTTGGCACGAGTTTTGGCATCCCACTCGGTGTTTTTGCGGCGATGTTTCGCGGTTCGATTCTTGATTATTTTGTTCGTATTTTTTCTCTATTGTGTTACTCAACACCTGCTTTTTGGATCGGGTTAATGGCGCTATTGGTCTTTTATGCTAAACTTGGCTGGATTAGCGGTCCGGGGCGTATTGATTTTATTTACGAATATTCTTTTGAACCCAAAACAGGATTTTTACTTTTAGATACTGCTTTGCAGCGGCAGTGGGAGGCTTTCGGTAACGTTGTAAGCCATATTATTATGCCAGCATTAATCTTGGCTTTTAGCGCTATGGCTTATATCAGTCGTATGACTCGTGGGTTTATGATTGAGCAACTTAACCAAGAGTACATTATTACTGCACGCGTTAAGGGGTTGTCCTGGATGCGAACAGTTTGGGGGCATGCATTTCGCAACGCTGCTGTCCAGATTATCACTGTCGTCGCACTTTCTTATGCTTTTTTATTGGAAGGTGCCGTTTTAACGGAGACGGTGTTCGCTTGGCCCGGTTTTGGGCGTTATTTAACGAATTCTCTTTTAGCAGGAGATATGAATGCTGTTGTGGGGTGCACTTTGCTTATAGGATTTTTCTTCGTTGTTATTAACTTATTTTCTGATTTGCTCTATCGCATTTTTGATCCGAGGACACGCTAAATATGACAACAATTAATCACCATAAATCGCAACCACCGTTTTCTTTAAGGCACTGGCTAAACGAAGCTGTTCCGCGATCAATACTTCAAGCAAATCTGCAAAGAATTTATCATTCAATCATTAAATTTTTGCATAATTTTTCAGCTGTTCTTGGTTTAATTATTATCCTAATTATTGTTTTGTGTGCGATTTTTGCTCCTTGGATTGCTACCCATGATTTTATCAGTAACGATCTTGCGCACCGATTGCAGCCGCCGTCTTCAGCGCATTATTTTGGAACAGATGAGTTGGGGCGTGATATTTTTAGTCGGATAGTTTTTGGTTCGCGTATTACTCTTTATATCGTTTTCCTCACCACAATTATTGTAGGACCCATAGGGTTAATTGTTGGAATTGTGTCTGGTTACATAGGAGGATGGGTTGATACCGTTCTGATGCGTATTGTTGACATTTTTCTCGCGTTTCCAGGTCTGATTTTAGCGCTCGCTTTTTCGGCAGTTTTAGGGCCGGGTATTGAAAATGCCTCTATTGCAATTTCAATTGCATCGTGGCCACCAATAGCGCGTTTGGCACGTGCTGAGGCTTTGACCATACGATCGTCTGATTATGTATCCGCAGTTCGCTTGCAAGGAGCGTCGGCCTGGAGAATTATTTTGTTTCATGTTGCGTTAATGTGTATTCCTTCGGTAATCGTACGGTTAACACTAAATATGTCCGGAATTATTTTAACCGCTGCTGGTCTCGGTTTTTTAGGGTTGGGCGCCCAACTTCCAAGCCCCGAATGGGGAGCTATGCTTTCTGTAGGGCGTGAATTTATGATGACAAGCTGGTGGCTAGCAGCGATTCCGGGTTGTGCAATATTATTTACAAGCCTTGCTTTTAATTTGTTAGGTGATGGGCTTCGTGATGTATTGGATCCTCGCAATGGATAAAAAGTTATTAGAGATAGAAAATTTGCGTATTTCTTTTCCCACGACGCGCGGTGTTTTGGAAGTTGTACGTGGTGTTAGTTTTTCTGTAGGAAGAGAAAAAATCGGAATCGTAGGCGAATCCGGATCTGGAAAGTCAATGACTGGACGTGCCATACTAAAGCTAAATCCAAGATTGGCGATGGTAAAAGCTGAGAAGATGTTCTTTGATGATATTGATTTGTTAACAGCAAGTGAATCAAAGATGCGGGCTGTTCGCGGGAAGCGTATTTCGATGATTCTACAGGACCCAAAGTATTCGCTTAATCCATTAGTGCGAATTGGGGATCAGATCATGGAGGCTTACCGTATTCATTATCGTGTTTCAAAAAAAGATGCGCGGGACAGGACAATTTCTATGTTGGAGTCTGTTCATATTCGAAATCCCGAACATGTTATGCGGTTATTTCCCCATGAAATATCAGGCGGGATGGGGCAACGGGTTATGATTGCCATGATGCTTATTCCTAAACCCGATTTGGTCATTGCGGATGAGCCAACTTCTGCACTTGATGTCACGGTAAGGTCTCAGGTTTTGTCAGTATTGGATGAGCTCGTTACAAAATCTGGTACAGGGCTTATTTTTATCAGTCATGATTTGAATATGATCGCTGATTTTTGCGATCGTGTTTTGGTGATGTATGCTGGCCGTGTGCTAGAAGAATTGCCTGCGTGTGATTTATCGCGTGCACGTCATCCCTATACTAAGGCTTTATTAGATAGTTTGCCACGGCTTGATAAACCAGTTGACGCTTTGGCTGTTCCTGAGAGAGACCCTGATTGGCTATATGGTCCAACAATTGTTAATGGTGTTGAGGGAGTCTCTCATGACAATTTGTGAAAATATCATCGATGTTTCCAATTTATCGGTAACTTTCGGACGTGGAAACAAAGCAATAACAGTCGTTAAAAACGTTAATTTCCACATTAAGTGTGGCGAAGCTTATGGTTTGATTGGTGAATCAGGATGTGGAAAGTCAACGATTCTAAATACATTAGTGGGGCTCATATCGCATCATAGTGGAAATTTCATTTTTGATGGAAAAAAAGTATTGCGGAAAAGAAGCAAAGCTTTTTTGCGTCGTATTCAAATTGTCTTTCAAGATCCCTACGCCTCACTTCATCCAAGAAAGATGGTGCACAGTGTTCTTTCGGAATCGCTCACAATTCACGGAATGGATAATCAAAGGGAGCGGGTACGCGATGTCTTAGATTCTGTTGGTTTAGATTCTTCATTTCTTTATCGTTATCCGCATGAATTGTCTGGAGGGCAGCGTCAGCGTGTTGCTTTGGCACGGGCTTTGATTATTGAACCGGAGGTTTTGTTGCTTGATGAACCAACATCTGCGTTGGATGTATCAGTGCAGGCTGAAATTTTGAATTTATTAAATTCACTAAGAGAAAAACGGAAATTAACTTATTTAATGGTATCCCATGATCTTCCCGTCGTTGCTCACATATGTGAGCGTGTTGGCATTATGCATCAAGGGATTATTCTTGAAGAGCTCAGCAATGATGATTTACGCCATTTGCGTGCAAAAAATGATTACACAAAGATGTTTTTTAAAGCCAGCGCCGATCCTATCTCCCGTAGAGAAAAGAAGGTATAATGAATTTTTAGAAATTTAATTGATTGAAAAAGCTTCGCGTATAATAAGGAACTTGAAGGAAATTTATTTCGTGTAGTTTTTTTCGCGGGATATTCCTTCCCTTTTGAAAAAGGTTTTTTTGTAAAAGTCCATCAAAAGGGTTAGGCGTGGGTTGTCGTATGAATTTTCAGATTATCTAGAAATTTTTTGGCCATATGAGTTGTCAACCGAATGAAAACTAGAACAGTCAGGTAGTATATTATCTTTATTAAAAAATTGGCCCTTGTTTAAGTAGGTCATGAGGAGTGTTCAGAAGCGGCTTTTATGGTTGCTTAAGAATCACTATCTTCTACCAGTTTTCTCTCGCTTTTTGCGCTTTTTCTACCTTTTTACTTACATACACACAGACGCTACAATGTAATTGGGACGGAAGATAAAAAGAACCACGCCTCCATCTACGCACGAAAAAACAACCCACACGACACCGCTTCAAAATCAGAAAAGAGGCAACTTTTTAAAAATTGTGAAGAGGACATTATAGGACCTAAAGAAATGATTAAAACTCCCCAGGATACCCAAAAAAACTAACCTACACAAAGTCCAGGATCGCACAAAGTTCCCAGCGTGCGGGTGAGCACAAAAAATCTTGAAAAATACCACAAAACAAGAAGCGGTAGCGGAGGAGGGATTTGAACCCCCGACACAAGGATTATGATTCCTCTGCTCTAACCTACTGAGCTACTCCGCCACAAAAAAACAAAAACTCCCCAACTTGCTTTATCCTTTGCGGATATAAGCGGGTATAAGAGGTAGGACAGCGGTATGTCAAGCATCGTTTTTAAGCTTTTCTCTTGTCATTCCATTTTATCCCCGATATGGAGTATACGAAAGTATGTTTTTTGTATGACTAAGTAAGGTAAGGCATAAAAATGTTGCCACGTATAGCGGTCTTAGGATGTGGGGCTTGGGGTGAAAATCATGTGCGAACGCTTCGGAGTCTTGGGGCTTTGGCAGCGGTTTCCGATGCTGATTTTAATCGCGCTGAAAATTTTGCTAGCACGTACGGCGTTGAAGCTATTAGACCCGATGATCTCTTCGTTAATAAAAATATTGATGCTCTGATTTTGGCGCTACCTCCGCAGTTTCACACAGAAAATGCACTACGCGCCGTTGAAAATGGCAAGGATATTTTGGTTGAAAAGCCAATTGCTTTGAATGTCGCGGACGCTGAACGACAAATCCGCGCCGCCAATCGATATGGGCGGATTTTTATGGTAGGCCACGTTTTGCGTTTTCATCCTGCTTTTGAAAAAATGTGTGAATTAGTTACAGAGGGAAAAATTGGTGATGTACGCTATATTTATTCTCACCGACTAGGATTTGGAAAATTTCATACAAAAAGCGATGCTTTGTGGGATCTTGCTCCCCATGATCTCTCGATGATTTTGGCCTTGGCGGGGTGTGAGCCATCCGAAATTCGAGGAGAGGGGGCCGCTGTGGTCAATCAGCTTTCCGATTTTTCTCACGTCCATATGGCTTTTCCAAATGGTGTATGCAGTCACCTCTTTTCTTCGCGTCTCAGCCCTTATCGTGAAAGACGTTTGGTGGTTGTTGGTACGAAGGCTACACTCGTTTTTAATGATGTGGAGCCGTGGAGCCGTAAATTGGCACTTCATCGTTTTTCTGTTTGGAAAGAGGATAAAAGGTGGGCTTTTGATGCCGATGAGCCGAATTATATTGACATTCGCGAAGATTTGCCGCTTACCTGCGAACTGCGGCACTTTCTTCATTGTATTAAAACGCGTCAACTGCCTCGCACAAATGGCGGTGAGGCTGTCGCTATTTTGCGGATTTTGGCTGCTGCTGGTATCAATTATCGTTAGATAAAAGGGGTAATAGTGCTTTTGCATTATTGTGGTGATCAAGGGAGTTAGTATGCAGTTCATAGACCTTGGGGTGCAACGTGCGCGCATCGAAGACAAAATTAACGATGCAATTGCACATGTAGTGGCTAGCGGGAAGTATATTTTGGGGCCAAAAGTAACAGAATTTGAAGAAAATTTGGCAAATTATCTTGGCGTCAAGCATGTGGTGGCATGTGCCAATGGGACCGACGCTTTGAAGATGCCGCTTATGGCTAAAAATATTGGTTCAGGTGATGCCGTTTTTTGTCCTAGCTTTACGTTTTCCGCAACTGCTGAAGTTGTCGCTTTAGTCGGGGCGGAGCCTGTTTTTATCGATGTGATGCCTGATACCTTTAATATTGATGTTGAAAAGCTTCGTGAAGCGATTGAAATGATTAAAAAAGAGGGACGCCTCAAACCAAAGGCGATCATTGCTGTTGATTTATTTGGGCTACCCGCAAATTACGCCAAAATCGCTGCAGTAGCCGCGGGAGAGAATCTTCTCGTGATCGAAGACAGCGCCCAATCAATCGGCGGCAGGAGAGGAGACGTTATGTGCGGTGCCTTTGGTGATGTAGCCGCGACAAGCTTTTATCCCGCTAAACCATTGGGCTGCTATGGCGATGGGGGCGCTATGATGACCAACGATGACGACTTGGCAGAGCTCCTACGTTCTATTTTGTTCCATGGAAAAGGCAAAACGCAGTATGACAACGTGCGCATCGGTCTGAATTCGCGCTTAGATACAATCCAAGCCGCGATTTTGTTGGAAAAACTTGTCATTTTTGAGGATGAAATGGAAAAACGTATGACAATCGCTCAATATTATTCCGATGGCCTGAGAGATATCGTCAAGGTTCCAGAAGTGGAGGAGGGAGAGCGTTGTGCCTACGCGCAATATACTATTAAGGCGGAAAACCGCGATAAATTGAAAGACTATCTGCAAGAAGTCTCTATTCCTACAATGATTTATTACAAGACTCCGCTGCATCAGCAGCCAGCTTATAGGCACTTCCCTTATGTAAAGGGATCTCTTTCTGTTTCTGAAGCTTTGGGTGATTGTGTTTTAAGTTTACCCATGCATCCCTATTTAAAGAAAAGCGAGCAAGACATGATTATCCAGCGAATAAGGGACTTCTATCACGCTTAAAGAGCGTCTTTATCTTAAAAACTTTATCTCTTCCATATGTTTAGGTTCTTTTCAAGCTAGAGCAAAAATTACGAAAAAATAAAAAATGCTCTGTTAATGAGAAGAACCTTCGTTATTGGAAGAGATGATGGTTAATTCATTAAAAGACCCCGATCGAGTTGTTCTAAGCGGAAAATTTACGTAATAGCCTTTTTAGAGGTGCGAGCTATTTTTCGACGAACACGTGATGCTAAATCATTTTTTCTTTTTGTGCTTTGTATTAAAGTGTTGATGGGTGATGATGCACCTTCTTGCAGAGCAACTTGGGCTGCTAGTGTTGCGGCCAATTCTTTTGTTTCTTCACGCAGTTCATCCATGGTTTTTTGGTCAATAGTAGCACCAGATTCATTCGTTTGAATCTTTTCTAAACGTTGTAGATAGTGAGCAATTTTTTCGCGCATAATTCTTACCTCCGTTATAAAATTATGTGTTGCGAGGGCATCCTGTTCGTTCTTTTCCGTACCAGGCTCTTTTCTACGACGGGAACGAGAAGCGAGTCGCGTAGATAGACATAATTTATAAAGTTGCTCTGTCGTTTGGCTAAGTTGTATTTTTTGTTGGGAGTATTTTTTCTGCAAAGAGCTATATTTTTGTTCGTTTTGCACCAATTCCACAGCATGTTTAGCTCGGAGAAAATCATAGCTTGCTTGCATTTCGGCAGCTGATAATGGAATTTGTGCAGAAACAAATTTGTGTGCAAAGTAAGTGGCTCTGCGCCAAATAAGAGGGGCGAAAAGCACCAACAACCAACAAACGGAAGAAACTCCGAGAATAAAAAAAAGAAATGATTGAATAAACATAAATTCCCTTTTTAATGAATATCCATTTAAAATGGATTCCATGTTGGTGTAGGCGTCAATTTTAGGTATCCTACATTAACACCGAGGCGCGCACCAATTCCTGTACGGATTGGTATCAGTAAGGCATTGTTCCGCTTAAGGACGTGGAAACCAACGCCTGCAATTAAGTAGGCTGAGCCTGAAATACCGCCATAGCGTCCCCATAAATTATTTATATTATTAAGATCATAAACTAAGATCATTAAACGGGAGCCTTGGCCACCAAAATCCCACCCAACAGAGGGACCTTGCCAAAAAACTTTATGCTGACCATTGAGTTTTGTAAAAATCTGTCCTTCTCCGTAGGTTAATCCGGCGAAAAAAGCACCGGAGGCTTCTTCACCTAAAATATAGGCGGTGGGATGACCGTATTTCGAAAAGATATTTTCGATTGCAACCGCTATACCACCTGCAGTTTTTCCAAAAAAAATGTGACCAGAATCGATAATCTCTTGCAGAGAATAGTGTGGCCCACCTCGCTCTACTGGGCGGGGTTGAGGTTGCGCAGAATTTACAGTTACAAGTAAAAGGAAAGTTAAAAATATGATTCTTTTACGCCAGCATAACAGGAGATAGGAGACCATGACATTTTTTCCTTTTATTGGTTATAAACAAAGAATATTAGCATTTTTATTTGACGAAAATAAAAAAAATAGGTGTAGAATTATTTAACTTACTGAAATCATTCTTAAAAAAAACTTACCACGATCGTTAAAGTTCCATATATTTTATGCATTAAATGTTAAGAGTTTCATTGCAAGACAGTCTTTGTTTTTAATTTAGGAGTCAACAATAACTATGATGTTAACCAGTTCTTTGAAATCTATCGATCTTGCTGCTTTGCTTTGTAGCCGTATCTGCCATGATTTGATTTCACCCATTGGAGCAATTCAAAATGCGATGGAACTCTACGATGAAGGAGGAGCTGATGAAGATGCCTTGCAATTGGTGCGTTGGTCTGCTGCAAATGCTTCTGTGCGCTTAAAGTTTGCACGATTGGCTTTTGGTTTTTCGGGGGCAGTGGGGCATCAGATAGACACAAGCTCTGCTGAGCAGATCGCTCAACAGTACATGAAGGAAGAGAAAGCAAGCCTAAAATGGCAAGCTCCTACGCTATGTTTGCCAAAAGATGAAGTTAAATTTTTGCTTAATCTATTGTTGGTTGCGAATGCAACAGTTTCGCGTGGAGGCGAGATAGTTGTTACAATTGTACAAAACAAAAATGAGCGCGTCTTTAGATTGGAGATTCGTGGCGATAGATTACGGGTTCCTTCTAAATTCACCGAATTATGCAATGGAAAAATTCAAGAAGAGTTTATCGATGCTAGTGTAGTTCAGTTTTATTATACGCTGTTACTTGCAGAGATAACGGGTATAGCAATAAATGTGCATGAGAGCGACGGCCAAGTTGTTTTAGAAGGTGAGAAGAAACTCTAAAAAGCGGCAACCCGGATTATCTATATGGGGCAGTCTATGCTTTTGGGGGCCACTTGCGTTTTCTGCGAAACGGTTTTTCGTAGAGTTCTTTTAAGCAAAAGAACTGAACAGAAACAAAAAAATCCCGGCCTCTACCCCGAGATTTTACAGTATGTATATTCTATAATACACTGATTGCCACTCTAGGCAGTTTTGCGCGCATTCCCCTCAACCGGATCACGTAGCACGTAGCCGCGTCCCCAGACTGTATCAATGTAGTTGATTCCAGAAGATGCGGCTTCCAGTTTTTTTCGTAGCTTACAGATGAAGACATCGATAATTTTAAGCTCCGGTTCATCCATTCCACCGTAAAGGTGATTTAGGAACATTTCCTTGGTTAGCGTAGTACCCTTGCGCAGAGACAAAAGCTCTAACATTTGATACTCTTTACCAGTCAAATGGACAGGGCGTCCTGCGACCTCGACTGTCTTTGCATCAAGATTAACGTTGAGGTCACCAGTAACAATAACCGACTGTGCGTGACCTTTAGAGCGACGCACGACAGCATGAATACGCGCAACAAGCTCATCTTTGTGAAATGGCTTAGTCATGTAATCATCAGCTCCAAAGCCAAAACCCCGCACCTTGTCTTCAATAGCTCCCATACCAGAAAGAATGAGAACGGGGGTTTTTATTTTCGCCAACCTCAATGTCTTCAAAACATCGTACCCCGACATGTCGGGCAAATTCAAGTCAAGCAAAATTATATCGTAATCGTAGAGCTTACCTAAATCAACACCCTCCTCACCTAGGTCTGTGATATAAACATTAAAATTCTCTGACTTCAGCATTAACTCAATGCTTTGAGTCATTGCCCTGTCATCTTCAATTAACAACACGCGCATCTTAGATCCCTCACTTCGCTCCTCTGGAATCAAGCGGAGCTGCTTCGTTCTACAACAGCCGGTAGAATCACTGTTCACAAAAATTATTCACAAAAGTAAACGCCTACCTACCACAAAGCGCCCACAAACATTTCAGCAGCATAGCAAAACCCACTGCTCAATTCCCCAGTCTACGACAGTCTTTCACTATGTATGATAGTGGTTAACAAAACCTTTTTATTTTTAAAAGAGGCTAACAAAATTATTTTTGGTAAAGTGCATATTTTCCATTAAAAAATGGTCCCCTCATAAACGATGTTCTTTTATACAGCGTTCAGTGACCCCTTCCTTTTTTAAATTATGATAGCTTTGCCAAAATTCTTTTTTATAATTATGGCATTTATTTACCGAGCTTTAAATCTCTCTATTTTATGATGGGGGTGAGATCTTGTAGTGGGGATAAAGGGTAAAAGCGTAGTTATTGCTCCTTAGGGTAGTTTGTATGTTTGCAAACGCTTTAAGAAGAGTCAAAAAAACTATAATTTCATTTTTTCTTCAAGATGCAATGAATGTGCATAACAGCGTGAGTGCGGATGTGGGGCCGGCGCAATCAGGGAGTAGTGGGTATGAAGTCACGAGAAAGTATGACGCGATTAAAGTTGTTTCAGGTACGTGGGAAGCGTCGCGAAATTGCACAACTTGGAATGATGATCACAGAATTTGAGCGAATGGTGTCGGAGCTAAACGAGCAGATTGCGAGTGAAGAACATAAGTCTGGAAATAGTGATGTTCATCATTTTGCTTATCCGGCTTTCGCGCGCGCAGCGCGACAAAGACGCGATAATCTTGTGAATTCGATCCGTGATTTGCAGCTCCAGAAAATAAACGCTGAAATTGCCCTCGACGAAGTTGATACAGAGTTGCGACGTGCGCAACTTTTTGAAGTTAGGGAGAGTACTGAAGTAGCGGATGATGATAGTACTTTTAGGCAGCCGAATTCCATGACCGGATAATGAAGGCAGTCGTTTGGGGATAAAGCCTCGAGGCTTTTGTGTGGGGAACAAAAACAGCCAAACTCTGGAGGAGCTCGGCTGTTTTATACAGCATCCTAGAACTGCCGTTTATTATCGTCGACTGGCAGTTAGTGCCTATAATCTTGGATTTTAGTTGTCCTCAACCCAGCCAAGCCGTGCTCATCAATTAAACTCTGCCATGAAAGAAATTCTTCTACAGTCAGGCTGTAGCGCTGACACGCCTCATCAAGACTTAACAATCCACCTCTGATGGCTGCAACAACTTCGGCTTTGCGTCGAATCACCCAGCGCCTCGTTGTTCTCGGAGGCAGGTCGGCGATCGTGAGTGGGCTTCCATCTGGCCCAATAACGTATCTTGTTTGTGTCTTTGTTAAATCAGTCATTGTATCCTTCCACCTTTTTAAGGAGCTGACACACTGATAAAACAGGAACTTTTAAAAAAAGCTAAACGCATCATACTTTAAAAGGAAAAAACGCGCAAACCAGCCCTTTCATTCAAAAAGCGCGATGCAAAGCAAAAAAGGTAACCCATTATAATTATTGATCGGATTTTTTATAAAGGGAAAAAAACATTTTATTTTGTGTTTTAATTTACGTCAATTTTTTTGGTTTTTAGTTGTTTTTTTTAGTAAGACTATTGATTGTAGAAAGGATAAAAAAATAATATAAAATGATGAGTAGTGGGCATAAAATGCCGGCCGGTGGTGTGCATTGAGTAGAGAATGGATATATGTCTTTAAATAGTCTTGATTTGCTGGGACATCCTGGGGATTCCCGTGTTGTTGTCGCGATGTCCGGAGGTGTTGATTCGTCGGTTGTTGCGGGGATCCTGAAAAAAGAAGGCTACGATGTGGTCGGAATTACGTTGCAGCTTTACGATCATGGAGCTGCGACGCATCGTGTGGGAGCGTGTTGTGCTGGTCAAGACATTGAAGATGCACGTCGTGTGGCTGAGATGCTAGAAATTCCTCATTACGTTCTTGATTATGAAAAACGATTTCGCGAAGCTGTAATTGATCCTTTTGCAGAAAGTTATGCACACGGGGAGACTCCTATTCCGTGCGTGGCGTGTAATCAGACCGTAAAATTTGCAGATTTGTTGGCAACTGCGCGTGAGTTGGGTGCGGACGCTTTAGCAACGGGCCATTATATTCGCAGTCGTCCTCACGGCGTCCACCGAGCACTTTTTCGTCCTCTTGATTCTCAACGTGATCAGAGTTACTTCCTTTTCGCTACAACACAGGAACAAATTGATTACTTGCGTTTCCCGCTTGGCGATCTTCCAAAGGCAGGTGTTCGAGAAATAGCTGCAGAAATGGGGCTTGTCGTTGCCAATAAGCATGACAGCCAGGATATTTGTTTTGTTCCACAGGGAAAATATTCTGATGTTATCACAAAGTTGCGTCCAGAAGCTGCAAATCCTGGGGTCATTGTGCACATTGATGGAAAAATTTTGGGAGAACACTCGGGAATTGTTAATTATACTGTTGGCCAACGTCGTGGTATCGGTGTTGCGACCGGTGAGGCGCTTTACGTGGTATATCTAGACGTGGAGAACGCGCGTGTTATTGTCGGTCCGCGCGAGATGCTGGAAACGCATAAGCTGTTTTTGCGTGACGTAAACTGGCTTGGTGACGAGAAGTTGGATGATTTTCCTGCTGATGGTGTTGAAGTGGCCGTAAAAGTTCGTTCGACACGCCCTCCGCGTCTGGCTCGCCTACATTATAAAGGGGGGGGGTTTTCTGTCGATTTATTGGAATGTGAAAGTGGTGTTGCTCCAGGGCAGGCTTGCGTTTTTTACGATGAAAACAGTAATGATGCGCGCGTTCTTGGAGGCGGCTTTGTTGCGCATTCAAAACGTGCAGCCAGTGCTGAGATGATGTTGCAGCGTGTTTTGTGCGATCTTGAGACAAAAACGGTATCTTCCTCTGAACTTAAAACAGATGCTTCTTGTAAATGAAGCCTACGCGCTTGTTAAAAATTTTATAATGTTGCTGATCTCAGCGCTTCGCGCATTGAACGTTCTGATGGTTGTACCAGCAGGGTTTCGGTCAATTTTCTGCGAAGCGGGTTGTGTCTAACATTTCTGGTGATAATGCTGTGATGATTAGCGAATGCGCAACACAAGAATTATAATGTTGTCCGGGAAATCTTCTAACAACAGCAGCACTCCGCATCCATTGATATCTGATACCGCAATGAATGTAGAAACTTTCAGCGTTATTCATGATGCGTTTTGGAGTACAACAACTGAGGATATTAGCTGTATTCCCCCTTTTTAGGATTGATATGAACCTGTCACTATGGTTGCCGGCAGAGAAAGAGATTCTTCCGAACTTGAAAATATAAGGATAGCACTTTTTTCAGCAACAAATTGGTGTTCTTTTACAAGAATATCCTTTAATCGATGTGACAATTCTCGGATGTTGGTATCAGCTTTGCAGATTATTGTGGCCCCCGAACCCACAGAGAGATTCTGATATTAGTTTTCTAATTATCAGATCTAGGCTGTTTTCTTTGCTTCTAAACGAGAAAAAATTACTATTTTTTAACTTATAGTAGAATTTTTATTGACATTCCACAACCTTAGGTATAGTGTGCCGGGCAATAGGTGCGGTGCGATACGTTTTGGTTGCACTCGTATCAGGCACGGGGTCTTAGGTCCCCGCTATTTCCTGAGTCCCGTGCGCCTTTACTTGCTAAGGGAGAAGAATCTGGGTCCCCCAATGCCCAGATTCTTTTTTTCCGGCTAATTTTTTTGACCACGACGAACAGTTTCGGTTTTTTTCAGTCGTAATAGTGTTTTTGGGTAAGGAAGTCAGATTGCGGTGGGACGCGAGGGGCATTCTCGTATTTCGGAAAAACATGCCGGTCAGCATAGTCATCACATGAAGGTCGGTAGATTCGTCAGTACAACGCATTTTCGTAAAAAGACGAGAAAATGGTAAATGACGCCTTTGGGGTGCTGTTTGTTTTTTCGAAGTGGTGTCTCCATATTATAATCGTTGCGTTGTAGTAGAGCCCGGAAAAAGGGCATTTTTTCGCGTGATAACAGCGAGACGGGGGTGCTTTACTGTATTTCAGAATTTTTACGACGGGAAGTATCGGTGGCACTTCAAGTATATCGTAGGTCATATGATTGAAAACATCGTTATTTATTCATTCAAAAGTGGTGCACGGTTATGGGTGTCAAAATCAATGTACAGGATCTTCCCTTATATTCTATTTTCATCGCTTGTATTGTTTTTGCATTGAAGTATCTTGCGTACCATATTACCGGCTCGGTTGCTCTATATTCTGATGCGTTGGAGTCGGTTGTAAATATACTTTCGGCGTTCGCAATGTGGTTAGCTATCAAAGTCAGTTTGAAGCCGGCGGACCAAAATCATCCCTATGGACACCATAAAGCTGAATATTTTTCTGCTATCCTTGAGGGCACACTGATCATCGTCGCGGCAGTAATGATTTTAAGAGAGGCGTGGATGGCCCTCTCAGCCGTTGAATTATCATTACAGGAACCCGGAATATGGCTCGTTATTCATTTTGTAGCGAGCATCATAAATTGTGTGTGGGGTTGGGTTCTGATTCGGCAGGGAAAAATTCAACGTTCACCAGCTCTTAAAGCGGATGGGACGCACTTCATAGCAGATTTTTTTACTTCGCTTGGCATTTTAATTGGTTTGATTACAGCGTTTTTTGGTAAATTAGCTATTCTGGATCCGATTTTGGCAATAATCGTTGCCATTAATATTTTTTTTCAGGGAGGTAAGGTAATTCATGACGCTATTCAAGGATTAATGGATGTCGGAGTTGAATTAAGTGAAACTATACGGATTCGTAATCTCATTTCTGCAAATGCAAACGGGGCACTCGAAGTACACGATTTGCGCACACGTGTTGCTGGTAGAGTCATTTTTATAGAATTTCACTTGGTTGTTCCAGCTACGATGCAAGTAGGAGAGGCACACCAGATCTGTGACAAGATCGAAAGCGCTCTGGAAGAAGAGTTCGATAACGTACGCACTTCCATCCACGTAGAACCCGAAAACGAAATTAAATCGCCTCCTCGTACAACGGTTACCCCCTCTACGTAACATGGGACCTTTCGTTAGTTAAGCTACTGTTCAAAGGGAACAGACAAAGAAGTCTCCCGACTCCCTTTCTGAACGCTAAAGGTCTATTTTCTCAGTGCACGCTATCTTGTTTTGTTTGTTGACAATACCGTAACGTTGCAGCTGACAATACCACCGATCATGAGATCGCTCAATAGAAAATAAGTTGAAGCCAGCTGGTGATCTCTTATCACCAAAGGCCTGCGATGCAGAAGCAACTCCGACTACAGGAATTTTTTTGGTTTTTCCTTCTATGGTATTTAACGTGGGTATATGGGTATGTCCGTGAAGAATAAGTTCGCAGCCGTGTCTTTTTATGAGCTCTAGGAAACGCCCTATGCCCCATAATCTTTTGTGCCAGTAAGTTGCGCGGTGAAAGGGAGGATGATGTATCATTACGATACGAAAGAGTTCACGTTTTTCAGCTTCGTTTAAAAGGTTTGATAAAATTTTTGCTTGTGCTTTTCCGAAATACCCAGATGCTTGAAAGGGCGGTGTAGCAATGGCTGAAGAAGCACTTATGATGGCGATATTATCGCGGATGCGCATATAAGGGAAGGGAGAAGTGCTTTTTTGAGGAAGATCACCTTTGATCCAAGGTTGGAAAATCGTGCATGCTTTTCGGAAGGCACCGCAAACATAGGCATCGTGATTCCCAAAGGTCAAGGAAATGTTTTGAGGGCTACCTTGGTTGAGCAGCCAATCATACGCCTGTTCAAATTCCTTATCTAAAGCAAGATTGACAAGATCACCAGAAATCACGATATGGTCAGGCTTTTTCTCGTTTAAGGTGCTTACTAAGGCTTCCAAGACATTTGTTTCCATTTGTCTCTTACGCTTTTTTTGCCAATTAAGGTAGCCAGTAAATCGTTTCCCAAAAAGCTCAGATAAGGAGGGTTGTGGCAGAGGTGAAAGGTGTAGATCTGATATATGGGCAAGGTGAAACATGAACAACAGCATAGCGCCGAAAACAATTTAAGCAATGAAATAATATAAAAAAAATTTGTGTATTAAGGGGATAAGAGAGAACTATTTAGCGAGAAAGGTTCTTTGAAAATATTCGAAAAACCCTTGTAAAATTCATATTTTTTCTCTTTTAGTGACAAAACAATGAGGAACACAGTGGGTCATAACTTTTATCCCGAGAGCGGATTTTACGCGGATCGCATTTCTTCAATGTAGCTTTTCTTCTCAGGATTTTAACGGCTTTCACGGTGCCACATACTGCTAAACAGTAAAAAACAAATAAGCAATGCAAAAAAACCGGAAAATACGGAAAAATATGATACACCAATTAAACGGGTTTCTGTCGCTGCTCTCAAAACGATAGAGTGGTTAAAGGGAGGAGCTTTTTCTGCCGGTGATCGGAGTAACTTGATAGGAGGAAGGTTGATACCTTTTTTCTCTTTGCGATGTAAACGCACGACATGTCCACCGGTATGTTCACTGATGGGAGTCAATTTTTCTTCCGTTGAGATTAAGTCAAACGATTCAGGATTGTCTAACGCTCCCACAGAAGAAAGCACCGTTAAGTTGCCGCTCTTTATGGTAAAAATCCCTGTTTCACCTGTATCAACTGTTGCCATAAATACACCTTCTTTTTCCTTGCTAAGGATCAAAGTTTCTTTTTTCCCAGAGGGGGAGGTAACTTCTACTGATTCAGGAAGATCTCTGAGTGTTTGACGGCGAACGATTAAATGATTTTTGTCGCTTGTGGCAGTTAATTTTTCTTCTTCAAGTCCCGGCTCTTTCATGAGCCAGTGAAAGATTCTGCGGTAAAGAGCTGCATAAGGGCCTCCGCCTTCAAAGCCTCGAGCCCAAAGCCAGCTCTCATCAGAAAGCAACATCCCCACACGTCCTTTTCCAACATGAGAGAGAATTAAAAGCGGTTGCTTATCGGCTCCCTCCATAAGAGAAGTTATATTGTTTGCATTCTGAATCGCAATTTGCCGTAACCATCGTCCCCACTGAGAAGCTGGATGAGAAGGTGTTGCGATATCTCGCGTAACAGGGTGTCGTTCACCTTCTTTTGTTATTGTAGGACGAAAAGGTTTTTGAATAATAACACCATTTGGTAACGCTGGTAGGATGCTTATTAGAGGGGTTTTAGCAAGAGAGTACTCTTGGGTAAATTCAGGTCCTGTTACCATGAGCAATGCACCACCATTTTGTACATATTGAGCGATGTAATCGTAGTAGATTAGCGGGAAAACAGTGGAATGTTGGTAACCATCGAGGATAATGAGATCAAAATTATCAATATCTTCGACGAATAATTTTGTTGTGGGAAATACCACGAGTGACAACTGATCCAGAGGCGTGTTATCGGCTTTTCCAGGGGGACGAAGAACGGTGAAGTGAACGAGATCGATGTTCGAATCACCTTTCAGAAGGTCACGCCATGTGCGTTCACCATTGTGGGGCGCACCTGAGATGAGAAGAACGCGCAGATTTTCTCTGATACCCTCAATTATCGTTATGGCACGGTTATTTTCAAAACTTAATTCACCTTTATGCGTATCAGTCTCTACTTGAATGATATTTTTTTCTGTGTGGGGAAGGATAATTTCAGTTTGAAAGATAACACCAGTAGTCACAGAATAATGGCCAATTTCTTCGCCGTTAACGCTTATGGTAATGTTTGCCTGCGTTGGCTGCAGTTTTGGGGATTGGCCTTTATCTTCTACCAAAATAGAAATGGGCTGTGGCTTATTAACAATGGCGAAGCGGGGAGGAGAAACAAATTTGATTTGACGATCAAACTCGTCTGATCTTCCCGTTATGAGAGCGTTGATAGGAGCTTTATGATAGAGGTCTGATAAGGATGGTATGTCGTGCACTTGGCCATCAGTGATCAAAATTGTCCCTGCGTAACGAGATGGTGCTACATCAGATGTAGCTTGTGCTAAGGCGTGAAACAAGTTTGTTGTAGGCGCATATTGATTATTTCCAAGTTTTCCGGCGTAAATAAAGCGTGGCTCAAATTGCGGATAGCGAATTAGTGCATTGATTAATTGTATGCGCGCTTCTTCGCTATCATTTGTACGCGTGTCAAACGTTTGGCTCTGACTGTGATCTATCACAATACCTACAGTGCTTTTGAGTGGTTCGCGTTGCTCTTTTACGATTATTGGGTTAAGTAAGGCAATAGTGAGTGAGGCCAACGCCATGAGGCGAAACAGGGATCCTTTACGCTGAAAAATAAGACCAATAATTACAAAAACAGCAGAGATTCCTCCCAATAAAATGACCAAAGAAACAGGTAAAAAAGGCTGAAAAGTTAAGAATGATGTCATTGCCTTCCCTCTCTGTTAAAGCGTTCCAATAGCGCGGGCACATAAACTTGATCTGCCTTATAATTTCCTGTGAGCACATACATAACAATATTCAATCCTGCACGAAATGCCCACAAACGTTGCATAGGGTCGTTGGAAATAAGTGGATATTTCCACATTCCTCTTTCGTCTAATGCCCAAGCACCAGCAAAATTATTAGCAGTAATAAAGAGAGAACTTACATTATCGCCGGCAGGGGCGTTTGCACCGTTTTTACCCACTGACGACGATATAACCCACAAAGGAGAATCATGGTAGAGACCAGGGAAGTTTGGCATGATATAAAAGGAGCGCGAAACAACGTGCTCGGACGACGCCGGCTCAATATTCGGAACATCAAATCCCTTTAATATCGTCCGTAATCTTTGTGTTGCTGGAGTAGTATTTTCCTCAAGACTGAGGCTGGAACTTATTTGATCGCGTGTATCAAACAACACAGCTCCACCATGATTCATGAAATTATTTATTTTTTCAAGGCTTTTTTGTGTTGGAAAAGGAGCATTCGGGTCAATTGGCCAATAAATAAGAGGATAAAAAGCAAGTTCATCTTTATCGAGATCAAGCGCTACTACGGGGCCTGGGGATAGCATTGTACGCTCCGCAATAAATTTGCTGAGTGCTTCCAGTCCACTTTTACTTGTTGCATCGATTTCACGATTATTAGTTACGACGTAAGCAAGGTGAGTGGCTCCAGCCGCTTGTACTATGGCAGCTTCATCACGGTTCACCGCATTTTTTGCATGAATGATTGGTGCAAATAAAAGTAAGGCGGTAAAACTTATTATGAGGGATAAAAGAAAGAATATATTGCGTCGCCGGCTGAGAAAAAAAACTCCTCCCATCCGCAAAACTAAAAAATTGTCAAGGGCAAATAATAACACGGCTAACCCTAAAAGCGGACCAGTAAAGTGTTTTTCTTTTGCGTCATAAGATAATGGTTTTTGGCTCAAGAAGAAAGGCGGTTGGGCTTGCTTAATTAAGCGCGATGAATGGTCAAACAGATTGAGCGCGTAAAGATTGTTTTTAGAGCCGTAAAATCCAGGTGGGGTATAATAAGAGGGAAGAGAAGGGTTTTGTGCATCAATGATGAGTGGAACAACATGAGAAGGGGGTATTTGTAATTGACCATTAGCATCCAATGTTTTCCAAGGGTGCTGTATCACTTTTGTTGTTATCTGTGTTGGGTTTTTGTTTTCATAGGAGCTAAGTGTAATTAGTTTCCGCAACATTTGCGCAAAAAAACCAGAAAGAGGGAGATTTGACCATGTAGGGTCAGGTGCTACGTGGACGAGAACGATCATGCCCTTTCCGCGATGAGCTGCTGTAACAAGAGGAGTCCCATCAGAAAGGCTAAGCCATGTTTTTTCAAAAATATCTGGGCTTGGTTCTGCCAGGATTTGACGTGAAACAGTAACATCTTCTGGGAAAGGGAGATCAAAGAAGAAGCTATTTTGCGCAAAAGGTGCAAGTTTTTGCGGTTTAGCCCAGGACATAACGCTTCCAAGAAGGCGTTTTCCAGGACGCAGTGGCACTGGAAGTAGAGTATCATGGCGTTCGGCGGTACTTAATTTTTCCCCTGCAAAGCGGATAAGTGTTCCTCCTTTATTTACAAAATCAGACAGTTTATCTTCCGCTTCTTTCGACATATTGATAACGTCGCCCATAATGAAAACAGAGGGGCTTTGTTTAAGCAAGTGATCAATATCAACTGAAAGCTCTCTTCCTCCTGCTGTTATGAGCTGTGTGTGGCCTTGTAAGGCTTTAGTAATGTAATAAAATGGAGAAAGCAAAGGTTGTGCCATTTCATTTATGCTTGGAGACAAAAGTGCTACACGGTTTATTCGATTGTGGCTGCTGACTAAAAAGGTCGCGGAGACATAAGCGTGGTCCTCAATTTTAGCCAACGCGATGTCATTACGTAGTTCAAGCGGCAGGTCAAAAGAAACGACAGTTGCCGCTTCTCCTTCACGAAAATTTTTCGTAAAACGGCCAAGGAATTGATTGTTCAGGTCGTAGAGATTTAGGTTGATTGCAGTTTCGCCACGCGTGGTTGCACGAATAATGTGTGCTTTGATGTTTCCATTGTCATTGTCTATGGCTGTTATGCCGACTAAATTGGAAATATCGGCTGAGTACCATAAGAAGGTCTTTGGCTTCAGTTGTTCCATAAGGGCAAAAGCCTGATCATCTTCGTTTGCGTGTAATCCATTACTTAAATAAGCAATATCAAAGGATTGCCCTTTATTCTTCTCAACAAATTTTCTTAATGTTTGCACACGGTTAACAGGCCAAGGTTTAGGCTTCAAATGTATCAAATATTGTCTAACAGCTTCTGCAGATAGCGGACCAATATTCGAAGCACCATTTTCGGCTGTTGCGAGAAAATAAACGTTTTTTTTGTGTTTTGCTGCTTGAGTTAGGATGGCTTCAGCAACAGAAACACGCTTTTTCCACTCTTTTGCGGATGCCCACCCGTTATCGATGATGAGTGCGAGGGGTTGAGGGCCAGAAAGTGTGATAGGCTCTTGATTCCAAACAGGTTGCGCTAAAGCGATAATAACCAGCGTTGCTATGGCTAGCCGTAGCAACAATAACCACCAAGGTGCGCGGCTTGCAGTTTCTCCTTGATTTGTGAATTTGGGCAAAAAACGAAAAGGAGGAAAAAGCTCCTTACGCGGGGCTGGGGGCATGATTTTCAATAGCCACCAAATCATTGGTAGGGACAATAGCCCCAATAAAAGCAGGGGAATACCAAAGCTCAAAGTGGCCTCCTCGTGGAAGATGAAGAGCTGTTCATTTTGTTCGCAAGCTGCAGAATAATTTCTGTTAAAGGTTGATCAGTTGTGCTTACCTGGTAAGTCCACCCTTGGTGTGAACAAAAATTTTCTAGTTTTTGTCGTCTTTCTTGATACAGTTTGCAATAGCGCTCACGTAGATTTTCCGCTTTTTTAAAAGTGTGCTTTTCTTTCGTTTCAGGATCAAAAAATTCCGTATGTCCTGTGTACGGAAAGCTTTCTTCTGCTGGATCAGCAACTTCAATTAAGTGCGCAGTGATTTGTTTAGTAGATAAAGTTTTTAAATCTTGGATAATCTGTTCAGGTGAATCCAGGAAGTCACTTATTATGATGAGCTGCGAAAAACACGTAATGACCGAAAAATCTGGAAATGGTTTTTCTGTCTGATGGTTTGTTAAAGCGAGTGCCATGCGTTCCATCACGTTAGACGCTATCGTGGGTGGCATTAAACCGGGGACTGCAATTCGTTCGCCACTTCGCGAAAGAAGCGTCGCCAATGCGAGAGCAAGGATGACGGCGTGGTCGTTTTTAGAATTTTTAGAAAAACGCGAACAATAGTGCATAGATGCACTCTGATCCGGCCATATCCAAACTGTCTGTATCGCTTCCCATTCATGTTCACGTAGATAAGTATGTTCATCACGTGCTGAACGGCGCCAATCAATGCGCGTAACGGGCTCTCCCTCAATGTAGGGGCGAAACTGCCAAAACTTTTCTCCACTTCCGCGTTTCCGCCGGCCATGCCATCCTTTTACGAGCGTATCTGCGATGAGGCGCGCTTGCAAAAAAAAACGCGGCATTTTCGCAACATCTTTATGCAGCCTGGAAGCAAGTGACAACGGAGGTTTTTTTGGGGTTTCTTTTCCAATAGCCATTAGAGAGTATCTTTCACAAGATTTTCTATGATATCCTTTACTGTTATATCTTTTGCACGGGCAGAAAAATTAAGTGCCATACGATGCTGTAATACTGGTTGTGCCAACTCTTTAATATCATCGAGTGAAGGTGCCAAACGTCCATGATAAAGAGCACGGGCACGGGCACAAAGAGAAAGCGCCTGCGACGCTCGAGGACCAGGTCCCCAAGCGATGTAAGCGTTTGCAAAGGCATTATCTTTATGAGGACGGGCCGAACGAACTAGTTTCAAAATAGCATCGACGATATTTTCGGAGATCGGCATTTTGCGGACAATTTTTTGAATTTTTTCCAGATTTTTTGCCGATAAAATCGGCTTTGCTTTTTGACTTACTTCCGCTGTTGTTTCTAGAATGATACGCCGTTCTGTCGTCAAGTCAGGATAATCTATGTCAATTTGCATTAAAAAACGATCCAGTTGTGCTTCAGGAAGCGGATAAGTGCCTTCTTGTTCGAGAGGATTTTGGGTTGCAAGTACATGAAAAGGCCTGGGTAATTCATAACGCGCACCTGCGACGGTTACGTGATATTCTTGCATAGCTTGCAAAAGAGCCGATTGGGTGCGTGGAGAAGCGCGATTAATTTCATCAGCCATTAGGAGTTGGGTGAAAACGGGTCCCCGAACGTAGCGGAAAGAGCGTTTACCATTTTTATCGGAATCCATAATTTCAGAACCGGTGATATCCGATGGCATCAAGTCGGGCGTAAATTGGATGCGCGTCTCTTCAATTCCTAGTACCGTTCCCAATGTTTCAACGAGACGCGTCTTGGCAAGCCCTGGAACACCGACGAGAAGGGCATGGCCACCGGCAAAAATAGCTGTCAAAGCGTACTCGATCACACAATTTTGGCCAAAAATAATTTTGTCAATTTCTCGTTGTAGAACATCCAATTGGTTGTGCGCTGTATCAATATCACCAACGGTCATTCGGTCTTCGTTGTCGCTATTGCCCTTCTGAATAGAATTGGATAATTTTTCATTCTGACTCATATTTTTTCCTTAGAGCGTTCATCGCAAAATTAGTAGCTTTTCGCACGATATTGAATATTTTATAATTTGTAGCAGAAAATGAGAAGAAAAGAAGTACAATACACTTATTTTTGTGTTCGTGTGTATGGATAACTCGCTTTTGGCGTGTTCTGCGTGTTGTAGTAAGAAATGTAATGAGAGTTTATCTTATTAAGATATCAGTCTGATTAAGGATATCGGTCCGAAAGAAAGGGCGGCCGCATTTTGTTTAAAGGGGTAAATGGTGAGCGTAGTGCAAAATTTCAGACATGCCGGTTGGTTGCAAGATCAGTGCATCCAAGCGCTTCTTCGCGTTTTGTCTTTAGATGGTGAAGAGGCGCGTGTCGTGGGTGGGGCGGTGCGCAATCAACTGTTAGGACAGCCAATTAGTGATATTGATATTGCTACAACTTGCTTGCCTCAGCAGGTGATGGCACGTGCAGAAGAAGCTGGGTTTAAAGCTATTCCCACAGGCATTGCATTTGGTACCGTGACGGTTGTTGCTGAGTCATGTTCTTATGAAGTTACAACGCTTCGCTCTGATATTGAAACAGATGGCCGCTATGCAAAAGTTGCGTTCGGCCGTGATTGGAAAAAAGATGCTGAACGGCGCGATTTTACGATCAATGCGCTTTATTGTGATGCTTCTGGACGGCTCTATGATACTGTGGGGGGCTTAAACGATATTCTAAGTCGAACGGTTCGGTTTATCGGTGTTGCAGAGAAACGAATCAGTGAAGATTACCTACGTATTTTACGATTTTTTCGCTTTTTTGCTTGGTATGGAGCAGGGCGGCCTGATGTACAAGGGTTGAAAGCGTGTGTTCGCTTGAAACATGGTCTACAAAAGCTTTCATCTGAGCGTGTTTGGGGAGAAGTGAAAAAACTCCTTTCTGCTTCAGATCCTATTCGCGCTCTTTTATGGATGCGCCAAAGCGGGGTTTTGAACTTTATTTTTCCGGAAACAGAAAAGTGGGGTATCGATGGGATCCACTCACTTGTAAAAGTTGAGCGAGACCTTGGTTGGAAAGTAGATCCGTTGTTGCGGTTAGAGAGTCTTCTCCCTCCAGACCCTCTACGTCTTCACGAAATGGCGAATCGCCTGCGTTTATCTAATAAAGAAAAAACACGATTGAGAGAATGGGCTGAGTTGAAATTAATTAGCCAAAATTGTTCGGATGATTTTGTACAAAAAGCGATTTATTTTCATGGTCGACAGCCGGTTTTAGATCAATTGTCCTTATCCATAGCTGCAGCGTATACGGATGTTCCGGAAGAAAGCGAGGTTTCACGAAAGGCAGGGAATTATATCAGGCTTTATCAGCTTGCTCAAAAATGGCAGATTCCAACTTTTCCTGTTAGCGGCGAGGATTTGATAAAAAAGGGCCTAGAGAAAGGCGCCCTTTTAGGGGAAAAACTCAAAGAATTAGAGAATATATGGGTTGAAAGCGGTTTTTTAATAAATCACGGCGAATTGTTAAAAAAAATTAAGTTATAACTCCATTTTTTATTTATTGTACGCTGGCTGTTGTTTAGTTTTTTATAGCGTGTCGAGGTCGTTCGATGGCGAGAATAAAACAGGGCTCTTGGTGGTGTTTTGGAGGAAGAGTAGTGCGTTCAGGTTTCATTCTCTTAAAGAGTGGTCCATCGTTCGCGACCGGGTTGCATTTTTTTCAGGAGAGGGACGGAGGGGTTCTATGTTTTTTGGTTGTAACCAATCTGGCGGAGTGCCTCCCCTGTTGTTATAGCAACACTCACCGCAAGATTTAGGGAGCGTGCACCCGTTTGCATGGGGATTTTTAATGCGTGGTCGGCAGCTTCATGGACGTAACTCGGGACTCCTGCCGTTTCGCGACCAAAAAGCAAGACGTCGTTTTTCTGGTAGCGCATCTCTGTATAACAAGTTTCAGCCTTTGTGCTCAAAAGAAGGAGGCGATGGTTGAAGTGTTTCATGGTACTTAAAAAACGCTGCCAATCAACGTGTCGCTTTAATGAAGCATACTCGAGATAGTCCATACCTGCCCGCTTAAGATTTCGATCCGAGATATCGAAGCCCGCGGGCTCAATAATGTGCACATGCAAACCAAAACAGGCACTTAGACGCAAAATCGTTCCCGTGTTACCGGCAATATCAGGCTGAAAAAGAGCTATGTGGAGCGTCATGTACGTACATTATGGTTTTAGTTTGCCACTTGTAAAGAGGGCTGTGCAGTTTATCTCGAGAATGTAACCCAAAAGCATACGGTTTTTTGCTTGGGTATTGCCTTTTTTGAGTTTCAGAAAAGGTTTTTTCGCATCAAATATTGAGAAATTAGGTAATTAATTAGGGTTGTAAAACCTCCTGAACACTTGAGAGTAAAACCGCATTAAGTGCAAAGGCAATTGAGAGACATTTACTTATAAAAGGCACGGGGAACGATTTTGATCGCAGTGCATTGAAGTTTCATAAAGTAAAAATGGAGATATCAAAAAATGAAAAAAATTGCATTTGCTACTACGCTTATTATGGCAGCTTCTAGCGTTTATATCCAGCCTTTAAACGCTTCTTCCAAGCCTGAGGCTGTTTCTTCAACAGGCATTGTACGGGTCAATTCAAATATGTCTGTACGTTATGTCGCGCCTCTAGCAACTGATTTTGTTGCTTCAAGTCTCATCGGTGCAGATGTATACAATATGGAAAACGAAGAGATCGGTGAAGTAAAGGATATTATTTTACGTGAAAATAGTATTATGGGGATCGTTATTGCTGTTGGTGGTTTTCTTGGTATAGGGGAACATTACGTCGTTGTTTCTCCGGAAACGGTCCAAATGACAAATGAGTATGGCACGTGGAAGATCATTGCTAATGCGACGAAAGATTCTTTAAAGAATGCCCCAGCATTCAAATATAAGGGGCATTGGAAAGACTGATATCGTTTCTTACCTTATCACAGCCACCATCATAGCGCATGGTGGCATTGTTTTTGCTTTTTAAGATATTTAAAGTGCTTAATAGAGTGCTTTAAGTATTGTGCTTAAACAGCATAATATCACCATCTTGCACGATATACTCTTTTCCTTCATCGCGAGCTTTTCCCGCTTCTTTTGCCCCGTTTTCTCCGCCCAACGCTATATAATCCTCATAGCTAATGGTTTGAGCGCGGATAAAGCCGCGTTCAAAATCTGAGTGTATAACTCCTGCTGCTTGGGGTGCTTTGGTTCCGCGCACGATTGTCCACGCTCGTGTTTCCTTAGGTCCACAAGTGAAGTAGGTAATCAAATCCAACAAACGGTACCCCGCGCGAATAAGTCGATTCAAACTTGGTTCGAAAAGTTCCAGAGCACTGAGATATTCCTTGGCTTCTTCGTTACTAAGTTGGGTGATTTCAGCTTCAATAGCGGCAGAAATAACAATACTTTTAGCATTTTTTTCTTTTGCCATTTCTTCAATTGTTTGGGTAAATTTATTGCCGTGAGCGGCATCACTTTCACTTACATTACAAACATAAAGTACGGGTTTGGAGGTCAAAAGATTCAAACTATCAAGGATGCAATGCTCTTCAGGTGAGATATCACTGAGCAATAACCGAACAGGGTTTCCTTTTTGCAGCAAATTTAATGCTGATTCCATTATGGGGAGAATTGCTAGAGCTTCTTTATCTTTCACAGTCGCGCGCTTACGCACTTGTATGATTCTTCGCTCAAGACTTTCTAGATCTGCGAGCATGAGTTCTGTTTCAACAGTTGTGGCATCAGAAACTGGATCAATTCGTTCTTCTACGTGAGTGATATCCTCATCTTCAAAACAGCGTAAAACATGAATAATAGCGTCAACTTCGCGGATATTAGCTAAAAATTTATTACCCAGACCTTCACCTTTTGAAGCACCGCGTACAAGTCCCGCAATATCGACGAAATTAATGCGTGTGGGGATAATTTCTTTTGAACCGGCAACTAACGCAATTTTTTCCATACGAATATCTGGGACAGCAACTTCACCAGTATTTGGCTCAATTGTGCAAAAAGGATAATTAGCGGCTTGCGCTATGGATGTTTTTGTTAATGCGTTGAAAAGGGTTGATTTACCGACATTTGGTAATCCGACGATGCCACATTTAAAACCCATCTTCTGCCTTCTTTTCTGTTTGGTTTTGATTTAGATAACACTTCTCAGCATTTTTTATAACACATTAAAAAAAGAGTTATAGTGCCTGGTTACTATGAAGACACAAAAAAATCTTTGCTAAGCAATAGTTAACTATTTATCCTCATATTCCGAATAGTTTTTACATTAATCATAATAAAATTTAACTTTAGTTGCTGATGGTGTATGAAGTTTTCCTTAATGTGTAAGTTGTAATGATGAATTAATCGGAGAAAATATGAAGATATTGTTTCGCCATATCTTTTTAATAGCGACACAGTTGGTTTTGGCTGCATGTGCCACGCCTCGCCCAGATTCTTCTCGACCGGTTTGGTACGTTCCAGAAGAGGTTCAAGCTTTGTACGGGCCTGTAACAAATGAGCCTTACTTTTTGCCTGCCGTTGATCTTTCGGTGATTGATCCAAAATTTTGGCGCCAGGAAGTAATCTATTATACATCGTATTCTCCTGGTACATTGGTCATAGATACCAGGGAACGTTTCCTCTACCTGATCGGTGAAAATGGGAAAGCTATGCGTTACGGTATTGGTGTTGGTAAGGAAGGGTTAGAGTTTGAGGGTGAGGGCATCGTACAGCGCAAGCGCCAGTGGCCAAGTTGGGTTCCGACCAAAGCAATGATGGATAGAGAACCAGAACGTTATGGACATCTGGGAAAGGGGATGCCGCCAGGTTTTGATAATCCACTGGGTGCGCGGGCACTTTATCTTTACAAAGATGGGAAGGACACACTGTTCCGTATCCACGGTTCAAACGAGGCATGGTCAATTGGTCAGGCTATCTCAAGTGGATGTATTCGTTTGCTTAACCAAGATATAATTGATCTTTATGATCGTGTACCTACCGGTGCTCGTGTGGTCGTATTACAGAATGACGAGAATGCTTTCGGTATTTCAAATCAGCAATTTGATTTTCATGCCCCACTATCACCGAATATAAATTCAGATGGACCTTTTGGTTACGGCAACTACTAGTACAATGTTCGGTTAGATGTATTCCATTTATTATTTAGCAATTTTTTTAAGAAGGAATATTCATAAAAATCGAATCAAAAAACATCAATTTGACACATAAAATAGAAAAATTACTTTCCAGCGGGTTGTTTGCTGTTCATTTCTTGCGAGACATTACTTGCAAAAAGACTGCCGTTTCCATCTATTAAGAAGGTGATATTTTTTGCAATCACATCTAATAAAGGGAGCAACCATTCGCGGTCGGACTTTGTAAAATCTCCCATAACATGCTGATGGACAAGCTCTCTAGAACCAGGATGCCCGATCCCCAGTCGTACACGACAATAGTCGGTGCCGCAGTGAGAATCGATCGACTTTATACCATTATGTCCGTTACTTCCTCCACCGATTTTTACGCGCACCCTTCCTGGTTGTAAACCGAGCTCATCGTGGATGACAATTAATTTTTTAGACACTAATTTATGAAACCGCAAAACCTCTCCGATAGCCTGACCGGATGAATTCATGAAAGTCTGAGGCTTTATAAGAAGAATCTTTTCACTATTTACGCAACCACTAGAGACTTCGGATTGAAATTTTTTCGACCATGGAGAGAAAGAAAAAAACTGGCAAACAGCATCGACCGCCATGAAACCAATATTATGACGATTATCCTGGTAATGCGGACCAGGATTACCAAGACCAGCAACAAGCCACATACGCCCTTTCACCACACATTACGGGTCAGACTAACACCAAACAAGGATGCAAACTTCCCTCCAACGTTTAAAGTCCATCAAGCTTTTTCGCTACTCTCGCCGTTTTCCTGCTCTAAACTATCATCGCTGATCTCTGTATCAGCGGGAGCTGCTATGGTTGCAATGGTGAAATCTCTATCTTGAATCACTGGTGAAACACCTTCTGGCAATTGCACCGCTGAAATATGAATAGAATCACCAATGGAGTAGCCAGAAAGGTCAACTTCAATCATCTGAGGGATAGCATTCGCGGGGGCCATGCACTCGATTTCGTGGCGAACAATATTCAAAATGCCCCCACGCTTAATGCCAGGCGCAGCATCCTCATTGAGGAAACGCACGGGAATGCTCACTTCCACAACGGATTTCGCCGAAATCCGTAAAAAATCTACGTGCACGGGAAAGTCACGAACTGGATCAAGTTGGTAGTCTTTTGCTAAAACCTGGATTCTTTTTTGACCAACGACAACCGTAGCAGTAGTCGTACGAAAACCACCAGCATGAATCTTATAAAAAACTTCTTTATAGGGGACTGCTATTGCTAAAGGAGGCTGTTTGTCACCGTAGATGACTGCTGGAATGAATCCGTTGCGGCGTAGTTCACGGGAGGACCCCTTACCAACTCGCTCGCGCATCTCGGCCTTAAGAGTGTAGCTTTTACTCATAATTCAAGTCCTCTTACATGATAAGATATTCACCAAAAACCGACAAGGGCCTTTGCACGAATACAAAGATATACGCCGTACTAAGTAGCGACCGCTCCATTCCACGTTGCCTCCAAAGGTGTCCACGCGGAAGCCCACTCTATAGTTCAAATCTTTTAAAGATTCAAGAGTTGTGAAAAAAATTCACGATCTCCATCCTTAAAGGAGGAGGAATGTTGCAAATATTGTGCAAATTAGAAAATCAAATAAGTGCTACCCCGTATATTTATAACCAGGTAGCGGAAGCTGTTATAAAGATTGGGATCAGTTTTTAGGAAAGGCATCGGAATCTAGAGCCCTACACAAAATTATTATTAGCACTCGTTTATCGCGAAAAATTACCGGCGATGTAGATTCTGGTGTAGGGCGGTTTGGGCTTAGGAAAATGATGTTTTCTCGCGCCTATTCTCGAATAAAGTGCTTAACGGGATGCAGGTGCATTGTGGCTTGATGACTCAGACAGAAGATGATTTTGCAATTTTATTAGATGAATTTTGCTGTATCATTTTTGTGAAAGAGTGTAGCAGATGATAACTAGCAGTGCCATTTATTAAGCTTTCTGGCATTGAGGTTCATGCGATGATTTAATCTCAAAGGTTTGATAATGAATAATAGACGTACGCTACTGGTGCTTTTTTGCTATATCATTTTGTACGGAATACGATTATT
This sequence comes from Bartonella numerosa, assembly GCF_037070845.1. Classification (NCBI taxonomy): domain Bacteria; kingdom Pseudomonadati; phylum Pseudomonadota; class Alphaproteobacteria; order Hyphomicrobiales; family Bartonellaceae; genus Bartonella; species Bartonella numerosa. Next base: position 61,126 of record NZ_JAYMZI010000002.1, read on the forward strand.
GCTAGTTCATTCCTGTTATGGCTTATGGTGTGGAAATTATTAAGAACTCGGTTGCAGTGGGAAGAGTTTCGGATGAAGTATACAAATTATGCTCAATGTAGGAAATGATCATGCGTAATAGAGATGCAAGAACGATTTTACCGGTGTCGCCATTGCATAGCATTTGGTTAAGTTTGCAACGAATATTTTGTTTATTCCTTAATTTTTTGGTAAAATAACTTCTTTGGGGTGTTTATATGATTGACACGTGCCGAAGATATCCAAGAAACAGAGAGCTAACAAGGAAAGTTTTTAAAGTATCTTACGTGGCCGTTTCACGGCTTTACAACCTGCTTTGCTGAAGTCTTCATTGCTCGTAGTTGCTGGACTTTTTGAGGTGTTACCGCTGTTTTGCTGCTAAATTAATGCCCTTTATTGCGGAAAAAGATAATCTGGGATAGTAGGCCTTCATGGCTTTATAAGGAAAACATGTTAATTCTACTTAAACATTCATGTAAGTAAAAAGAAATGATCCGTAAGATGTGAGAGAAGCCACATATAAAACAAGACTTCTTGTAGGGAAGATCGGACTGAATTTCCGGTTTTTTTTGTGTGTTGTCCGTGACGCTCAGATAGAGTTGCGTTATTCGTGTATTTATGGACGCCCCGAAACAGCCTATCCATTCAATGGCGGTATTTACCAGAGTCTTGATTTATTATCGTTGCCGTATTTGCAGTATTTTTTTTAAGAGTGACTACCAATTTTTTTCAATTTCGATGCAAACTGATTATCGCTCTGACTATTTTTTATGAAGGAATCTCTAGGAAAAAAAACACTAGAATCCCATTTTTTATACCGAAAAGCTTAGAAGATACACTCCAAGGCGCCCTTCGGAAGACAAGGAGACTACATTGATTAGAAAATCACATTTGCCACGCGGTTGCTAGCTAACACGTCTTCATGGAAAACGTCTCTGGAGCCGTATTCGCTGATTTTTAGTTTACTTCGAACAGCTCAAATTCACTTGTATCCGTACGTCGTCTAATGTCGAGATTTCTTCTGACAAACGTCAACAAACAGCCTCAGGACACCCAAAAGCTCTCATTTAATTAAATAAACTTGAGACAGATCGCTCTGACGCTGTTCTTGCAATTGCTTCTCCAATCAAGTCGGCAATCGGCAAAACACGAATATTTTGTGCATCCTCAATCGCTGCAGTAGGCATGATCGAATCAGTAATGACCAACTCTTTCAATTCTGAACACCTAATACGTTCGATAGCATCTCCAGAAAGAACACCGTGTGTGGTATAAGCTGTAACGCTATTTGCACCATGTTTAAGCAGAGCGCTGGCCGCGTTGCACAAGGTTCCACCTGAATCAACAATATCATCGAGCAAAAGACAGTTTTTTTCAGATACATCTCCAATGATATTCATAACTTCTGACTCCCCCGGACGTTCACGACGCTTATCAACAATGGCCAACAAACTGTCCAAGCGTTTCGCCAGAGCACGTGCACGCACCACACCACCTACATCAGGTGAAACAACGATAACATTTTCAAGGGAGTAATGTGCTTTGACATCACGAGAAATACTCGGGATAGCATAAAGGTTATCTGTTGGAATATCGAAAAAACCTTGAATTTGTCCTGCATGAAGATCCAATGTTAAAACGCGATTAGCTCCCGCTTTGGTAATCAAATTAGCAACAAGCTTGGCGGAAATTGGAGTGCGTGGTCCGGGCTTTCGATCTTGGCGAGCGTAACCAAAATAAGGAATAACAGCTGTGATACGGCGCGCCGAGGAACGGTGGAGAGCATCAATCATGATAAGCAACTCCATCAAATGGTCATTTGCAGGGTAAGATGAAGATTGTAAAACAAACACATCCTGTCCCCGAACATTCTCATGTAATTCTACGAAAATCTCCTGATCTGCAAACCGTTTCACAGTTGCCTTGCCCAAGGGAATACTTAAATACTTTGCAACATCTTCGGCGAGGCGTGGATTGGAATTTCCGCAAAAAAGTTTCATGATAGAACCTCTGAAGAATCTCGAAAAATCTTTAAGTACGACACAAAAATACAACACAGCTTTTAACTTTTTATTATGAAATTGCAAGAAGACAATCACAAGAAAGTTATAATTTTATTCACTTGTCGTTAAAGAGGGACACGTAACCTCACCTATTATCCTTAGAAAAGTTTTTTCTGGTGGAAGTACATATTGATTAAAAGTTTTTGCAATTATTTTATGAGGGAGGTTTTAACATTAATGGCATTTACGTTTAGAAAAATGATAGAAAGTACCTGATCACGAACCATTATGACTAAATATCAAGAATGATAACAAACAAAACACCCCCCCACAGTCACATAAACGACAAATGGTTTTATAAAGAACAATAATTAGACTTATTCTTTCAACATGATAGCGGATATCTGCCGCCCGTAATCAGGTTCTTTACGGTGTAATGCACGGCGATAAGAGAAAAACTGCTGTTCGTCTTTGTAAGTACAAAGCTCCAGGCAAGACGCTTTGACTTGTTCTTCTGTTAATTTGTCAGTAATAAATGCCCATAGATTAAAGTTAAAACAATTTGTTTTATTTGTTTTTAAAAAATATTTTTCAAATCTATCATTTAAATCAATAAATCGATCATAAAATTCACTTGTTACTTCATAGTGGCAAGGTCCAATGCAAGGCCCAAGAATTGCTGTTATGGATTGTCGCTTGGCACCTTGTTGCTCCATAACAGAAATCGTTTTCTCTAAAATTCCATTCAGGCTTCCCCGCCAGCCAGCGTGCGCAACAGCAACGACAGCGGCTTGCGGATCAAAAAAGAGAACCGGTCCGCAATCAGCTGTAAGAACGCCAATAGCCAAATTTTTTTTTGTTGTAACGATAGCATCAGCTTTCAGAGGGGCGCCGATAAAAGCTTGATCGACAACAACGACTTCACAGGAGTGTGTTTGGTCTACGGTGACCAAATTTTGCACTTCAATACCAAAGTAACGGGCGATTAAAGTACGATTTTTGGCAACACGTTTGGAGTAATCATCCGAGACTTTTTCCGCATCAATGTTATCATAAATGCTTTTTGAAACACCACTTTGACGTGTAAAAAAACCATATTTTATACCGTCCGTGTATAAACCGGACGAGTCTTTTGCAAGGATAACGGGGATAGGATTCATAACAAACCGCTCACGATCGTAGACAAATGTCAATAATTCAAGTGTATGCCATCGTTTTTAATCGAAATTGGGAGGCAATGGTATATTTTTATCGCTCATATGCAAAACTTTGAACAGTTTTCCCATTTGGTCTGGGCCAGCTAATCGTTCAATATCTTGGCATATTTTGCTTTGCAATATAGCGTCTTTTTTTGTTCCAAGCTGTTTGGCACGTTCTAGAAGACCCATCTTAAAGAGAAAATCTCCTTGTTCAAAGATTTCAGCAAAACAGCCTTCCTCGAGGGCTATCATCTTTAGAAAGGAAAAATCAACATGTGATGTTAAATCATGTTCGCCGGGGGCGTCGAAAATATCGCGAAATTTATGCTTTGAGATAGCTTGAAGTGTATTACCAAACGCAAGATGAGAAGCACCATAATCGATGAGCAAAGCGGAACCTTTTGTTTGCATTAAGCGGTTACTGATTTTTTGTATCAATTGGTAACGTAAGGGGGCGTGTTCAAAGATCGTTCCGTTAGGTATTTGAGAATCGTGAGGCTGTATACACGGAGAAGGATATTTACGTTGTCCAGAAATAAAAATGAAATTTCCATCTTCGTTAATCGCGATACGGCGTTCTCTCCACTCTCCATTAAGTTTAACATACTGATTGATGGGAAGTGTATCGAGGAATTCATTAGCAACTAAAAAAAGGTGCCCTGGGGGAATTTGATCAAAACTCTCCACGCTATGGATTTGCTTTTGGTAAAATGAGAGGCGCTTTTTTTGTTCCTTTTTGAGACGTTCATTTATCTCAATGAGAAAAACTTCCATAGTATCGAATGCCGTGCTACACAATTTTTTAACGGTGCGTAAAATATCATCCATGAGAGTTCCGCGTCCAGGACCCAATTCGGCTAGAATGAAGGGGCGAGGGCAATTATGAGCTTTCCAGCTTGCAAGAACCCAAATACCGATCATCTCCCCGAACAATTGGCTTATTTCAGGGGCTGTAATAAAATCACCAGAACGCCCGAAGGGGGCTCGTGTTTGTTGATAATAACCAAATTGAGGATCGGTAAGTGCTAACGCCATATACTGGCCGACAGTGATTGGTCCATTTAGGGTAATAATCTTCTTAATTTTTTCTTTGAGGGTGTTCATTATTTTAGAGATTGCTGTCTAAAGGCTTTAAAAATCAGATAAATACCCAAAAAGAACATAGGCAAAGATAAAGCCATACCATAAGTAAACCCAGTAGAATGAAAAAGGGAAGAAAACCATTTTGGGTCCTCTTGAGGGGCGCGGAAAAGTTCTGAAACGCTACGTGCTATTGCATAGCTTATGGTAAATATTCCCGCTACGGCCCCAGGGCGTTTTAGCGCTTTAAAGGTAAAAATAAGGAGGAACAAGATGACAAAAAGGAGAAAACCTTCCGTAAACGCTTCATACAGCTGACTTGGATGGCGTGGCAGATATTGGGGATCTTGAGAAAAACAAACAGCCCAAGGTACACCGGCGACATTGCCCCATAATTCCTGATTAATAAAATTGCATATTCGCACGATGCCGATACCAATAGGCGCACCCGCGGCAATTATATCAAACATTGCTAGCATTTTGATATTATTTTTACGAGAAAATACAATCATTGCAACGATGATACCAGCAAGCCCGCCGTGAAAAGACATCCCCCCATTCCATACGGCGATGATGGAACTTGGATGACTGAAGTAGTAAGCCGGATTCCATACGAGAACTTGCCCGAGGCGACCGCCGACGACGATACTAATGACAGACCAGATAACAAAATCTTCTATCTTTTCCTTCTTCATCGGTGGATGGCCAGCGTACCAAAGGGACGGCCTTTTTAGCAATTTTTGCGCATACCACCAAGAAAAAAGGATGCCGACTACGTAACCAAGTCCGTACCAATGAAGAGATACAGGACCCAAATGGACAATTACAGGGTTCAAGAAAGAGGGAAAAGCAATAGCAGAACAAAAAGGATTATCCATGAGTAAGCGCTCTACGTTTATAGGTTATATGATGGCTAGGAATGGCAGATGAACGCGTAATGGTCAAGCCAGGAAAGTAGTGGCAAAGTTTTCATTCTTTACAGGCACATAAATTTATGATGGTAAAAGGAATGTAGAAAAAAGCACGAAAAAAATTTGTGTAACGAACACAAAACCCATTCAAGTGCACAGGAACAAATACGATGTTATCCTGTTATAGGGTGCTTTATATATTATACAATGTACACGTCAATAGTCAAAATTGAAGGAAAACCACATGCGTAATGGATCAAATCGTATACTCGATGAATTAGCTAAATTGGCAACAGACGCCGCCGATGTTGCACAAGGTGTACGGCGCGAAGCGGGAACAGCTTTTCTTTTGCAAGCTGAAAAGGTTGCAAATAAGCTCAATCTTGTTTCACGCGAAGAATTTGAAGCTTTTAGGGAGATTGTGCTGAAAGTTCATGCTGATAATCTTGATTTGAAAAGGCGTCTTAATGACTTAGAAAAGACGCAAATAGGAGAAAATGAGACCGTTCCTGAAAAAAAATAACAGACTCAGGAAAAATATCCCCAATTTTTCAATGCAGCGCTTAAAAATAAAAAATGCTTAATCTTGAATCTGTTAGAGCGGATTATCTACTTGTTCCTGAGCTTGTTTTTCGTAAAAAAGCATTTTTTTAAATCAGGGGACTGGCACTATAGGATTGGATCAATACACTGAAGAAGCTTGATGATTCGTTTTAATCATCGAGTTTGTTACCGAAGGGGCGTTTTCGTTTTCTGGTATTGTGTGTTGTCTGTATTTTGGATGTATGTTTGTGTGGAGTAAAGGCTGCCATTGTAGAAAAATACTGCAGTCTCGGTGTATTGAGTTCTTTTTATAATGTTGTTCATATTTGTTGAGGATTAGTGATGAGGCTTGCATTTTGCGCCACAGAAAGAGAAGAGCACCCTGTTGATTTTATAGAACAGATTGCCCATAAGTACGATTGGTCTTTTGAGCGAAATGTAGAAGATGAAATTAATGTTTGTGTAGAAGGGGCGCAGACAGATTACCGTGTTGCTTTTTCATGGGTAGAAGAGCAGGAGGCCCTTCATTTAGCCTGCGCGTTTGACCTATTCATTGACAATGCTCGAACATCTGAAATGCACCGCTTGTTGTTGGCAATTAATGAAAAATTGTTGCTGGGGCATTTTGATTATTGGAAAGGAGACAATTCAGTGATTTATCGGCAGGGTCTTCTTTTAGCTGGCGGGGTACATCCATCACACATACAGGTTGAAACGCTGTTGGTACATGCTCTCAAAGTTTGTGAAAGCCATTATGCTGCGTTTAAGATGGTTGCCTGGGCAGGGGAAAGTGCCTACAAGGCGTTGCAGTATACTTTATTTGAGACTGCGGGAAATGCGTAAGTGTCTTGAACGAGTTTGCTTCGTGGTTTTTTTGTGACCACTTTGCATACATAGTGGGTTTCGCCCGTGGTAGTGAGCTTTTTTTGTAGACTATCTCGCAATTAGGAACTGCTCCTCCAGTCGTGCGCTGCGGTTCAGCGAGCAAAAAGGGTAAAACCTATTCCACCGACATCTTGATTTCGCTTTCATTAAATTTGGAAAATAGTTTAAAGATTTCTGTGGCAATATTCTTATTGAATTCTTTTGACCAAGTCTGTTGGCTATCGCAAAAGATTTTCTCTGAAAAGTAGCTGCCTGTTCGGTGGTGTTGGCACGACACAGTGTGTTTGACACGATGTTATCGGTTGGGGGTGGGGCGTGCGTGCATTTTCATAAAATTTTTTATGATGCAAACAATCGACATTTGTGGATATACAGCATCGAACAGAAGTATTTGTGTAAGAACATTTAATTCAAGATTTGTGTTTGTTCATTGTCTTCGCTGCACACAAAAGAAAAATGATTTTTCTTTACGGAGCACTTTGTATATTGCTGGGATTTTGTTCAAGCAGGTTCGTATAAAGTTAATGTCTGAAAAAGTTTATCGCAGTTTAAAGCGCATGAATATGGTTCCTAAGCCACTGATCTGCTTTTGTTGTGCGTTGGTTAGTGTTCGATATATTTACACGTGCGCAAAAAATCCCAGGGGAATGCATTTTATTAGCTTATTAGCGCTTTGTGGTTGAGGTGCTGTTTGTAAAAAACGGTTCCGATCAAAGCTTTCATTTTCTCCGGTCCGCTGTTAAACGAGTCCAGTTTCGTTGTGAGAAAGTGGAAAGCAAATTGCTATTACCACTAGGCTGAAGGTTATATTTATTAATCTTACTCGCGAAATATCAGCATTCGAAGTATGTGGATGGCTACATGTAGAGAGGATGTACGGAGATTCTGTGAGCGACACGGAGATAAATGTGAAAAAGACAAAAACTACCCATTAATCTAGGAGAGACAGCTGTATTTTGCTGGTAATTTCTTCACATAAAAAATGTTTTAGTTTTAGAGAAGTGGAGCTTACAAAGCGGTTATTTCCTGTTTCGTAATTCACGAATGAAATCACTTTCTCCTGAAAAAGCTGTGATTAACATGAAAGGATGGGAGGGGTATTTGTTTAATACAGTATTTGGCGAGATCGGTACCATTTTCTCAAGGAAGTCATTACGTCTATTATAAAAAAATCAAAATTCAGGATCGGATAATTTCCATTTCTTCCCATCGCTGTCGAAGAAAACCAAAACAGAAAATCGCTGATATTGGCGTGGTGGTTGATAATAAGGAGGTAGAGTGTTTCTCCATGTGCAACATCGATTTGAAAGGCTGTTCTCCAAAATCTTTATAAAATTTAATTTACACAAAATTCAATTTTACATAAACATGAATTGTAATAGGGCTGTTGAGCAGGATATTTTACCTGTTAAGGTGCAGGGGCCGTGCGTTTGTATGATTGGAAGTACTTAATTTACAAAAGGATACAACGATGAATCTCAGTGCGCATATCATTCCAGTCACACCTTTTCAGCAAAACTGTACTTTGCTTTTTGATAGTGTGCAGAAGACGGGTGTTTTAGTTGATCCTGGAGGTGATTGGCACCGCATTCAGGAAGTGATCAAAAAAATTGGTATTACGGTGGAGGCTATTTGGGTAACGCATGGTCATGTTGATCATGTGGGAGCGGCGATGCAAGCTAAAGAGGCGCTTAATGTTAAAATTGTCGGTTCGCATTGTGATGATGAGCCCGTAATGAATACTGTGGAAGAAAGTGCTAGGGGCTACGGCATCACCGGAGCACGCGTTTGCGTTCCCGACCACTGGTTGGAGGATGGTGATAGCGTTAATTTTGCCGGGCATGTATTTGATGTTTTCCATACACCTGGCCATTCCCCTGGCCACGTCATCTACTTCAATAAAAAAGAACGTTTTGCTCTGTTAGGAGATGTACTTTTTCGTGGTTCTGTTGGGCGTACGGATTTTCCTTTTTGTTCGCACGAAAAATTGATGAAATCCATCGAGGAAAAGGTACTGCCTTTGGGTGATGATACCCGGTTCATTTGCGGTCACGGCCCGGGCAGCTTTATAGGATATGAGCGCCGGTGGAATCCTTTCCTGCGAGAGATTAATGAACGGACACACACAAAAAAATCGCCTTGAGGCGATTTTTTGTCGTCCAAAGTTCCTGAAATGCCTTTAACAGGTTAGATTAGAAGTTATTGGGGCATAACGGGGGCATAACAAAAGTGGTCTTTTCCGTCACGTCCTTTAAAAGTTCCCGTCTCTGGGTTGAACGAACGATACTTCTCTTTACAATATTGAAGCCAGCCAGATGCTAGCGGTTGTTGCACAGTTTGATACACTATTGATGGCGGTGCTTGATAAATGATTGTTGGTTGTGGAGACACCTGATAAACCACTTTTGGTTGCTCATTCTTTTTCAAAGCATTCCCGAGGAGCGCACCTGCAGCAAGACCCAGAATCCCTGCCGCTAAAGTATCCCCGGAGTCATTACGAGTCGTGTAATAATTGTGTATATATTTGCGATTTACGTGCCCATGATGCTCTGTATGAGCATAAGAATGAGTTTTTTGTTCACGGTGCACACTGTGCTGTTCACGCCTAATATGGGTTTGCGTTTGTATCGGGTGAGTATAATCGAACCCAGGGTAGGAAGGACTGATTATTGTCGTCCTTGTAAAACGCTCGTCAAAAATCGACTTTGTACCTGCGAAAACCGCCCCCAGTGGCGCCAGAACAGCCGCAGCCGATACCACCGACAACACTGCTAACTTGGTAAACTTCTCCATAGCAACACTCCTTTTATAAATCGTACGCCTGCATCCTACATGTACCAAACTGAACACAGTCTGAACAATTTTTGATTTTATTTAGGCATAACGAATAAAAAGCGTTTTGGTTTAGCTGAGCTACGAAATTATGAAACAAAACCACAAAACCTACGCGGGACAAGCGTCCCTACGCACCACCGCCAATCCTACCGAAATCTTCAAAGGAGTCAAGATTTATTCACACATATTGAGATGTTAAGATTGTTCATTAAGGGAGTTTTTCCGGACCTTGCTAGTAGGCCCCTGTGTGTGGCGGTATTTTTCTAGAATTTTTTGTGTCAACAAACTCTCCAAACCCTATCCAAAACACTTAATCTGCAACCTACTGTTCGCTCAGTACTTAACTCAGTAGTATCAGTAAAGAAGATGAGCTACACCATGGATATCAAAAAAGTTATTCATCATGGTGGGTCGATGCATTCTCGATAATCGTTAATTCTACTTTTTTCAATTTCTTGACTTCGTCACGAAGCCGTGCTGCTTCTTCGAAATTAAGATCTGCCGCCGCTTCACGCATTAATTTTTCAAGACGTTGAATGTGGGACGTTAAATTATTGCCGGTAATATTATTTTGCTTAACAAAATTCGGGATATCTGTGTGAACACAGTTGTCATCATATTCTGTACTGAGAATATCGCTGATACTTTTTTTGATACTTGTTGGCGTAATATTATGCTTTTTATTGTAGGCTATTTGTTTCTGCCGCCGTCTTTGTGTTTCTTGTAAAGCTCGTTCTATAGAGCCAGTAATTGTATCCGCGTAAAGAATAACTCGACCATCTGCGTTGCGTGCGGCTCGTCCGATCGTTTGCACGAGAGAAGTTTCAGAGCGTAAAAAACCCTCCTTGTCTGCGTCTAGAATAGCAACAAGACCACATTCCGGAATATCCAAACCTTCTCGTAGCAAATTGATACCAATTAAGACATCAAAGGCACCAAGGCGCAGATCACGAAGAATTTCAATACGCTCTAATGTGCTGATATCAGAATGCATATAACGTACTAGAATACCTTGTTCGTGTAGATATTCAGTCAAATCTTCAGCCATGCGCTTGGTTAAAACAGTCACCAATGTACGATGACCTTTTTGAGTTGTTTTGTGAATTTCGCTTAAAACGTCGTCAACTTGCGCGCTAGCTGGACGAACTTCTGTTGGTGGGTCAATAAGTCCTGTTGGGCGAATAATTTGTTCAGCAAAAATACCGTGGGATTGTTCTATTTCCCAGCGCCCTGGCGTTGCAGAGACAGCAATGGTTTGCGGGCGCATAGCATCCCATTCTTCAAAGCGTAGAGGGCGGTTATCCATACAAGATGGCAGGCGAAACCCGTATTCTGCTAGAGTAGCTTTACGTCGAAAGTCGCCCCGATACATACCGCCAATTTGGGGAACAGTCACGTGACTTTCGTCGATAAAAACTAGGGTATTGTCCGGAATATACTCGAACAAAGTTGGCGGTGGCTCACCAGGTTTTCGTCCCGTCAGATAACGTGAGTAATTCTCAATTCCAGGACATGATCCTGTTGTTTCCAGCATTTCTAAATCAAAAATTGTCCGCTGTTCTAAACGTTGTGCCTCTAAAAGACGCCCAGCTGTATTCAATTCAGCGAGGCGTTGAGTCAGCTCTGTTCGAATTGATTTCATTGCCTGATTTAATGTTGGTCGCGGCGTTACGTAATGCGAATTGGCATAAATTTTAATGAATTCGAGATCGTTTGTTTTTTGTCCCGTCAGAGCATCAAACTCGGTAATTCTTTCTACTTCGTCGCCGAATAATGAAATACGCCAAGCACGATCTTCGAGGTGTGCAGGAAAAATTTCGATTACATCTCCCCGAACACGAAAAGAACCGCGGATAAAGTTTATGTCCTGTCGGTGATATTGCTGGGCAACCAAATCAAAAAGTAGTTTCTGTTGATCAACTCTATCTCCTTTTTTTATTTTTGAGGTCATGGTTGTATAGGTTTCCACCGAACCAATCCCATAGATGCAAGATACAGATGCAACAACAATAACATCATCATGTTCAAGAACAGCACGTGTTGCAGCGTGGCGCATACGATCAATTTGTTCATTTATAGAGGATTCTTTTTCGATATAAGTATCGGATCGTGCGACGTAGGCTTCTGGCTGGTAATAGTCATAATAAGAAACAAAGTATTCAACAGAGTTGTGCGGGAAAAAGCTTTTAAATTCTCCGTAAAGCTGCGCGGCTAGAGTTTTATTCGGTGCTAAAATTAGAGCCGGGCGTTGTGTTCTTTCGATTACTTTGGCCATTGTATAAGTTTTCCCAGAGCCTGTCACTCCTAACAGTACCTGAGTACGCTCATTTTTTTCAATTCCATCAACCAAAGTTTCAATTGCTTGAGGCTGATCCCCCGCAGGTTGGAAAGACGTTTCAAGTTGAAACGGAATCCCACCTTCAGATTTTTCAGGACGAATAGGACGATGAGGTGTCCATAATGCACCATTTTTAAAGAGAGGATTACCTGAGGCAATGAGTTCGGAAAGAGCCTCCACGGTTGCTGTGACTCCATTTTTCATTATCAGAAATCCCCTTATGTAAAATACTTGTGGCTCTAAAGAAATACTCAGTTTGCTTTAACAAAGGCAACAGAAAAATATTGCGTGATTTTTTAGTGTGCTAACTATGATGAAAAATTATGGTTGCCGGTGATTATCTGCATTGTCATGATGGTGCAATAGAAAGTCGATCGTAATTTCTTTATGGATACAAACGATAGTCGCAATCTGTATTTGAAAACATTGTGTATGCGTGATAAAGAGCAACCCCGTCTCTGAACGAGAGGTAACGAGACGAGATCCACCCTGTTTCGGCGTTATATTTGATACAACACCAATTTCTCTGACAAATGTGAACGAACACGGACCGCCCTTCGGGAATTACACTCCGAATCGGAAACTGCATATTTGGCCCCATTCTGAAATTAACATTGGCTGTAACAAAAACACCCACTGCTTCAACCGTCCTTGTGGACAGAAAAAGAAAAGAAGATATAAAAAAAATATTAATTTTCTCATTTTTTTCTGGATAGCTCTTTTAAAGATTTTTCACCCTTCTATTCTTATAAGTACTCCCCCGCTAGGGTATGATAAAATAGAAGGCAGTACAATCGTTTCTTCCGGATATATCCCTTGTTGCGGGTGCCTAGGGTCCCCGTCTGCTTTGGCGGCTTAAGTGCAGTTGGTAAGGTGTTCGTATTCTTTCTTTGATTATTTTTGTATGGAAAACAAGGATGCTGTACTATATAATGCCATGCTGTATAACGGGGGGGGAGAGTTTTCGGATTCCTAGAGCAGTGATCGGTTTTAGGAGCCACCTTTTGTGTTTTTATTGAACCTTCCACGTAACAGAAAGGGACGGATTATGGAAAAAGTTCCGATGACTACAGCTGGTTTTGAAAGTCTCAAAGAGGAGTTGCGTTGGCGCCAACAACAGGAACGTCCGCGGATTATAGAAGCGATTTCTGAAGCACGCGCGCACGGTGATCTTTCGGAAAATGCTGAATATCAAGCCGCTAAGGAGGCGCAAAGTCATAATGAGGGGCGTATAAATGAACTCGAAGATTATATTGCACGTGCGGAGGTCATTAATGTTTCGCGCCTCTCGGGTGATAGAATTAAATTCGGGGCAACTATAAAGCTTCTGGATGAGGATACTGAAGAAAAAAAAATTTACCAGATTGTCGGTGACCAAGAAGCGGATGTGAAAACCGGAAAAATTTCTATTTCTTCGCCTATTGCGCGTGCGCTCATTGGCAAACAGGAGGGTGATGTGATCGAAGTGAACGCACCAGGTGGCGCGCATAATTATGAAATTATTCAGGTCGAGTATATCTAACGGAAATGGTATACGGATCGGGTCTTTTACTCGAGAAATTTTGCTATCTTTGACATACTATGCGTGTATCCTTAAAAGAGACTGACGTTATTGCTCCTCACTTTAAGAGGCGTTTGTCGGGAGTGACGTCTACAATTATTCAGCTCGTTCCGCTGCAAAGAAAGCAGGGCGTGCGTATATCCGCTTTGGGTGTGGGGTTGCCAAAAGATTTGCCAGCCCTCACATTCAGGGATATTTTTTTGCTTTGGAAGAGTCCTACGGAAAAGCCGTTTCGTATCTGGCATGCACGGCGCAATATTGAGATGCTCTGTGGGGTTTTTTTGCGCGATGTTTTGAGAATGAGGATCAAACTCGTTTTCACGTCTGCATCTCAACGTCGCCATAAATTTTTCACTAGGTGGTTGCTTCGCCGTATGGATAAAGTTATTGCCACGAGTTCGTATACAGGGGCTTATCTAGAGGTGCCCCATCGCGTTATTATGCACGGAGTGGATATAGAGCGTTTTTCGCCACCAAAAACTATCGATGATCATTTTTCTTCGTCTGGATTCTCTGGAAAATATGCAGTGGGGTGTTTTGGGCGCGTGCGTTACTCTAAGGGTACAGATTTATTTGTGGATGCGATGGTGAAATTGCTACCATGCTACCCTGATTGGACCGCGATTATTGCCGGCCGAACCACGGCACAGCATCGTGGTTTTGAAAAAAAATTACGCCAAAAGATCGCTGAAGCTGGATTGTGTGATCGTATCATTTTTCTTGGTGAAATTTTGGATACGCCTTTATGGTATCGTCGTTTGTCGCTTTATGTGGCGCCTTCTCGCACAGAGGGTTTCGGTTTAACGCCGTTAGAAGCAATGGCGTCCCAAACTGCTGTGGTGGCAAGCGATGCCGGAATCTATAAAGAATTGGTGGTAGAAGGAACGGGAACGGTCGTTGAAGGAGGGAGTACACAGCTTTGGGCAACAGCAATCGAGCCTTATTTTTCTGATTTAGAGAAGACATTGATTGCGGGAAAGAGAGCTTTATCCCACGTTCGTGCACACTTTCCGTTGGAAAAGGAGGCGGCGGCGATTGGAGACGTATATGAAACGATATTTTCGAAACAATAGCTTAGATGTTGTCTAAAATTTGTTTCAAAAAAGAGCTTTTTTGTAATTTAAGTATAAGAAAAAAAATGGGTTGTTAAAGGTTCTTTGTAATAAAATGAAGGACGCGTTCTAAAAGGATCGTTGTGCCGTTTGCGGCACGGATAGGTTTGTCGTTTTCCTCTATTTTATCAGAAAATCCAGGGCTGATTTTTCAACGATTTTTCGTGAGTGGGTTATTCGTATTTTGTCCGGTGTTGCGAGCGGGGGTGTATTTGTTGCAATCATGCTGAAATTCGATATTAAGTCCACTACAGTTAAAAAGTTTTCTGTACCACAAGCCATTCAGCATTGTGGAACCGGGACATCTGTAAATACATTAAAGTGCTGTACAGATCCGCCTTTTAAATTCAATCAAGCTAGGCACTATAAGATTTATGACCTGTGTAATGACGGCTGAGAGGGTAATTTTCTGATAGAACATGTTTGCTTTAAATCTTTACACACCGATGTGTTCGTGATCGAGGTATTAGTCGGGGAGTGTGTGTACGCGAGCTTCATACTTCTTAAGTCATTTTGTTTAATTAGGAGCTTCCGAAGCCATTGGCACAATGCCTCGTTACTAAAATGGTACATATCAAAATTATTCGCGCCAAAAGGTGGGAATAAAGAGTACGAATATGGTTATAATTTCAAGGCGTCCCGCTAGCATCAAAAAGCTCAGAATCCACAAGGCGTTATCATTAACTGTGGAAAAATTACCAGCCGGGCCAATAATGTCCCCAAAACCCGGACCAATATTTGAAAGGGCAGTTAAGACACCTGTAAAGGCAGAAGTGAAATCGAGGCCAGTTGTAAGTAAGAGCGCTGTACCGATGATAAGGCAGAACACATAGAGACACACGAAAAATAACACACTCTTAGCAGCGTCGTTTGATATATTTGCGTGATCGTAGTGTGTCTTCACGATGACATTAGGCGAAAGGAGTTTTGTCATATTTGTTTGAGTGATACGCCAAAGGATGATGAGGCGATTGATTTTCATCCCGCCAGAAGTAGAGCCAGCGCATCCGCCTGTAAAAGAAACAATGAAGAAAATTCCGAGCGCAAAAGGTCCCCAAAGTTGGTAATCTTCAGCATTATAGCCAGTCGTGCTGATAATAGACGCGAGGTGGAAAATAACATCGAGGAAAATTCTGTGGAAAGTGCGATGATCATGAAATCGCATCCATGCTGCCAGTGCGAAGCTAAAAATGAAAACAATATTTAAAAAAACAATGACTTGTGGATCAATGAAGCGTTTGGAACGCCCAGGAAGTACTAATTTAACATAAAGCACAAAGGGTAAGGCAGAGAGCAACATGAAGGTTGTTGCAACAATCAAGATTGCTGGTTTATTAACAAAATGTCCGAAAGATGCATCATGGGTTGAAAAACCGGCTGTAGCGATCGTGCTCATCGCATGATTAATGGCGTCGAATAAAGTCATGCCAGAAGCAAAATAAGAAAGCGTGCAAGCAAACGTTAATCCAACATAAGCTATGATGATTCCATTGGCAATTTGGTTGATACGAGGTAGGATTTTTTCAGATTTATCCGATGATTCCATATGAAAAAGTTGAACTCCTCCGACGCGCAGTGAAGGCAAAAGCAACAAAGCTAAACCAACGAAGCCAATGCCTCCAATCCAACACATAATGGAACGCCATAATAAAATACTTCGTGATAAATCATCGAGACCGGTAACAACTGTGGAACCTGTGGTTGTGATTCCGGAGACAGATTCGAAAACTGATCCTGCCAAGGAAATGGGAAGAGAAGAAAGGTACAAAGGCAAAGCGCCCATGGCACTCCCTGTTAGCCAGAGACAAACAGTAAGCATGAAACCAAGCCGCGCTGAAAAACGGCAAGCGGCCCCTCTCGTTGCTAAAAGCACGAGAGTTGCTAACATAGTGACCATGATGCAAGAACAAAAGAAAGGCTCCCAGTCACGACTGCCGTCATGCAAATCGACACACGCCGGAAGGAGCATGGCCACCCCCATAATCAACGCAAAACGCGCGCAAACATTGACGATAAACTGAAAAATGATATCTTCCTACCTTCTTTTCATCGCAGCCATATATACACCAAAATACGGACCCCTCTATACAAGATGATACCCAATCCCTACATTAGTCAGGCGCGCTCTGATAAGTCAACAACCAACCTCTTAGCAAAAAGCGAAAAAAGCGCGTATACGCCGCGACTTAAGCGTAATTTTAAGCTGTTGAAAAATGTTTTTTTTAAGGCAGCATTTTATTATAACTTATAGAATGACTAAGGGATAAAAAATGAAAGGGATTCTATGGTGCAATCGCATACTCGCCTGCTTGTTCTTGGATCGGGACCTGCTGGATATACGGCCGCGATCTACGCAGCTAGGGCAATGCTTGAGCCTGTTTTAGTCACTGGATTACAACAGGGAGGACAGCTGATGATTACAACTGATGTTGAAAATTACCCAGGTTTCGTTGATCCAATCCAAGGACCGTGGCTGATGGAACAAATGGCAAAACAGGCCGAACGTATGGGTGCAAAAGTGACCAACGATGTTATCGTAAAAGTTGATTTATCAAAGCGTCCTTTTGTTTTGTACGGTGATTCAGGAGCACAGTATTCCTGTGACACGTTGATTATTGCGACTGGAGCGAAAGCGCGTTGGCTCGGCCTAAAAAGTGAACAGACATTTATAGGTAGTGGTGTTTCTGCTTGCGCCACGTGTGACGGTTTTTTTTATCGTGATAAAGATGTTCTTGTTGTGGGAGGCGGAAATACAGCTGTTGAAGAAGCCCTCTATTTATCGAATTTAGCCAAAACTGTCAGCGTAGTTCATCGGCGGGATCATTTTCGAGCGGAAAAAATTTTGCAAGATAGGTTACTTGCTTGTGACAATGTACGTGTTATCTGGAATCATACAGTGGAAGAAATTATTGGCTCACCAGCACAAACTCCAATGGGAGCCGTTGTAACGGGTGTGCACCTTAAGAATGTTGAGACAGGTCAGGAAATTAAGGTGGATGCAGAGGGGGTATTTATTGCCATCGGGCATGATCCTGCTGTTTCTCTATTTGAAGGACAAGTGAAACAGAAGGCAGGTGGGTATTTGTGGACAGCGCCAGATTCAACGGCAACGAGCGTGGCGGGTGTTTTTGCTGCGGGGGATGTTGCTGATGATACATTTCGCCAAGCTGTGACAGCAGCGGGGAGGGGATGTATGGCGGCGTTGGAGGCAGAGCGGTTTTTGGATTTTCAGGGATAAATATTCGAAAGCCAACGTTCATAGTAAGTAAAAATATTAAGGAAAAAATTGTTATGCCACCGTTGGATTGGGATAAGTTACGGATCTTTCACGCCGCAGCGGAAATGGGTTCTTTTACGCATGCGGCACAGAGGCTTCATTTATCTCAGTCAGCAATTTCACGTCAGGTCTCATCTTTAGAGCTGGATGTTGGCGTATCTCTGTTTCAGCGTCATGCGCGTGGTTTAACTTTGACAGAGCAGGGAGAAATTCTTTACCGTACAGCCTGTGATGTTTTGGTGAAGCTTGAGAGCGCGCGTTTGCAATTAAGTGATAGCTGTGAACGGCCAGCAGGCCGCTTGCGTATTACATCGACCTTCGGGATGGGGGAGGGGTGGCTCGTGGAGCTTATACCTGAATTCCTTAATCTCTACCCCGATATGCGTATCCAATTTTTGTTTAGCGATGAAGAACTTGATCTAGCAACACGTCACGCAGATTGTGCAATCCGCTTGCGTCAGCCTCAACAGCCTGATCTCATACAAAGAAAATTATTTACAGTTCATATGCATGTTTATGCTTCAACAAACTATATTGCAAGCTATGGTAAACCAGAAAAATTATCCGAGTTGGATGCGCATCGTATCATTTCGTTTGGTGAGCCTGTGCCAGCCTATTTATCTGGTTTAAATTGGTTAGAAAAGGTCGGGAGAAGTGACGGGTCCCCACGTACTCCGGTACTGCAAATTAATAATATAATTTCAATTAAGAACGCTCTCATACGAAATATTGGTATTGCCGTGCTTCCTGATTATATCGTGAATAATGATGAGCGCTTTGTGCGCCTTTTTCCCGATATGATTGATGTCCCTTCTTTTGATACCTTCTTTTGCTATCCCGATGCTTTAAAAAATTTGGCAAAACTGAACGCTTTTAGAGATTATATTTTTCTGAAAGCTCGCACGTGGACGTTTTAATGGGCGCGGTATGTTTAAGCTATGTTTTCACTGCATAGCAGATACGCGCAAGTGTTTGTTGTACTTTTCTACGTAAAGTGACATAAAACATCATCTCTTGATTATGTTGCCTCCCATTGCATTTTCTTGAGTGCTCCCTTATGAGAAAATATCGGATTGATTTTATCTCTGGGGATTTTCGGAATTTGCCGGACATTTTTTTGTCCGGCTTTTTTTGTTTTCGTAAGACGCTTGATTATATACACTGGAGACCGAAAAGGAGGATTTCCACGAATACTAAGATGAAACGAAGTACCTGGAAAGAGATATTGAGGCGCAAGAGATTCTAACAGAGGAAATACAGTGGAATAATGGGGAAATTTACAGACATAAATTCTCAAAATTGCAGATGAAACGAGCAGATTTTAAGCTTTATACTCACATTTAAGCTGCAGGAGCTCGTAAGGGATTATTACTTGATCACAAATCATGACAGCCAATGACGTCCTAACAGTACAAGAAAAAACAAAAAACCACACCATATTTCCCATACTTCTTCGGTTCGTTAATACCACAAAAAGCACGACGAAAAGGAACTACGAACCATCTCCATAAACCTTGCTGCTATACGGCCCTAATCATGCAAACTCCTCTGCAAAATCCAGATCATCTGCAACTGCTAAATCCTCCAAAAATACCGCGAAAACACACGCACCCGGCAGCACGCCTGTGTAATAACGATAACACTTTAAACTTCAGATTAAACTGCTGCAAAAACGTTGGATACGTAAGCAAGCCTCTTCAAGCAATTTTTCCGATGTTGCGTAAGATATACGGAACGCTGGTCCCAGCCCAAAAGCAGATCCATGAACGACAGCGACAGATTCTGCCTCCAAGAGGGCTAAAACAAAATCTTCATCGTTCGCAATGACTTTACCTCCAGGGGTCTTTTTTCCGATAAGTTGTGCACAAGAGGGATAAACATAAAAAGCACCTTCTGGTGTCGGACAATTAACACCAACAGCACAGTTCAACATAGAAACAACGAGATTTCGGCGCGTCTGAAAAACACTTTTATTTTGACTTATGAAATTTTGCGGACCACTGAGAGCTTCGACAGCTGCCCACTGAGAAATGGAACTTGTACCAGACGTTTGCTGTCCTTGAATGATATCCATGGCCTTAATTAATTTTTGTGGACCGCCTGCATAACCAATACGCCACCCCGTCATAGCATATGCCTTAGAGACCCCATTCATTGTCAGCGTGCGTTCATAAAGCGCTGGTTCTACCTGAGCTGGAGTGACAAAAGTAAAATCCTCATACGTTAGATGCTCATATATATCATCGGTAAGAACGTGCACGTGAGGATATTTAACTAAAACATCCGTTAGCTTTTTTAATTCACCATATGTATAAGCAGCACCCGAGGGATTTGAAGGAGAGTTAAAAATAAACCACTTAGTTTTATCAGTAATAGAAGATTCCAAATCTTGCGGTTGAAGTTTATAAGAAAATTCAGCTTTTGTCCCCACAAAGACGGGAACTCCCCCGTTGATTGCGACCATTTCTGGGTAGCTTACCCAATAAGGAGATGGAATGATGACTTCATCCCCTTTATTCAGAGTCGCCATCAAGGCATTAAAAAGAATCTGCTTTCCACCGGTTCCAACGATAACTTGTTCTGGTTCATAAATGAGGTCGTTTTCTCTTTTAAATTTTTCAGAAATTGCTTGACGCAATTCTGGGATCCCAGATATAGGCGTGTACTTCGTCTCTCCACGCCGAATTGCTTCAATGGCGGCATTTTTTATATTATCTGGTGTATCAAAATCAGGCTCCCCAGCACTCAAAGCAATAACATCGTGACCTAATGCCCTCAAACTTCTTGCTTTTTGGGAAACAGCGATTGTTGCAGAAGGTTTGATATAAGAGAGCCTATCGGCAATAAGGGCCATAACTTTAAATTCCTCACACAATGCAGGTAAATAACCGCTGATTCAAAAAGAATCGTATAAAAAATTGTATTCTATGCAACAAAAAATTATAAAAAAAGACCTTAGAAAGACTTCATTCAAGACAATAGATCCACACTCACGCTACCATACTTTTATAGGTTAGTTATTTTCATCGATCAAGAAAATTTAAAGAAAGGATCGAGAAGATTTGTGCCAATTCTCACGGAGTTTCCCGTATTCTATTACGTTAAAATGTGGCATTTTATGTTCAATAAAGCAGTTTTTTTGTTACGCAAAACAAAAAACCTCACTTTCATTAGTGAGGCTTCTAGTAACGAAATTAACTCGAATTATAGTTTAGACATTAGAGTGCTGCAAGGTTATCTGCGGCGAATTTTCCTGAACGGCGATCTTGAAGAACATCGTAAGAAACTTTTTGTCCTTCTTTGATATCTTTTAGACCAGAACGTTCAACGGCAGAAATATGCACAAATACGTCCGCTCCTCCGTCACTTGGTTGGATAAAACCAAAACCCTTTGTTGCATTGAACCACTTAATTGTTCCTGTAGACATAGGAAACTCCCTAGAATAATGATCTGCATACTTGCACAATAAAAAAAAGCTGAAAAACCATCAGCACAAACTTAAATCGAAATTAGGTGGAGAAAATCTCGTCGAAGACACACGCTGCACACAGCACGCCGCACAAGGAAGAAAGTTACATAACCGAAAATCCGACATGCGAAAGATAAAAATTTTTTTAATAAAAAGCAAGCCCTTAATTCACATTTTTTTTGCGAAATAGGGAAGAAATAATGCAAATACCGGCGGAGAAAAGGTTTTAAGTAAAATAGCTTTGCAAAGAACGCACCTCGAGACTGCGTTTTTTGAGTGCCTCTATGGCTTGCACCACAGATTCAGCACCTGCCGCCGTCGTGTAATAAGGAACTTTTTGCATAAGTGCTGCATGGCGTAGCGACTTGGAGTCTGAGATAGCACTGGCGGTATTCGTTGTGTTAAAGATTAACTGAATTTGTCGATTTCGAATAGCATCTTCAATATGGGGATGGCCTTCTAACACTTTATTGATTTTTTCTGCTTTAACATTATGCTCAGAGAGGAACTTTTGTGTTCCGGTTGTTGCTAAAACAAAAAAGCCAAGTTCTGTTAGACGTCTGACAGGAGCGAGGATGCGCCTTTTATCCTCGTCTCTTACTGAAACGAATAGGGTTCCCTCTTGCGGAAGTTCAACGCCAGCTCCGAGTTGTGCTTTAGCGAAGGCAAGGGAAAATTCGTAATCGAGTCCCATTACCTCACCGGTTGAACGCATTTCTGGACCAAGAAGCGTGTCAACACCTGGAAAACGAGCAAAAGGAAAAACAGCTTCTTTAACAGCTATGTGTTGTCTTTGTTTCTGGGATGGTAATCCACCATAAGCTCGAAGGGTGCTGCGAAGGGAATCTCCTGCCATGATACGTGCAGCAATTTTAGCAACAGGCAGACCAATTGTTTTCGCAACAAATGGAACAGTTCGCGAAGCACGAGGATTAATTTCTAGAACGTAAATCGTGTCATCTTTAATGGCATACTGTACATTCATGAGACCACGGATACGAAGTGCTCCTGCTAGCGCTTCAGTTTGGCGTTCTAATTCTGCAACCAGTTCACGCGAAATCGTGTGGACTGGCAGGGAGCATGCTGAATCACCTGAATGTATTCCTGCTTCTTCAATGTGTTCCATGATGCCAACGACTAGCGTCTCTTCTCCATCACACAGGCAATCAACATCAATTTCAATTGCCTCTGTCAGATAAGTATCAAACAAAAGCGGATTTTTACAAAGAAATGTATTGATTTGACTTATTTTGTCATTGAGATAACGGTTTTTAGTATCCTCAGACACTAACTCTGGGACAATTTTAAACAAATAATTTTGTAAATTACGTTCATCGCGAATGATTTGCATAGCACGCCCTCCTAAAACGTAGGAAGGGCGTACAACCAGCGGAAACCCCAATTCATTGGCGATAAAATGGGCTTGTTCGACCGAATGAGCAACACCATTTTTGGGCTGTGTTAAGTTCAGTTTGAACAACAATTTTTGAAAGCGGTCCCTGTCTTCTGCTAGATCAATAGCATCAGGAGGGGTCCCTAGAATGGGGATGTTATGCTTTTCGAGTGCACTCGCCAATTTTAATGGTGTTTGACCTCCAAATTGGACGATGACTCCAATTAATTCGCCTTTTTCTCGTTCTGTTTCTAAAATAGCTAGGACGTCTTCTGTTGTCAGAGGTTCAAAATAGAGGCGGTCAGACGTATCATAATCAGTTGAGACTGTTTCAGGGTTGCAGTTGATCATGATGGCTTCAAAGCCCGCGTCACGCAATGCAAAAGCAGCGTGACAGCAACAATAGTCGAATTCAATACCTTGTCCGATGCGGTTCGGTCCTCCACCCAAAATGGCAACTTTTTTGCGTTCCGAAACTTGTGCTTCTGAGTGCTCTATATCCGCGAAGGGTGCTTCATAGGTTGAGTACATATATGCTGTAGGGGAGGAAAATTCAGCTGCACAAGTGTCGATGCGTTTGAACACATTTTTGACATTAAGTGATTTACGCAACGCGGCAATATCTTCAGCTTTTTGTTCTGTGAGAGCAGCTAATCGTGCATCCGAAAAGCCCATAGCTTTTAACATGCGTAGATTATCCGCATCTTGGGGTAGACCGTATGCACGAATTCGTTGTTCCACTTTAACGATGGAAGCTATTTGTTCTAAAAACCATGGGTCAATTTTGCTTATTTGGTGAATTTCATTTAGAGGCAGTCCCATGCGCATTACCTGGGCCACATAGCGAAGACGATCAGGACTGGGTATCGCGATGGCAGAGCGCATAGAATTTTTTTCGTCGCCTTCTGCATGCTCAGGAATCACAATTTCATCAAGTCCGGTGAGTCCTGTTTCAAGTCCACGAAGTGCTTTTTGCAATGATTCTTGAAAAGTACGACCGATTGCCATCACCTCTCCAACAGATTTCATCGCAGTCGTTAAAACAGATGGTGAGCCAGGAAATTTTTCAAAAGCAAAACGGGGAATTTTAGTAACGATATAGTCGATAGAAGGTTCGAATGATGCAGGTGTTGCACCACCTGTAATATCATTCTTTAATTCATCGAGTGTGTAACCAACTGCCAGTTTCGCTGCGATTTTCGCAATTGGGAAACCTGTTGCTTTCGAAGCAAGTGCCGAGGATCTGGAAACGCGAGGGTTCATTTCAATAACGACTAAGCGACCATTCTCTGGATTGACGGCAAACTGTACATTAGATCCTCCGGTTTCAACACCAATTTCGCGTAACACGGCTATGGAGGCGTTACGCATACGTTGATATTCCTTGTCGGTCAAAGTAAGAGCGGGGGCTACCGTTATAGAGTCACCGGTATGGATACCCATGGGATCAATATTTTCAATGGAACAAACGATAATGCAGTTGTCATTTTTATCGCGGACAACCTCCATTTCGTATTCTTTCCACCCCAGTACACTTTCCTCGATCAAAACTTCTGTTGTGGGGGAAGCTTCAAGACCACGTTCAATAATTTCGTAGAACTCAGAGCGATTATAGGCAATTCCTCCACCTGTACCACCAAGTGTGAACGAAGGGCGAATAATGGCTGGAAGTCCGATAATATCAAGGGCTTGAACAGCTTTTGCAGTGGCGTGCGCCATATAACGTTGTTTACGATCAACTTGTGTACGATTCCAATCATCCTCAATCTTCTCCAATTCTTGCTCGAGGACTGCAGCAGAGAATTTAGCTTTAAGTTCGTCGCGTTTTTTTGCATGAAGTTGGCGATCTTCTTCTTTAAGTTCAGTTGCGTTGGCTAGCATAGAGCGTGGTGTCTCCAGACCAATCTTCGCCATCGCTTTTCGAAACAAAGCCCGATCTTCAGCTTTATCGATAGCATCAGCATTTGCACCTATCATTTCAACATTGTAGCGATCCAAAATTCCCATCCGCTTGAGTGACAGAGCAGTATTAAGTGCTGTTTGTCCTCCCATAGTTGGCAAGAGTGCATCGGGTCGCTCATGGGCTATAATTTTAGCAACTATTTCAGGTGTGACGGGTTCAATATAAGTTGCATCAGCTAAATCTGGATCTGTCATAATGGTAGCAGGATTAGAGTTAACCAGAATAATGCGGTAGCCTTCCTCTTTTAACGCTTTACAAGCTTGTGTGCCAGAATAGTCAAATTCGCAGGCCTGCCCAATGACAATGGGACCTGCTCCAATGATAAGAATAGATTTTATATCTGTGCGTTTTGGCATGTTTTTTTCCTATGACAAACACCCGTGCACCGCTAGTGTGCTGAGCAGAGTGTTTAAAAGTTTGGGCTAGATGCAGTTTTATAGGTTAATAGGCAAAGAAAGTAAGCCACAAAATATCTTTTCCATGCATTTTTCATAAAGAAGAAGTTCAATATGGTCAATAAAACACGAGCCAGTTATTTATGGCAAATGAAAATTTTAACGCGGGACAAACTATGTGTGTGTGATTAAATATTATGTGTTCGTCACCTTTTCTCTGTTTATTGTTTGAAGTTTCATTCTCTGTCTCACTGCTCCTTAACGACGCAGTCTACTTATATGGTGGGTAAAATTATAATATCTCAGGTTTTTAAGATATTATGTCAGAGGTGTTATGATGAAAATTGAATCGTTCTTTTTGGGAAGGATGCTACCTTATAAATCCACCGACTGCATCAAAAACGGCAGTAACATTTCCTTAATATGCTGGTATGGAAACGTATTATTTAATAATTTTACCTATATTTATTCAATTGTAAATAGTTTTTTGAAAGTGATCTACTGTTTTTAATATCGAGTTGGATCATTTAAAGTAGAAATATTTCGTTACTACAAATATTTTTATTATTTATTATTAAAATTAATCAGAAAAAGATTGATAAGTAGAATTGTACATAGCAAGTAAAATTTTTTATTAAGTTAAACGAATTAAATAACTTTTTAAAGTAAAAACAAATGTAGAATAAATATTAATAATAATTTATTTATATATTGTTGTATTTATTAATTATAATAATATTTTTAGTTAAATTATTGTATTATTGTAATATATAATTTAATAAGCTGCAAATAATATTATAAAATATAAATTATAAGAGAAAAATAAAAAATCATTTATTATTGTTTGTTTTATTTGATATAATATTCGGAATATTTTATACAACTGTGATTTTTATTATACTTGTTTTGCTATTGATAATTTTATGCAATCTGGGGCTATGCTGTTTCATTCACGGGAATCCCCTAATGGAGGGGTAAGTAGATGTAGCCTTATAACTTATACAATCCACTTTGTCGGCGTATTTAATAACATCACTTGCGCATGCATTTATGTTGTTTGATGACGATAGTAGCTCAGATTTAGGAGGCCTATTTGGTCCGCTCTTTGGCAGTTTATCTCGTCAACTTTATTTTTTTGATGGTATTTTTACCTAATTCATTTTTTTGTTTGGGATATATTTTGAAAAGTTTTTACCAGGCATAACAAGAGTCATTTTGCATTAATTGGGATAATTTTCCATTTTCTTCTAACCCAGATTGTATCAGGCAGTTTTTAGGTTATCATAAACACTAAGCTTGGGCAATTTTTATGTCTGAGTGCATAGGAAGTTATTGCTAAAGGAGGATATCGTTAAATTTATCATTTTTCAGATTTTCCCAAAATATTTTAAAGCAAACACGCCATTTCAGTTATCATTATACTGCTCACTCGTTTTTTGTTTAAAGCGGTTGGAATCAGCGGGGTTGTACTGCAGTGATATGATCTTTCTGCTTTCATTGGTTGCTGTGCTGCTTCTTAATTATTTTTCGTATAAGTTCGTACGTATAATTATCTCATCTCAAACGCCAGAAGATGTACAAAGAGAATTATAGGGCGCGGTAGTCTCCATCATTGTGCCGGGTTTAATATACCTTCACTGTTTATATTTTTTATTTTTTAATAACTTAGGAATAGAGAAAGGATCCCGCAACTTTCATTATTGAAACTGTAATTTTAGGCCTGTGGGCACGATAACTTTTCATAATTCTAAATGGTAAAAATACTACCAATGCAATTACAAGGATGGACTGAGACTTACATTCCAAATTGAGACGAATAATCCTGTCTCCGAAAAAGAATAGTCTAACGCGGAGTATATTGCTATGCAAGGAGAGAAAAATTTTTGAGGAAAAATGAACAAAAACCTCTTAGATCAAGCTATTTTTTTATGATCTATGATGAGGTTGCAAAAACGTTGGAACAGATGGTGACTATCTTGTGGTCCGGGAGAAGACTCCGGGTGATATTGAACAGAAAAAACGGGCTTTTCGGTAAATTTAATACCACAATTTGAGCCATCAAAGAGGGAGACATGTGTTTCTTCAACATATTGCGGCAAGGACGCTGAATCCACAGCAAAACCGTGATTCATCGACACAATTTCAACTTTTCCAGTGGTAAGATCCTTAACAGGATGATTGGCTCCGTGGTGCCCTTGGTGCATTTTAACAGTTTTTGCTCCGACAGCAAGGGCAAGGAGTTGGTGTCCAAGACATATACCAAAAATTGGTATATTATTTTCGATGAGCGCCTTGATGGTTGGAACAGCATAATCAGCTGTGGCAGCTGGATCTCCCGGTCCATTAGAAAGAAAAACACCGTCAGGCTTCATTGCGAGGATTTCCTTCACGTCTGTATCTGCCGGCACGACAGTCACGCGTGCTCTTCGAGCAGCCATGAGGCGAAGGATATTTCGCTTAATGCCATAATCAACCGCGACGATATGGAAATTATGCGCATCATTTATACTATACCCCTTATTCCATATCCATGGCTTTTCATTCCACTCTACCAACTGCTTTGATGCCGCCTTTTTTGCGAGGTCAAGATTGACTAAACCCGCCCATTTCTTTGCACGCTCCTTCAGAGCGCTGATATCAAACTTTCCATCTGGATCATGAGCAACGATGCCATTTTGTGCACCTTTTTCGCGAATAAGGGTTGTCAACGCCCTCGTATCAACGCCACAAATCGCGATGATTTTACGTGTCTCAAGCCATTTGTTAAGATTTTTATTCGCTCGGTAGTTGGATGGGTTGGCAATATCTGCCCTGAAGATCGCTCCGACCGCTCCATGGCAATTAAGAGGTGTAAGATCTTCAATATCCTCGCTGTTCGTGCCCGTGTTTCCGATATGAGGAAAAGTAAAATTGATAATTTGCTTCTTGTACGACGGATCTGTAAGAATTTCTTCGTAACCGGTCATAGCAGTGTTAAAACATACCTCTCCTTCAGCGACGCCTACTGCTCCGGCTCCTTTACCCTCAATAACTGTCCCATCAGCCAGCACCAAGAGAGCTGTGGTTTTTTTTAAATCCCAAGGACCAGGGGATAAGATAGCTTGTGTCATAGCGCGCGCCCACACTCTATTGTCTGAAAGGTATAGTGACCACTGTTATACAGAAAATACAACCACAACAGGCACTGAATATAATTCATCATAATATTTTCTTCAAGGAATGAAGTATAGGTAGATTTCGCAAGGAGGTAAAGTCCTATCTTATAATTTCGGAAGGTACTATTAGTTATTTTATTACAAATATCAAAACATATATCGGCCAGCTGATTATAAACTATTTTTATTCTGACACGGGATAAGGTGGACTCATTCTGTGTGATCAAGTGAATATGGCGCTTAAAATTGCTCCAAAAATGTGGAAGTAAGGGTATATTTCAGCACTATAATTAGTGTTGAGGCCAACGTCTATGGCATTTTTTCGTTTTATTCGCAGAGCGATTGGGATTGTGTCATCGCTATGGTATGGTCTTTTTCCTCTCTTTTTCATTTTTCTAAATGGTCGGATATGATACGAAGTAGCAAGTATCTTTGTTGTTGCTCATGAATAATCCGGAAGTGTAGAATTTTAAAAGAAGGGATCGGGGGCAATGATGGTTATCTGTGAATGTTTTTCTTTTCAGCTTTGTGCGCTTGAAGCCAGAAAACTCCCCACAAAGCCTCTGCGTTCACTGAGGTTTAAGCGGTTATATTATAGGGGAAAGGTCGTGGTGCATCAGTGAAAGGATATTGCACAAAAAAGTGAGCCTTTTTAAGATTGGAAACGGTTATTGTAAGGAATAACGGTAAATTTTGCTGGATTGCGGAATATGCCTGAGGCTATCTTCGTTATAGTCTGCGAAGCTGCAACCTTATTCCCCCCATTAATGAGTTTAACCTATCCGTGGAAATTCTTTCACTAGAGGGTTTTGGTGTGAGCAAAGTTAGTGACCATATTTCCTGATGGGCCGTTGGGACACTGAGTGCCCCCCTCATTTGCGTATTGATAAATGGTGTGTTGAATTCATTTAGGGTATGTCTCGTATAGTGGTAAATCCGCTGGAAGTGGCTCAGTTAGCAGAATTGACTTTTTTCATCCGTAAACGCGATCAGCATACCCAAAAAGAATCTTCATTGGCCAGTACGGATGTAGTCGCGATCCGATCTTACGTTATTGGATAATATTTAATAAATAGTGGGTGTCCAGTGGGGTATCCCTCAAGTTTAAGTGCATAATTGCGGTTGAACAGGGTCTCCTGTGGGATCATAAAGTGTCCAAAAATCCAACCGATTGCCTCCCGTCACGATGACCTCTCGTAGCTAGTAACGTCGTGTATCCAGAAGGGCGGTTGGCCTCTTTTCTTTAGTTTGCCGTGTGTAGCGAAAAATTCACGTTGCAGTTCAATAAGAAAACAAACACAACGGCCCCAAAATCGATTCGTCATGGATTCTGTTCTATTAGCCAATTACGGACTCTAGCTAGTGCCAGCAAACCTTCGCCGGATGGACAATTCAAAAAAGAAAAAAATCCTCCGGGATCAGATCTCCTCTGGCACTATACCTCAGGCTGTATTCTATACATCGTGGTAAGTGATAAATAAGTAAATACCCTTCGTGTAATGCAAAAAATGCGGAGGTTGTAGGTTCTGGAAAAAAGATATGTAAAAATAGGTATCTGTCTTTGAGATATTTATATTATCTTTTACTCTCTGCTATCGTTCGAAAAACACTGTTTTCGTTCGTGGTTTCAAAAGAGATATAAGCTGATAACGGTGCCATTTATGATATGTGTTGATTAAACACTATGCAATGGAAATTTTGGTGCTCAGTAGCCTTTCTTGCATAATGTCCGTTGTTTATGTTGATGGCTTTATGAGAGGGGGGGTGCACTTTGTGGTTAGCAATTGCGTTTTTTGCCAGAGCTTTTCATTATCTATACGGCCTTTCGTGGTGATCTCGGCATTGAAAAGTGGTGGCACTTAATTCCATTATTATACAAAGGAAGGTCTGAGTTGTCTGAACATCAGTACAGGGGCGCTTATGGGGGATTTAGTCTCTTGACATGGGGTGGTAGGCGATGAGCGACAAATTGATGAATATTTCTAATTATTTATTCCCTTAGAGCTATTCAAAGAAATTGTAAGTTTAACAGATGATACTTTCTCCAACGATTATTGCAATGTCTAGCGCTATGAGAAAGATATTTTAAAAATTTAAATTATCACTGACAAACGTCTATGAAAAATCGGCAAGTGTTTTTCGATCAGACCTCCATCTTATTTCTGCGAGGATATAGGTTTCAATGAAATTGAAAAAAAGGTTAGAAAAATTGACAAAGTTAAAGCTTAGAAGACCACAAAATTTTCCGGTTCAATTTCGATGACTTTCAAGATAAAGTTCAGAAACGTTTTTTACTCAGTTTCTTGATGGGGTTTTGTGCGCCAATTTTTGAGAGTTCTGATAATAACAGCTGTAATTTGGAAAGGCGTTTCCTTTTTCTCTGCTTTCCGTCTTGTATGAAAAGTCTTGGCTTTTTCATCAAGGTCAGTCGACATGTCACGATTTTTCTCCCGGCTCTTTAGAAGGGCTACGCAAACGGGAGCTTTTGAGCAGTCCCTGTGCTTCTAAGATCGGGTAGACCATTGAAGTCAAAAGGGAATTTATCTGCTTCAGATCACGCATAGTGTCTAGATAAAGACTAGATGACTCCGCATTTTGAAAGCCACCTTCACGGAGGCGTTTAAAATGCTTTAGGTTCATTTCTTTTTCTAAATTGCGGAGTTGATCTTTTTTTTGCACGAGTAAACGCGCTGTATGTGCATCACGCGAGACCAGAACATTAAATGCAATATGCGCATTAGCTAAGACAATGGCGTGAAAATAAAGCAAATCATTCCATCCATCCTTGCTGAATTTTAGTCTCTTTTTTTGTTTCTTTTTAACTAGCGTAAGCATATTGTGAATAATGATGCTTCCCGCCTGATCCAATTTTATACAAGCCTCCAAAAGTTCCTGCGTTTGGAAGGCTTCTTCATTGGATAGCTTCTGCCCAGCCAATCGCACAAGATAGAGTTTGATCGCAGTGTGCTTTTTGTTTAAAATAATACTTAGTTGATTGAGTTCATGAGCGATATCAGGATCGGGCGTTTCATAAAGCCCCATGATTTTTTCCAGCATGATATCTACAAGGTCACAAATATGGACAACTTCGCGCATGACGTTAGAAAGAGCTAAAGTTGGTCGCTTAATGACGCTATCGTCAAGAGCTGTTTGATCAGATAAATTAATGCTTTTGTTAGTTTGTGTTTTTTTCGCACTTACATGGATGATTTTATTTGTCAGTTTTAAAACCCACTTTGATAGTGGTATTCCGGCAAAGAGGATAAGAATATTAAAAATGATGTGAGCGTTAACAACTTGAGAGGGAGTGTCACTACCAAGCCATGTGATTGGAGGTTGAAAGGCGAGGAGTAAAATGAGGATGAGAATCGAACCCACACCACGCATAAGCAAATTTCCCAGCGGAACGATACGTGCGTTAGGAGGAGCGTTATGCGTCAAAAGTGGTGCTATGAAAGAAGATCCAAAATTAACACCAAGAACCATTATGACACATAATTGGGTGTGTAGGAGGTCGTAGTTGGCGAAATTGGCCAGTAAAATGATTCCAGCGATAGATGAGTGCAAGAGGTAGGTCAGCACTGCTGCCAGTAAAAAGGAGAAAACAGGATCTGTTGAAAGATAACTAATAATGTTAGGTAAACTCGCACTATCACGTAGAGGCTCTGTGGCTGCTCCTATCATTTGTAAAGATAAAATCAGAAGACCAATACCAATAATGATCCGTCCCACTTGGCGCCAATCGCGTTTTTCAGTTGCCATAAAAATAGAAGTACCGATTAAAAGGCATAATGGCACAACGATAGTGAGATCGTACGAGAGAATTTTGACAACTAATGCTGATCCTAATTCTCCTCCACGCACGACCATAAGCCCCGCTAGGCTAGAAACAAAACCAGAATTAACAAAAGAACCAACAAGGAGCGTTACTGCTGTAGAGCTTTGTAAAACCATCGCCGCAAAAAGTCCAAAACTCACAGCAAAAAATGAGTTAGACATGATGTAACGCATTTTGAGTTTCAATCTATCCCCGTAAGCACGCTCAACCCCTGTTCGCACCATACGTATAGCCCAAAGAAGCAAAGAAACAGCACCGGAGAGATGAAGGAGTATCAACGAACCACTCATGATACTTTTTTCTTTCCGTCATTAAGGGTGTGGATTGATCTAAAAATGGACAGAGTAAAAATTACCGCCTCACCTCATTTCCGAGTGCATTTGCGAGATCGTGCCCGCTTGGATTTTGAAAGACTCTTAGACCAAAACTGGGAAGAATGGAATAAAGGTGATCAAAAATATCAGACTGAATTTGCTCATAATCTGACCAAATGGTTGTGTTAGCAAAGCAATAAACCTCTAAAGGCAAACCGTCTGGGGTAGGGGGCAGCTGCCGCACAATTATGGTTGCGTCTTTTTTTATATATAAGTGTTTTTCTATATAAGCCAAGATATAAGCACGAAAGGTTCCGATATTTGTTAAGCGGCGCGTGTTGGCGGGTACGTCGCGGTTTTTGTCCAACTGAGCGTTCCATTCACTAATTTGTGGAATCTTTTGTGCCAAGTAATGCTCCAATAAATTAAATCGGGATAGGTACTCTTGTTCTTCTTCTGTGTGAAAACGAATACTCAGCTGATCGATAAATAAGGATCGCTTAATACGCCTTCCGCCTGATTCTTGCATTCCACGCCAATTTTTGAAAGAATTTGTCACGAGTTTACGAATGGGGACAGTGGTGATTGTGTTATCAAAATTTTGAACTTTGACAGTATGAAGTGCAATCTCGGTGACGTCACCGTCTGCATTTAGGTCAGGAATTTCAATCCAATCGCCAACGCGGACCATGTCAGTGGATGAAATTTGGATGCCCGCAACAAGGGAGAGCAGCGTATCTTGAAAAATCAGCATGAGAACAGCTGCCATTGCACCAAGACCGGAGAAGAGGATGAGGGGTGATCGGTCAAGTAGTGTCGATACCATCAAAATTGCTGAGACGCCAAAGAGAGCAACTTTGGCGATTTGGATATAACCTTTAATAGGTTTCAGTTTTGCTGTTGGCCGTTGTTCATAAATTATGTTAATAACGTTGAGCGTAGAAGAAATCACTAGGGCGACGATGAAAATAATGAAGGCATTAGAAACATTATTGATGACAGCGCTGAGTGTTTCAGGCAATGCCGGAATGAAATGAGCTCCAATTGAGAGGATAAGGGCTGCGACGATGTTCGCCATATAGCGAATGATCTGCTCAACGTTGGTGGCGGTTTTTTGAGGGAGATAAGAAGAAAGTTGTTTCGTTGCGTGAGCAAGCACGCTTCGTGCCAATAAATTGGTAAAAAATATCGTAAAAGTAAGAATGATGAGCCAACAAATCGACTCCAGCCACGGGTATTGAACAAGAAATTCTGTCACTTCTTCTGTCTCCATTTAAATTACAGGTACGGTCGGCCCTCTGAATTTTTTTGTCATTTCAACAAGGTTTTTGAATTATACTCTAAAGCCTTTAAACATGAAAAAAAGAATTACATGAAAAAAAGAATTTTACAACTCAGTGAGAGATAATGCGTTTTCCATATGATTTTCTTGATGAGATCCGTAGTAAGCTGCCAATTTCAACTGTTATTGGCAAAAGGGTGACGTTCGATTCTCAAAAAAGCAAACCATCGCGAGGTGACTTTTGGTGTTGTTGTCCATTCCATGGTGAGAAAACACCGAGTTTTCACTGTAATGATAACAAAGGGCGTTATTATTGTTTTGGTTGTGGTGTGAGCGGTGACATTTTTACTTTCCTTTGCGAGCTTGACGGGTTGCGTTTTTCGGAAAGTGTAGAGCGTTTATCTGACCTTGCGGGGATGAGGTTGCCTGTTTTAGATCCGCAAGATCACAGGCGCCAATCAGAAAAGGCTGACCTTTACGAGGTTATGAAAATAGCCTCGGATTTTTTCCAACATAGTTTAAGGAGTAAAGGGGGTGAGCTGGCGCGTCGTTATCTTGATGAGCGCGGCGTAACGCCAAAACTTGCGGAGCACTTTCGAATTGGCTTTGCTCCAATGAGGTCTACAGCCTTAAAAGAAGCTTTAAGTGCGCGTGGGATCTCAATAAAGCAAATGGAAAATTGTGGCCTTCTGAAATCGAATGAGGAGAGTAAAATTTCCTACGATCTGTTTAAAAATCGTATTATGTTTCCTATTGAAGATTTACGTGGACGTGTGGTGGCTTTCGGCGCGCGCGCATTAGGGAAGGACTCCCCAATAAAATATCTCAATAGTCCTGAAACAGCGTTGTTTCACAAGGGGAATATACTTTATAATGCAGCGGTTGCGCGCAAAAATAAACGCTTGATTGGTAACGATAAAGTCTCTTCTGTCCTCGTTGTTGAGGGTTACATGGACGTGATTGCGCTCACTAAAGCTGGCTTCGAGAGAGTTGTTGCGCCTCTGGGTACAGCGTTAACGGAAGCGCAGATCGGGCTTTTGTGGCAGATAGATTCTAATCCAATTTTGTGCTTTGATGGAGATGATGCTGGTTTGAAAGCAGCTTTTCGTGCCGCTGATCGTGTACTTCCTCTCTTAAAAGCTGGAGTGTCTATACGCTTTGTTTTGTTGCCGCAAGGCAAAGATCCTGATGAAATTATTCGCTCCGGTGGCGCGGAGCTTTTTGCTGCTTCTTTGAAGAAATCATTCCCACTAATTGAGCTTTTATGGTGGCGCGCTACCCACGGGAAATCTTTTGAAACTCCGGAAGAACGAGCAACACTAGAAAGACAATTAAAGCAGCAAGTTTTAATGATTAAAGACGACGATATACGTCGCTATTATCTGCAAGACATAAAAAGACGGCTTTTTGATTTTTTTCGTCCTATTTTTTCGAGAAAGGGAAGCGCGGAAAGGTATAATCAAAATCAAGAAAATAGAATGTTTAAGGGGCCGTCTTCCTTGCTCGTGAATTCCAATATAGTACGCAATTCGTCGTATTCCATCCCTGTGCGTGAGGCTGTTATTTTACTCATTTTGGCGTACTATCCTGAGTTGTGGGATGACAATTTTGAAACTCTTGCTAAATTAGAGCTAAAAAATAAAAAATTGATACATTTCCACCAATCAATGTTAGAAATTCTCGGGAGCCAGCAGCATTGCGATAAAGAAAAAATGATTTCTTCTTTAGAAGAAAAAGGGCTAGAATCTCTTTTGGGTAACATGAAAAAACTCGTACAAGACGTTGGCATGCATATGATTTTTTCCGGGGGGCATTTGGAAAATGTTCGCGCCGTATTAAAACAAGCTATCTACTTGCATCTTCAGGAATACCACCTACATAAGAGACTACAAGATATTGAAGAGCAACTTGTAAAAAATCCTAAGAGTGAGGTTTTTGATCTGCTTCGTGAGGTAAAAGTTGAGCTGGAGCGGACGGAAGCGACGGGGGCTTTGGTTGAGGGATTTGAAAGTTGGTTAAGTGAAAAAATAGACGAGAATAAGCTAGATGGGATAAAATGATTCGCTTTTTTTGAGCGAATCAGTCACCTAAGGCTGGGTGTGCGGGTTTTTTTGTAGAGTGTCATTTTTGTGAAAATGATGATTGAATTTTAGGAAAAGCGGGAAATTGGTTCTTATTACATGGTGCAGAGATTTTCTCAGAAAAGTTGAGAGATGTGTCGGAGGAGCCTTCGGGTTTTTTCCGCGTTTTTGTGTGGATAAAGGGCGTGTGCGATTCGTATTCTTTGCGTTTCTTTTAGTGAACTTCCTTTCAGAGGAAAGGTGCATGCGGGAAGTTTTCAACGTGCTGAATGAGAATACAGAAGAGTTGGTCACATGGCAGCAGGGTAAGTGATCAAGTGGAGTGAACGGTATGGCAACAAAGGTTAAACGGAAAGACAGCATGGGAGTGACGAGCCGGGCAAACCTGGATCGCTCTCTCCTCGATTTTTCTGATGATGCCATCAAAAAAATGGTTAAACTAGCCAAAAAAAATGGTTACGTGACCATGGATGAACTGAATGCAGTTCTTCCCTCAGAGGAGGTTACGTCCGAGCAAATCGAAGATATCTTGGCGATGTTTTCTGAGATGGGCATTAATGTTGTAGAGGATGAAGATGAGGTCGACTCTGAGCGTTATGGAGAGGATGGTGCTGTAGAGGCTAGCGACTTAGTAGGGACGACTAACTATGCAGTTGCGACAACGTCTAAGCGCGAGGTCGCTGATTCAGTTGACGATCCAGTGCGCATGTATTTGCGTGAAATGGGGGCTGTTGAGTTGCTTTCGCGAGAAGGCGAAATCGCTATTGCTAAGCGTATAGAAGCAGGGCGCGAGACGATGATTGCGGGGCTTTGTGAAAGTCCTTTAACTTTTCAGGCGCTTATTATATGGCGTGAAGAATTGAAAGAGCAGCGTATTCTCCTCCGTGAAATTATTGATCTAGAAATGACTTATGCTGGTCCGGAAGTTAAGCAGGATCCGGTTGTCGAACAAAGTGAAGTTGAAAAGACAAAGGGAGAAAAATCGGCTTCCGGGACGCGTGATATAGGAATTCTTTCTGGGGATATGGGGCTTGATGACGAAGATGACGAGGAAGATGAGGCTAATTTGTCGCTCGCTGCGATGGAAAATGAGTTATGTCCTCAGGTCATGGAAACGCTGGACTTTATTGCTGATACCTACATAAAATTGCGAAAACTGCAGGATCAGCATGTCGAAAGTAGTTTAGCAAAGCACAAAGAAGGGGGGCTTTCACCTTCTCAGAAGAAAAAGTATGCCCAATTGAAGGGCGAATTGGTCCAAGCGGTGAAGTCTCTCTCCCTGAACCAAAATCGCATCGAGTCTCTGGTCGAACAGCTTTATGACATTAATAAGAGGTTAATTCATAATGAAGGCAAGCTGAAGAGGCTTGCCAGTAATTATGGTGTTGGTCATGAGGATTTTTTGAGAGAATATCAAGGACGTGAGTTAGATGCAGATTGGGTTAGTCATATTGCAACTTTATCAGGGCGTGGTTGGAAGGAGTTTTCAACGCGTGAGCTAGAAGCGATTCAGAATTTGCGCGGTGAAATGCAGAGTCTTGCACAGGAGACTGCTATTTCTATCGGGGAATTCCGCCGGATTGTTACGCAAGTACAAAAGGGCGAGCGCGAATCGACTATTGCTAAAAAAGAGATGGTAGAAGCTAATCTGCGACTCGTGATTTCGATCGCAAAGAAATACACTAACCGCGGCTTGCAGTTTCTCGATCTCATTCAAGAAGGCAATATTGGCTTAATGAAGGCAGTAGATAAGTTTGAATATCGGCGTGGGTATAAATTTTCGACTTATGCCACGTGGTGGATTCGTCAAGCAATTACGCGTTCTATCGCTGATCAAGCACGCACCATTCGTATTCCTGTTCATATGATTGAGACAATTAATAAAATTGTTCGCACATCGCGCCAGATCCTGCATGAAATCGGGCGCGAACCCACGTCGGAGGAATTGTCAAGTAAACTCTCCATGCCGTTGGAAAAAGTGCGAAAAGTTCTTAAAATTGCAAAAGAGCCGATTTCACTTGAGACACCAGTTGGCGATGAAGATGATTCTCATTTAGGTGATTTCATCGAGGACAGGAATGCATTATTGCCGATTGACGCGGCTATTCAGGCCAATTTGCGTGATACAACGACTCGTGTGCTTGCATCGTTGACGCCGCGTGAAGAGCGTGTTTTGCGGATGCGTTTTGGTATAGGAATGAACACAGATCATACGTTAGAAGAAGTGGGACAGCAATTTTCGGTCACGAGGGAGCGAATTCGCCAAATTGAGGCAAAAGCGCTTCGCAAGCTAAAACATCCGAGCCGTTCGCGCAAGTTACGTAGTTTTCTCGATTCTTAAATAAATTTGTTATTCGCTTTTGGGAGAATATTGGTCTGCTTGCGCTGTTTAGTGAGAGGGTGGCTTTCTGTATTTGAGAAAAGCGGAGGGCCCTCTTGGTTTTAGCATTGCGCTATGCGGTCTTATGCGATTGTGTGATTGTATAGAAATTTCTGAAAGCTATAGACGGGGATAGGGTGCCTTTTCGCATGCACAGAGTGCATTAGCCAAGATAGTGATGGGTATACTGCCTGCTGATCTTTCAGCAGATAAGGGGATCTCTTGTGAAATGTTAGCAAAGTGGTATACTAATTCGTGCTAGATGTGCGGGTACGAAGGAGATTTCATCAAAATTGTATTATAGCAGTAGTTTCGGGCTAAGGAATATCTGATTCCCGTGCACCGATTGCACTTTCAGTCTGTTTGCAGTTGGCGTGTTTTACTAGTGCGCT
The DNA here is from genome assembly GCF_037070845.1 of Bartonella numerosa. Taxonomy (NCBI): domain Bacteria; kingdom Pseudomonadati; phylum Pseudomonadota; class Alphaproteobacteria; order Hyphomicrobiales; family Bartonellaceae; genus Bartonella; species Bartonella numerosa. The sequence continues at coordinate 99,551 of NZ_JAYMZI010000002.1, forward strand.
ATTCCTTTTGGATAAGGTGTGGTTGGCTCCATGAGTGGAGAAGTTTCTTTGAGAGAAGTAAAAAAATTGGGAGGAATTTTCTAGCTATGTATGGGAAAACCTCCGTGATGATTGCAGACATTACTGCCTCCATAAAGTGAAAAATGAAAATGTCATCGACATCTATGTAACTGGCGTTGCTCGTTGTTTTTGGGTGAGGGAATTTTCGGGTGTGGGGTGGTGGTGCGCGTCGTAAATCAGTAATTCTAGATTCCATATCTCTGGATATTACTGTAATTCAGACAGCTCGTTGACTTTCAGAAAACTGTACTCATGACTGACTAACGAGATAGGACATTTCTTGTGGTGGTGCCCGCTTGTGTCAAAAATTCTAAAGTTCTAAAGAAAGTGCGTTCAGCACAACCTTCTACACGTATACAGGTGGACAGACAAAAGCTCATGGTGATCAGCTATAATGCGAAGAAGACTGCTCCAGTATACGATCAGAATTTTAAGCAAATGCGGACGATATAACCACTTCTCGCGACAGTTGATTATCTATATGGCTTGCTTAACAGAAAATGTCACGGTAATACCGACGTTGTAGCTCAATTCACCACCTGAAAAGTTTGTGTCTGTACGGTTTACGTTTGTTGCCATTCTCATCAAGCGTGGCGTTGGAGGATAATCATTACCACCATGGTTTTCGCTAATTTTGATAATTTTTCCTAATTTTAATTTGGCCGCTTGCGCTATAGTTTCCGCTTTTTCAATAGCCTCAGAAACTGCTCTTTTTCGTGCTTCGTGATAAAATGGTTTTGCGTCGCTATTGATGAAACTAATGCCGCTAACCGAATTGGCACCGAGGGCCATTGCCTGATCAAATATTTGACCAGCTTTGGAAAGATCGCGGACGCGCACTGTTAAGGAGTTTGAGACGTGGTAAAATTTTTCGCTTTCCTTTTTTTGGGTGTTGCTTTTTTCCAATTCAGATTGATAGATGGATAGGCTTGACGTCTGTAGGTCGTTTTCTTGAATACCGATGCTCTTAAGAGCACTTATAATATTATTCATAGATTTATTATTAGCTGCTAACGCTTTTTGAGCTGTTTTGTGTTGAGTAACAACGGCCAAATCTATGATTGCCATATCCGGTGCTGCTTGGCTTTCGCCAATTGCTGTAACCGTAATCGTCGGGTTAGTCGAGCCGACATTTTCAGCGCGTGCTATGAGCGAATTCGTTAGTAAGGCGAACACCATCATAGCTGCCTTTATTCGGTAATTACCCGACGGATGGAAAACAGTTTTTGTCATATTTACTCCTTTTCCAGACTTGATTTATAACTTTATTTATCGATCCAATACTCTCTCATTTTCTAGAGTTATTGTAAAGGAGCTGAGGTATCAGAAGAAATATGGATATGAATGAAAAAAAATAGATTATAATCCAAGCAGTCTCTTGTATCACAGCATATTTTAGTTTAGAAAAAGATAGTCTGTGGGGCCTGTAGCTCAATTGGTTAGAGCCAGCGGCTCATAACCGCTTGGTTGGGGGTTCGAGTCCCTCCGGGCCCACGTTTTATCCCTGAGAGCAGTATTTTTTAGTGCGAGGCGGGGGCTTGTGGCTGTGGTTTTTTCAGGATTCCCTCTTATCTCTTAGCCTTATTGTTCTTTGCGGTTTTAAGCTTGTCGTTGCTCGCTGTCGTTTTCAGCAAAGTTATGGTCGGTGTATTTTTTAGCAAGGCTTCGTGGCGTGACGGGCAATAAATAAAAATAATTTGATACGTTGCATTAAATTAACGGGCTGTCTGTAGTCCAATCTCGGTGTTAATTTCACAGTTTTTTAGGTCCCTTTCTGCTTCTGTACAAATTAGACCAGGAGGGGTAGAGATTTTTGTCTTTCTTTATTTCGTCTTATACCCTTGCAAACCCTAATTTTCCGATATTTTTTACGGTTTTTCATAAGCTCCTATATTAACGACGAACGGCCGATGATTGATACTTTTCCGCAAAAAAATAACCTCCCTCTGCCCCTGATGGCATAAACCATTATTGTCAACTTACAACAAAATAAAACCGATTTTTTTACGCTGAAATTGTACTCGGTAAACAACATCATAATAGAAAACACTCTACGTAGTAAATTATTACTAATTTTTCCAATTCCACTTTTTCTTACATCAAGTGAACAGACGACACCACACCACAGCCTCGCTTAACCGTGAATTTGTGCCCTATGAGCGAGAAATAGTATCTTTACCGAGACCATACCAATTCAGGAGAGAAAAACGCCACCCATCGTAAAATATCACTGATAAACTCACTTAAAATAAAATGCACAGAGACAGATGAACACGTTCTTACTACTTCATCACAACCCACCACCCTTGCGGACACGCAATCGCGCAAACTCTCCGCAACCAAAAAACACCAAACAACCCCCACCATTGCAGCCACATAGTATGCCACAATCACACCCCGTATTGCTACGCCCTGTATTATAGAAGACACACCACTCCGTCCCCTTACACTACAGGAGCATGATACAAGAAACACGCAAATCAACGCCCCAAAAAAGGCGCTAAGAGCGTAACTCCCTGACGAGAGCTTTATGTGTAATTTTTTTCATCTGCTCAATATTCATAAGGGTATCTTGTTTTGTTGGATACCCCTTACTCGAAAAAGCAATCTTCTCTTCATCTTTTGAGACTAAACGCCAGTACCATTGATTGTGAACCCCTTGAAACACTTCAAAATACATGCCCCTTACCTCATAAAATAGTCCCTCATTCACGGCACGGGTACATAAACCACCTGACCATGAATACTAAGTATGTCTAAATAATAAGCAGTCAACAGATTTTTTAAACTTCATAATAATTATATTAAATCATAAAAAAACGTTTATTTTCAATAAACTACGAAACGATAATTAATCTTTTAGAAAAAGTCCTCCTCATCCTTTATCGGAAAAGAGCTTCTATTTTATCGCCGATGACAAATCCCGCACAGTGTACAAATATTCTCTCATCACAAAAAACAAAGCAACTTTTCCGCTTCAACAAATTCCAGTTCTTTTTTTATCCCTTTGACGTGGATATTCACTGATTTGTAACAACATCTCTTCGCGATATGCTTCGAATAAGTAAGTCGATAAATAAACTAAGAGTGTAGGAGTTAGCCATCTTCGCTTTTACGTCAATCAGAGAGGTTGACGCCTTTGGACCAAGACCATCAGGCGAACCTTGCGTCAGAAGATATTGTTGCAACTTTTCATAAGAGCTTTCAACTTTTTCTTTGTCTAATTCTTCACTGCGGTCACCGCTGACAAGAATTTCTTCAAGCCCTTCAATTTTTTTAATGAAATAGTTCCAGTCAAAGTTACCTTTAGTATACTCAGTGTCAAATACTTTTCCTTGCCCGGTTAGAAGCCAGTTAATATTGACTCCGTACAATGTACGATATGTTTGTAAGACGCTCAGATTTGGTTCTCTCTCTCCACGCTCGTAAAAAGCAATGGAGTTTTTCGTCATGCTAAAACTTTTGGCCAACGCTTCACGCGAAGGGTCACCCAAAGCCAGGCGTACATAACGTAAACGTTTTCCGAATATAGTTTTTGCTTCAGTCTCAGGACGTGCCACGAACTCTCTCCCTCAATAAATCATCATGGTACAAGCTTTAGATGATAAAGCACACACTGTGTATTAATGTCTCATTATGCAATGTCAATATTTGTAGTCAATATTTATAATATTTATTTATTTTTATTTTTATTTGGTAAAGAACAATTTTTAGCGTATTATATATTTATATTATTAAAAAGCGATGTTCATTTTAGGTAAAATATACGCTGATCTGATTCTGCCCTTGTTTTTTTGGAGAAATTTCCATATAAGCCACCTAATACACATTTTTTTGCGCTGATGAACACGCTTTTTTTTGTGTAAATAGATTAAAGAGATAAATTTTGAGGAACAGTTATGGCCTCGTTCGGCTATTTTAGGTGGGCTTTTTTTTTACGGTCGTCGGCATCTTCATAGGGGGAGCTGTTGGTTGGCTCGAAACAAGAGATGTTACGGGGTTCCTTAAGTATTTTTTTATTTGCTGTGTTTTAGGAATTTTGGAAATTTCTTTGTCCTTTGATAACGCTATTATCAATGCGCGCATTCTTAAAGGAATGAGTCGGTTGTGGCAACGCCGTTTTTTGGTGTGGGGTGTTCTGATAGCAGTGTTCGGGATGCGGATTGTTTTTCCATTGTTGATTGTCGCTGCCGCTGTCTGGATTAACCCAATTGCTGCGATGAAATTAGCAATCTTGGAACCACACCAATATGCCGCGATTTTAACAGCTTCTCATATAGGTATTGCCGCCTTTGGCGGGACATTTCTCATGATGGTTAGTTTGCGGTATTTTTTTGATCCTGAAAAAGATACACATTGGCTAGCTCTCATAGAGAAGCCTGTCCAGAGGCTTGGATCTGTTGTTGGAATTGACATCGCAATTGTTCTTATCCTGATATTATTTTTCGCAGAGCAAGCCGCAGAAGAAGATAAGGTCAGGTTTTTGTCATCTGCTCTTTATGGGTTCTTGGTTTTCATATTCATTGAAGCTATCGGTTCGCTCTTAGATGCTCCAAAAAATACTTTACCTACAGTCGCTAAGGGGGGGATTGGCGCATTCCTTTATTTAGAGGTTTTAGATGCCAGTTTTTCCTTCGATGGTGTCATTGGCGCTCTTGCTTTTTCGCACAATCTTTTCATCATCGCAATTGGTCTTGGTATCGGCGCGCTGTACGTTCGTTCTATGACGATTATGTTAGTTGAGTCTGAGACATTATTGCACTATCGTTATCTGGAACATGGGGCTTTTTACGCAATTTTTATACTAGCAGCGATCATGTACGTACAAACTGTTACACAAGTTCCTGAAATATTGGTAGGAATCGTTGGAATCTGTATCATCGTAACGTCATTTTGTTCTTCGGTTCGATTTAGGAGTCGTTCCTCAAAGAGTTCTGCTGCAGTTAAGTAGGTAGAAAGTTTTCATTGTTACGAGGTGAAAAAATAGTATTTAGGAGGCCATTAAGAGTTCCACGCCACTCTCGTTCATGACTTTAAGTGTTGTGTTAAGAGAACCGTTTACGTCAATACCTGCACAGGCATGTAGTGAAACACTGACTTTAAATCCGCATTGTATGGCATGAAGAGCGGAAAATCCGACGCAAAAATCGGTCGCTAAACCGCACATGGCTAGCTTTGTGAAACCGTGCTCTTTGAGATAAACTTGCAAGCCTGTTGGAGTTTTCTGATCATTTTCAAAGAAGGCAGAATAACTGTCGATTTTTTGATTGTAGCCCTTTCGGAGAACAAGCTGCGCTTTTCTGGTTTTTAGGGAGGTATGAAATTCTGCTCCTTGTGTTCCTTGTACACAATGATCTGGCCAAAGTATTTGGGGACCATAGTCAAGATTAACCACGTCATAGGGTGCTTTTCCCGGGTGAGAGGAAGCAAAGCTGCAGTGATTTTTTGGATGCCAATCTTGAGTTAAAATTACATGATCAAAATTGTCAATGAGGTTATTAACTGCGGGCAAAATAGCATCACTTTGCGGCACCGCAAGTGCTCCACCTGGCAAGAAGTCATTCTGAACATCAATAACAATTAAGGCTTTTTTTTCCATGAACATGTTTCTGCAGGATATTTACTTTTTGTGGTAGCATTTAAGGACTATATCTCAGTTTGAAGTTCCGAGATAAGTTGACTGATGTTGGCACCATTTTTATAATTATCAAGCCAAAAAAGAGAGGGAAGTAAGTTTTTACAATTTGTTTTATAATTTTTTGCGAACTGTAGCCACGTGCCGATAGAAAGTGCACTATGGTCGCTGGCGGCCATGTGTCGGTGCAGGACTTTCATGATCATAGGGTCTGGTACATCAGATCCCATGAGGCGGCGGTCGTTTTTCAAACGCAATTTAAGCCACATTAAGGCGAGAGGTGAATACCACTGTCTTTCATGACACAAAAGTGCTGAAAAGAGATGGGGATTTTTTGCTGCATACTGTACAGCCCACAAGGCAAGAAAAGAGGGGGCGTAGAGAATTAATTTTCCCCGCGGATTTATATTGCATTGATATGTGGGATTAATACGATAAAAATACAATACTGTATTTGGTATAGAAAAGAAAAATGACGCTAGATAACATGTTTCGGGAATAGCTAAGCGGATTTTTTGTTTGCTTTGAAGGAGACTTTTGTTATGCATTCAAAACCATAGCGGGGCTTGTGAGGATAAAAAAATGTACCAATATACTAAACTAGGGGCTCCTGGTACGACACGAGCACTACTTATAGCGAAATCAAAGAAAGCGAAAGCATTTTTTCGAAATCCTAACTTTTAATATCTTAAGAGAATTTTATGGCACGTCAATTTATTTATCACATGGCTGGGCTCAGTAAGGCTTACGGCAATAAAAAAATTTTAGAAAATATTCACTTATCTTTTTATCCAGATGCAAAGATCGGTATTTTGGGGCCAAATGGTGCTGGTAAATCAACAGTTCTGCGTATCATGGCTGGACTGGATAAGGAATATACAGGAGAAGCATGGTTTTCCGAGGGGGCAAGTTGCGGCTACCTTCCGCAAGAGCCTGTTCTTGACACAAGCAAGGACGTCCGTGGCAATGTAATGGAAGGTGTTGCGGATAAGCAAGAAATTTTAAATCGTTATAACGAATTAATGGTGAATTATAGCGAAGAGACGGCTGACGAAAGTGCGCAGCTTCAGGATATCATTGACAATCAAAATCTTTGGGATTTAGAAAATCAAGTGGAGATGGCTATGGCTGCTCTTGGTTGTCCGCCGGCCAATGAAGATGTAACAAAACTTTCGGGAGGTGAAAAACGGCGTGTCGCACTTTGTAGATTGCTTTTATCTAAGCCCGACTTATTGCTTTTGGATGAACCAACGAATCACTTGGATGCTGAAACTACGGCCTGGCTTGAAAGACATCTGCGTGAATATCCAGGTGCGGTGCTTTTGATTACACACGATCGTTATTTCCTTGATAATGTGACAGGTTGGATTTTAGAATTAGATCGCGGCAAAGGTATTCCTTACGAGGGAAATTATTCTGCTTACTTGAAGGCTAAAGCTAAACGGATAGCTCAGGAGGGTCGTGAAGAAGCAGCTCGCCAACGCGCGTTGTCACGAGAGCAAGAATGGATAGCTTCCAGTCCAAAAGGACGACAAGCAAAGTCAAAGGCTCGAATTAGGGCTTATGATGAATTGGTTCGGGCTGCGCATGAACGTCGCCCTGGAGAGGCGCAAATCATCATTCCTATTGGTGAACGGTTGGGGCAGGTTGTTATCGAAGTGGATAATTTGTCTAAGGCATACGGCGAACGTGTATTGATTGATTCCCTTTCTTTTAGGCTTCCTGCTGGTGGAATTGTTGGAGTTATTGGTGCCAACGGTGTAGGAAAGTCTACTTTATTTAAAATGTTGACTGGGCAGGAGAAACCAGATTCAGGCGAAATACGCATCGGGGAAACTGTTCAAATGAGTTATGTTGATCAGAGTCGTGATCTATTGGTGGGTGATAGGACTGTTTGGGAAGAAATTTCCGGTGGAAATGACGTTATCAAGCTAGGAAAGCACGAGATAAATAGCCGCGCTTATTGCAGTGCGTTTAATTTTAAAGGTGCAGATCAACAGCAAAAAGTAGGTAATCTGTCAGGAGGACAAAGGAATCGCGTACATTTGGCCAAGCTTCTAAAAGAAGGGGGCAATGTTCTTCTCTTGGATGAGCCAACAAATGACCTTGATACCGAAACGCTAGCTGCATTGGAAGACGCATTGGAAAATTTTGCTGGTTGTGCAGTTGTGATATCACACGACCGTATGTTTCTCGATCGATTAGCTACCCATATTTTAGCTTTTGAGGGTGATGGTCACGTGGAGTGGTTTGAGGGTAATTTTGCCGAATATGAGTCCGATAAGATCCGCCGTTTCGGTGCAGATACCCTCAGTGCTAAGCGTACAAATTACAAGCCACTTACAAGGTAGAGTTTCTTATCTTGCTGAAATCTGATCTGAAAATGGTAGCGTTTGCCGCGGCCTTTTTTTAATTTTAAGAGAAGATTTGTGCATCATTAACACACTCTGTCGTAAGGTTTTTGTTCAATGCGATTGTGACAGAGAGGGGCATGATCTTGGTCATGCCCTGCGTGGGAGCGGGTAATGGTCGTATTTTGTGTACTGATGATAATCTGCCAAATTCAAAATTGTTGTCCCTTCATCAATTGTGGTAGAAAGCAGTGGTTTTTGTATGAGACTATGTGATTACAATACTACCACCCCGCTTACATAGATAGGTGCTGCTGTATTTTCTAGCAATTACTCGTTTTTTTCATTGTTAGAACTGAGTTGTAAAAGGATTTTTATACAAAATTTTTTCTTCATTTTCAGCGAGACAAGAAAGTTTTAACACGATGGCTAAACGAGATTTATAAAAATTAGCATGAAAGGTGGCCAGTTGACTGTGTCCTCACGAAAGATGAAAAGAACGCAGATAGCGGGGTCTCAGCTGTCGGCTTTCAGTTCGCTCAGAGTTTGTGTATATCGATGGGTGGATGCAAGAAATGAAACAGTAAATTTGCATGACCATATTTTCTGAACGTGTCTTGTCTTGTCATTCCAGTTTTCCTAGATTAAAGGCCGCAGTATCAGTTCGGTGGCTTATTTCTATGCTTTGTACTTTCTGTAAGATACGTCTGCCAACATCTCTGATATGTGTATACATAACTGAAAATGTTTTGCAAAACAGTTTAAAATTAGGGTTGATAGCAGGTGTTTTTGGCGTAGGGCGATTAATTTCTAATACAGGAGTTTCCCATTATCACCACCCATGATTTTTTAGATAACAGAAGTGGATTGGGGTTTGATGTTTGTATCGATTTTCGCTGCCTTCTGTAACGATAATGCACCGATTTGTTTTTTGAGTGTGCGAGGACAGTTCAATTCCGTTTTAGTGTAAATGTTGCAAGCTTTTCCGATGATACTGGAGAGTTCAGAACATTTTTATTTTTTAGATACGTTTTAGATTTAATTATTGTGGGCAGTGAGTAATTAATGTGTTTATACGACCGGCGGTTGTTTAACAAAAAATAGAACTGTTTGGCCCCTCTCGTGTTTTTGAAATTTTTATAGCAGCAGCTTTAGAACGAAGCCATAGGAAAACCAGAGATTGCCAAAAGATATTGTCAGTGCTTCTTAAACAAAATTGCTTCAAATTGGATCATTTATCATGATATTTTCGCCCAAATTTTGACATTTTTAAAGCAATTTGCAACTTTTTTATGTTTTTTACGGGAAAGACAGAAGAATTTCTTGTTGTTTAGGATATTTTACTTCATAGCAAGAATATCGCATCTGCTCTGAGCGGTTGCGAATAGACGATCAGGGAACCTCCTCCCCTCCCCCCGCGTGGATCCCTTAGATTGTCGGGCCTGACTGGGGAAATCCCCGGCCAGGCCATGTGTGTTATGGGGGTATGATGGGCGCAATAGGTTAGCTGGTCTGGGGATTTGGCAGGGTTTTTTATGGTTTCATGAGTTAGGCTATGGAGGGTGCCATGGAGTTTTTTTGGCGAAGGATGGGTCTTATTGCGGTTGTCTGTTTGGTCTTTGTGTCCAGTCTTTTGGCGTCTAAGGTCGGTCTTTTTCACAAGTTCACGTTTACGAAATCTCTCTCTTCTTATCGGTCAGAGGGAGTTGGTAGCGGCGAAGTAGATCTGACGGAAAGTGTGATCTTAGAGAGGTTAGTGGTATCCTTCCCGGATATTTTGGCGGGCCTCTCTCAGTTGGATTCGCGGCAGAAGGAGTGGGTGGTCGAGTTTATGCGTAAGAATGCGGTTGCTGCCGCCTTCGCGGATGGCTGGGGCGATGAGTCTGCACGGAAGTTTGGCGAAGCTGTGGCTATAGCCATAGCGAAGGCTGCTTCTCGTCCCACTGTCGGTGACGATTATTTTTAGTTTTTCCCCCGGGATTTGTTGTGTGTATTTTTATTGATGAGGTTTCATTTAGTTCCTGCGGGAGAGTGATGCCTAGGAGGCTGCGCGTTATTTTGTATTGGAATTATACGTAACGAAGGGTGGTTTTGGGCTTTTCTCCTGCGGACTTTGCGGTGTTTATTGTTTTATGTAAGAGTTGTCACGTCGTTGTCTGCACGTTTTTTTCTGCAAGATTCTGATATCTTCATTGAGGTTTAGAAGCTGGCGCTCCGCTCTTTCTTGCAGGGCGGGGGGCGTTCTTACTTTCCGCGAAGTAATTGACAGTTTTTGTTGCACTGGGGTGAAGGTGTTCTGGCTTACATTAGCTTTTTACGACCAGAGAGTTGCGCATCGAAGCGTCCGATTAGTCATACGTTAGGAACACAAAAACCTTCAGAAGAGCTCTTTTTCATCGGGATGTTTCAATGTGGCTGGTATATTTTCAGGTTTGGCGTGTTGCATTAATTTGATTTTTTTTCTTTTTGTAGAATAACCAAAATTATATACTTACCGAATTTGTTATTATTCTTTTAACATAAGAAATATGTTGGAATTGTCTTAATATTTTCACTTTAAAAACACTATTTAGCTTTTTTTATTAACTATAATGCTGAGAAAAGCTATCGTGGCTAGTGTTTAAGAATGTCTTATTGAAGAGAAAAAGAATGCGATTTTTAAAAGTCTTTTTAGGCACAGTGTGTGCTATGTCCTTCGTGATTGATGTTAGTGTGGCTCGTTCGGTACTGAATGTTACAGAGGGTTCAAGCCGGAGTTTAGCAAGCTCTTTTTCTAAGAATTCTAAGAAGCGTGACCGTCCTTACGAGTCCCTTATTAAAAAATTTGCGGTTAAATACAATGTTCCCGTTAATTTGGCGCACGCTGTTATTAGCATTGAAAGTAATTACCGAGTTTACATAAAAGGGGCTGCTGGTGAAATAGGCTTGATGCAGATCAGACCATCTACTGCACGGACTTTAGGTTTTAGTGGTTCCGTGAAGGAGCTTTACGATCCTGCGACTAATCTTGAATACGGAATACGCTATTTGGCGAAAGCGTATAAGTTAAGCGGTGGCAGTACATGTGGTACAGTTCTTAAGTATAATGCAGGCCATGCTGCAAAAAAAATGAACTCCACTTCAGCGCAATATTGCTTAAAAGTTAAAAATTATCTCGCATCATTGAAATAATCGATATATCTTGAGAGGGTGAGTGAGTTTTTTGGCGGGGGTTGTGAAATATATAGGTTGAGCTATTTCCACCCGGCAAAAAATGTTTTATAATAGCGCGTCAGTCGGCTGGGCAGCCGCGCTTGCTCAATGCCTAAAGGTGGTAAGTGAGGAAAGTCCGGGCTCCACGGAAAAACGGTGCCGGGTAACGCCCGGCGGGGGTGACCCTAGGGAAAGTGCCACAGAAAGAAAACCGCCTATCTTTATAGGTAAGGGTGAAAGGGTGGGGTAAGAGCCCACCGCGCACTCAGTAATGAGTGTGGCAAGGTAAACCCCACCGGGAGCAAGACCGAGTAGAAATGACGCGCAAGGTTCGACTTGCAACCAGTTTCCAGGTGAGTCATTCGGGTAGGTTGCACGAGGCGGGTGGTAACATCCGTCCCAGATGAATGGTTGCCATGTAGAGTGTGAGCTTTACCATACAGAACCCGGCTTACAGGCCGACTGATATTTGTGTTATCGGTGTTGCCCGCGCTTTGCTGTCGGGGTTTGTGTTGGGGGATCGTAACGTTTTTTTAAGCATAATATGTTAGCACACGCGCTGAGTTGGTTTTAATCCCGTTTTTCATTGTAATGGAAGAATGTGATTAAGGTTCCGGTGGGAGTAGCGTTAGTTAATAGCTACTGATTTGAGCAGACATACATCAAGATGGGTTATTTTGACACAACAGGGTAACAAAGCCGAACGCCATATCCCGGTGTTGTTGCAGTCAGTTTTAGCTGGGCTTGCACCGTTGGCCGGAGCAAAGATAATTGATGGTACTTTTGGTGCTGGTGGTTATGCGCGTGCCTTTTTAGATGCGGGTGCGGATGTCGTTGCCCTTGATCGTGATCCTCAGGCTATTCGTGAGGGGCAACCGCTTGTTGAAGAGTTTTTCCCGCGGTTTCATTTAGTACAGATGAAATTTTCGCAATTGGATCATGTGGTTAAAGAAAAGGTGGACGCGGTTATTTTGGATATTGGTGTGTCTTCGATGCAGCTTGATGAAGCTGAAAGAGGATTTTCTTTTCAGAAAGATGGTCCATTGGATATGCGGATGGCTCAGAGCGGTTTCACGGCGAGTGATGTTGTAAATCGTCTAAAAGTGGATGAATTAACTCGAATATTTAAGACATTGGGGGAGGAACGCTATGCGGGCCGAATTGCACGTATGATTGAAAGACGCCGCCTTGCTCGTCCTTTTTTGCGTACGGGCGATCTTGCTAATGCTATTGAAGCATTGATGGGCCGTAATCCAAGAGATCGTATTCATCCTGCAACGCGTGTGTTTCAAGCCCTTCGCATATATGTAAACGATGAAATTGGCGAGCTTGCGCGCGGTCTATTTGCTGCTGAGCGTATTTTGAAAGTAGGAGGCCGTTTAGGTGTAGTTAGCTTTCATTCTCTTGAAGACCGTATGGTCAAAAGATTTTTTTCTGTTCGTTCGGGAAGCATCAAAAGGTCACGTCACCTTCCTGAAGTGGAGGTATCTCCGGCGACATTTGTCCCTCTGTTTAAAGGTGGGGTAACTGCAGATAAAGAAGAGTTGGAGAAAAATCCTCGTTCGCGTTCTGCAAGATTACGTATTGGTGTACGCACTAAGCAAGATAATCCCGTCGCAGATATGAAATTGTTCGGCTTGGCTGAAATGACTGGTTTTGAAGGCTAAAAAAATGACAGTTTTTCGTACTTTGGATATGATTTTGATAATGGTCATGGTTTGCACGGCAGGTGTTACCTATAAAGTAAAATATGATGTTCAAAGGCGTATTAGTGAGGTTCGTCATCTTGAACATAAAATTTTTGCGGAAAAAAATATGGTTAGCCTACTTCATGCCGAATGGGCTGTAATGATAGAACCTTCGCGTATGCAGAGGCTTGCAAAGCATTATCAAAAGGAGCTTGGTTTGGAAATAACTCAGCCTCGCCAAGTCGTTGAGTTTGAGGATATCCCGATACGTGTGGATGATAAAATTGAAGAAATTATTAAGCAAAATACTTTAGAAGAGAGTGGAGGCTTCTTGGCAAATAATCGTGTTTCACACGTAGGTGGTATTATTCAAAAGGGCGTGCAGTGATAGGATTGTCGTTTCTATTTTTTCGAAGAAAGAATTGCTTAATCGCTCGTAATTCTTCCGCCGATAATTTTCATGCTAATCGCTTACGCTTGTTTTTTTCTTTTTTGTGCTTTTTTGTTCTGTACAGCATCATGGGAGCATGCCTTATTTCTTATGGATTTGAAGGTGGGCAGATCGAAGAGGCCAAAGGACCGGCCGTTTTTCAATTAGCTTCTCGTCCTGATATTATCGACCGCAATGGGCGTCTACTGGCGACAGACATTAAGACTTATTCACTTTTTGCTGAGCCACGACGTATCATCGACGTAGATGAAACGATAGAGCTTCTTTCGACAGTTTTACCCAATCTTAACTGGCAAGAAACTTACAAGCGTTTGAAAAGAAAATCCAATTTTTCCTGGATACAACGTGGGCTGACGCCGACACAGAAATCACAAATTATGGCACTTGGCATCCCTGGAATTGGTTTTCGTACTGAAGTTCGCCGTTTTTATCCAAGTGGATCTGTGTCTTCGCATATTCTTGGCATGGTCAATATTGATAATCAGGGCATAGCCGGTATGGAAAAATACATCGACGATGCTGGTTTGAGTGTTTTGCGTGCTTCTGGTCTTGCAATTGAGTCGTCATTAAAGCCGATTCAGCTCGCACTTGATGTTCGTGTTCAGACAGTTGTACACGATGAATTGACTCAAGCTATGAAGCGTTATAAAGCAATTGCCGCCGGGGCTGTCATTTTAAATATTCACACTGGTGAAGTTTTAGCTATGGCATCTATACCTGACTTTAATCCAAGAAATCCCGTCGATGCGTTAAAAAGTGATCGCTTAAATCGTATAACCGCTGGAGTTTTCGAAATGGGCTCTATCATTAAGAGTTTTACGACTGCGATGGCACTTGATTCAAATATTTTTCGCTTGAACAGTGTTATTGATGCTTCGCAGCCCCTGCAAGCGAGTCGACGGTATTTTATCCGTGATTTTCATGGAAAAAATCGTCCTCTAGCTTTATGGGAAGTTTTTATTTATTCTTCCAATATTGGTTCTGCTAAAGAGGCGTTGGCGATAGGGGTTGATAAACACCGTAACTTTCTAAAACGGTTAGGTTTGCTGGATCGTATAGTAACTGAACTTCCTGAGGTTGCTCACCCCGTTGAACCGCGCCAATGGCACGATATTCATTCTATGACAATTTCATTTGGACATGGCATGGCAACAACACCTCTGCAAACGGCTGTAGGTGCTGCTGCTTTGATGAACGGTGGCTGGTTGATTGCTCCCACCTTTTTAAAACGCGAAAAAGTACAAGCTTTGCAACATGCGAAGTCGGTTTTGCATCCTGAAACAAGCCGAGATATGCGCTATCTTTATAAATTAAACAGCAGTATTGGTTCTGGGCGTAATGCAAAAGTAGAGGGGTATCGTGTTGGGGGAAAAACGGGAACAGCCGAAAAAGTTGAAAATGGAAAATATTCTAAGACAAAGAATTTTAATAGCTTTCTCGCTGCGTTTCCGATTGATGATCCTTCCTATGTCGTTCTGACAATTATTGATGAACCTCAGCCGGAAGACGGAAAAAAAACGGCCACAGCGGCGATGAATGCGGGGCCGGTTCTTGCTAATATTATTCGCCGCTCAGCAAGTTTTCTGGGGGTAAAACCGGACTTTAAAAAAGAATATGCACCAATTTTTACTCCAAATGACAATATGAGATCGTTAAAAACAATGGCGAGAAATTAGAATAAAGATAGGTGTGAGCATGTTACTTAGGGCATTGTTTCCAGAATATGTTAGAGATGATGATCTTGGACGTATAGAGATTACGGGGATAAGCGCAGATTCTCGGGAAATATTTCCTGGTTATGTTTTTGTAGCTATTCAAGGAAATAAAGGTGATGGTAGGCAATACATTAATGATGCGGTAATGCGTGGCGCGCGGGCAATTGTAACAGATCATAATTTTGCTTCTGACAATTTATCTGTTCCAGTCCTACGTGTTTCAGATGTTCGCCATACTTTAGCAATAGCTGCTGCACGTTTTTATAGTCTTCAACCTGAAATTGTGGTGGCCGTAACGGGAACAAGTGGAAAAACATCTGTTGTATCTTTTGTCCGGCAAATTTGGGAGTACGCCAGGTTTTGTGCAGCTAGCATAGGAACAGTAGGTGTTGTTTCTCCTAAACGGAATGATTACGGCTCCCTTACAACACCAGATCCGGTAGTTTTGCGACGTTTATTATGTGAAATTACCAAAGAGGGTGTTACGCACGCAGCTCTTGAGGCCTCTTCGCACGGGATCGATCAGAGTCGACTTGATGGGATCCATTTGTCAGCGGCAGCCTTCACAAATTTGGGGCACGATCACATGGATTATCACGGCTGTATGGAAGATTATTTGCGTGCTAAAATGAGATTATTTGATACACTTTTACCGAAAGATTTTCCCGCTTTGATTTTTGCAGATGACCTTTATTCGCAAAAAGTTATTGACCACGTCAGGCAGGTGGGCCGTCGTGCATTAACAGTTGGACGTAAAGGGCGATTTATCACGGTAAATCGTGTGGAGCACCAGCGTACTAAGCAATGTGTTGAATGTCGTATGGGAGGCAGTATTTACGCCTTTAATTTGCCTTTAGCTGGAGATTTTCAGGTTAGTAATGCGCTCATGGCTGCGGGATTGGCGATTGTGACGGGTGCGTCTCCTGATAAAGTTTTTCTCTTCCTTGAAAAATTGAAAGGAGCTCCTGGGCGATTAGAATTAGTTGGAAAAACAGAAAATAATGCCCCTGTTTATGTAGATTACGCGCATAAACCCGAAGCCTTAGAGCAGGTTCTACTTTCTGTTCGCCCTTTTACTCAAGGGCGTTTGATTCTTGTTTTTGGCTGCGGCGGCGATCGTGACAAAGGGAAAAGGCCTTTAATGGGAAAAATTGCTGTCGATAAGGCTGATGTTGTTATTGTAACTGATGATAATCCTCGGACCGAGATGCCGGAAAAAATTCGAAAAGATATTTTGCAGGCAGCTGAAGGTGCAATAGAGATAGCAGACCGGGGGGAGGCAATTTCTTATGCGGTGGGGCTTCTTGAAGCTGGAGATACATTGATTATAGCTGGAAAAGGGCATGAAGATGGTCAGATTATAGGGGAAAAGAATTACCCATTTTCAGATCGCTTGCATGCACTTTCCGCTTTAGAGGAAAGACATTCATGACTGTTTTGTGGGATAAACGGGAGCTTCTTGCTGCAGTGAATGGTTTTGCGATTGGACCTTTGCCGGAGGCATTTTCGGGGGTGTCTATCGACAGCCGAACACTCGCAAAAGGCGATATCTTTTTTTGTATAAAAGGCAATCGTTTTGATGGCCATGATTTTGCTACGAAAGCTCATACGCAAGGCGCTGGAGCTATTGTAATTGCACGAGAGCACCTGCCTGAAATGAAAAAATTGGCTCTTCCGTTAGTTGTTGTTCCTGACGTTTTACAGGCATTAGAAAATCTTGCGCAAGCGGCACGTAAGCGCTCAAAGGCTAAAATTATAGCTATAACGGGTTCTGTCGGGAAAACGACGACAAAAGAAATTTTGAAACAGGCTCTTGAGACTGTTGGAAAGGTCCATGCTAATCTCGCTTCTTTAAATAATTGTTGGGGGGTGCCTCTGACTTTGGCGCGGATGTCCGCAGATAGTGATTATGGTATCTTTGAAATCGGCATGAATCACAAAGACGAGATACGTCCTTTAGTTAAATTAGTTCGTCCACATGTCGCTTTGATTACTTGCATTGCTGCTGTGCATATGGGTTTTTTTAAAAATCTTGAGGAAATTTCAGATGCAAAGGCCGAAATTTTTGAGGGACTGGATGAGGATGGTACTGCTATTTTAAACGCAGATGATGACTTTTTCTCTCATTTGGTTCACAAAGCAAAACGATGCGGTGTGAAGAAAATTTTAAGCTTTGGTAAAAAACAACATGCCGATTATAGAGCTAAAGAACTTTTCCTTTCAAAAGATTCTTCTCATTTTGTTGCATGTGTTTCTGACCGCGACGTAACGATTAAAATTTGTGCGCCAGGAAAACATATAGCACAAAATAGTTTGGGAGTTTTTGCTGTTTGTGGGGCAATTAATGCTGATTTAACGCGCATTATACCTGCTTTAAGCCAATTTTCTTTGCAAGAAGGTCGCGGTATTTGCTATCGACTGTCTTTACCAAGTGGCGGTGTATTTCATTTGATCGACGAAAGTTATAACGCCAATCCTGCTTCTATGCGGGCTGCCCTCGATCTTTTGGCCGCGGGACCAGTGGGAGAAAAAGGGCGACGGATTGCCGTTTTGGGTGATATGCTTGAATTGGGAGCTTACAGTGAAAGACTTCATCGTGATTTAGTAGAGCCGGTATGTGCCTCCGGTGCCGATCCGGTTTTTTTGTTTGGTAAGGAAATGGGGTTTTTAGCGGCTGACTTGTCCGCGCATGTTAGGACCCGTTATGCTGAAAATATTAAGGAAATTTTGTCACTTATTTTTTCAGAAATTTCAGATGGAGATCTGATAATGGTCAAATCATCCCGTAGTATTTATTCGTCAAATATTGTAGTTGCGCTTTTGGACCGTTATAAAGTGGCATCCCAATAATTTTGTTTAGGTTTTTACACTATGATGCTGTTTCTTTATTCACTTAATGATTGGCTCCCGGGTGTTAATGTTTTCCATTATATCACTTTTCGTACCGTGGCAGCTACACTTACATCAGGTCTCATTGTGTTTTTATTTGGTCCCAGCATTATTGCTGCTCTTAAGCTTCGGCAGGGAAAAGGACAGCCAATCAGAGCTGATGGTCCTCAGACGCATTTTAAAAAGGCTGGAACACCTACTATGGGTGGATTCATGATTTTAATTGGCGTTGTGGTATCGGCGCTTTTGTGGTGTAATTTGTCCAATATCTACTTTTGGATATCGTTGTCTGTTATGCTTCTTTTTGGAGCAATTGGTTTTTATGATGACTATCTTAAGGTAACGAAGCAAACGGAAAAAGGATTTTCCGGTAAAGCGCGATTAAGTTTGGAGTTTGTAATTGCAGCTGTCGCTGCTTTTTTTATTTCACAAATTCAACCACCTGGGTTAGCATTGCCTTTTGTGAAAGATTATTTCATAAATTTGGGTTGGTTTTTCCTTCCTTTTTCTGCTGTTGTCGTTGTGGCTACAGGAAATGCTGTCAATGTAACCGATGGTCTTGATGGGCTTGCTATCGTTCCTGTAATGGTTGCTGCTTTTTCTTTTGCTTTAATTGCTTATCTTTCTGGCAATATAAATTTTTCTGATTATTTACAGATCCGCTATGTGCCAGGAACGGGCGAATTGACCGTTTTGCTGGGAGCTGTCGTCGGTGCTGGTCTTGGTTTTTTGTGGTTTAATGCGCCCCCAGCGGCTATTTTTATGGGGGATACTGGTTCACTAGCACTTGGAGGGCTTTTGGGTGTTGTTGCCGTTGCCACTAAGCACGAAATTGTTTCGGTTTTTATCTGTGGGATCTTTGTTTTAGAGGCGTTTTCGGTTGTTATTCAGGTTGGTTACTTCAAACTAACAAAAAAACGTGTATTTCTTATGGCGCCAATTCATCATCACTTTGAGAAAAAAGGTTGGACTGAAAGCCAAATTGTGGTACGTTTCTGGATCATTTCGATCGTTTTGGCTTTGATTGGTCTTTCGACACTTAAGTTACGGTGAGATTTGATTTCTGTTCCTTGTTATGAAAACAAAAAGGTTGCTCTATTTGGGTTGGGGCAGTCGGGGTTGGCGGCGGCTCAGGCGTTGATGAGTGGTCACGCGGATGTTTTTGCGTGGGATGACGATTCTTCGCGCGTCGAGATGGCCCGTGAGGAAAATATTCCAACAAGAGATCTCCGGTCCGAGGATTGGTCGGAGTTTTCTGCGCTAGTTTTAGCACCCGGGGTTCCTTTGATTTATCCTAAGCCTCATTGGGTTGTCGATAAAGCACGTCAAGCAAATATAGAAATTATCGGCGACATCGAATTATTTATCCGCGCGCGCAATCACTTTCTGCAGCACCACGGGTTCCACGAAAAGGACGTCCCGTTCGTTGCTATCACAGGCACAAATGGGAAGTCAACGACGACAGCTTTGCTCACCCACCTACTGGAAAAAATGGGCTACGATGTACAAATGGGGGGCAATATTGGAGTCCCGATATTGACTCTAAAGCCGTTTACTAAGAAGTGTATTTATGTGGTAGAATGTTCATCGTTTCAGATTGATCTTACACCATCTCTTCGTCCAACTATTGGTCTCTTACTGAATTTGACTTTCGATCACATCGATCGTCATGGCAGCTTTTCCCGTTATGTCCAAGCGAAGAAGAGTCTGGTTTCTAGAGCAGCTCGCGCCTTTATTTCAATTGATGATGCAGTTTGTCGGGATTTGTACCAACAGTTGGTCCAAGACGGTTGTCAAGTTGAGGCAATTTCTAAGGAAAATTTTGTTGAAAACGGTTTTTACGCAGAAGGAACAAAGCTTTTTTCTGTTCGCCATGGACAGCGACACATGCTTGCAGATATTGCTTATATGAATGCGTTGCGAGGCGATCATAACGTACAAAATACTCTCATGGTACTGGCAGCGTTGCGGGCTTTAGAAATTACTGATTTGCGCGTAGAAGAGCATTTAGCGAGTTATAAAGGGTTGGCGCATCGCATGCAGCAGGTGCGTAAAATTGGGTCAGTTTTGTTTGTTAACGACAGCAAAGCCACGAATGCAGATGCGTCAGCTTCTGCGCTTTCTGCGTTCGATGACATTTTTTGGATTGTTGGGGGACAAGAAAAGAGAGGTGGAATTGAGGCTCTTAGGAGATTTTTTCACAAAATTCGCAAGGTTTATTTAATTGGAAGTTCGGCGAAAGGATTTTCTGACGTCATTGGGTCCGCTTGTCCTTTTTCCATGAGTTTAACTTTAGAGAATGCGGTGCACGAAGCAGCCATTGATGCAGCTCGCTGCGGTGCAAAAGAGGCAGTCGTCCTTCTTTCACCAGCTTGCGCGAGTTATGATCAGTTCAAAAATTATGAAATGCGCGGAGATGCATTCATTTCTTTTGTCATGCAGTTAAAAGAAGCCCAGATCGTAAAATTATAAAAAAATGATTTTATGTTAACATTCCAGAATCTTTTTTCATATAACTCAATTTTTGAGATGTTTGCTAAAATCAAGTGAGCCACACTACTTTTAGTAATTTTTGGCAAAAGTGTGAAAAGGGTAGAATAAATATGATGGTTACTCGTGCAGACCGAGATCCGGTTGCCAATTGGTGGTGGACAATTGACCGTTCTATTTTTGCTGCTTGTTTGATGTTAATAGGGATTGGGATTATGTTGTCCTTTGCAGCTAGCCCTACCGTTGCAAAAAAAATTGGGATTGACGATGGTTTTTACTTTGTACGTTGGCATATTACTTTCAGCGTTTTGGCATTCTTTGTTCTGACCACTATTTCTTTTTTTTCACCTCGCAATATTCGCCGTTTATGCGTCTTGTTGTTGGTTGTAGCACTCGTTCTTATGGTTGCGACTTTATTTTGGGGTCCAGAATTAAAAGGAGCGAGGCGATGGATTCCCGTATTTGGTGTTTCTGTGCAAGCCTCTGAGTTTATGAAGCCAGCTTTTGTCATTACATCAGCTTGGATTTTTTCGGAACAGGTGCGGAAGAAAGGAATGTTCAATTACGTCCTTGCTATCGCACTTTACGCCATTTTTTGTGTACTTCTCGTGTTACAGCCGGACATCGGTCAAACGCTCTTAGTGAGCGCAGCGTGGGGTGGCCTGTTTTTTGTTACGGGCGTGCCCTTGATTGTTATTTTGTTATTTCTCATTCTTGGTCTCGTAGGAGGAATTTCTGCGTATATCTCTCTTTACCATGTCCGCGAACGTATCGACGGTTTTTTCACAGGTAAAGGTGACACCTTCCAAGTGGATGTAGGGCGTGAAGCTATTTTGAATGGTGGTTGGTTTGGGCAGGGGCCGGGTGAGGGAGTGGTTAAACGCATCATTCCCGATAGCCATACGGATTTTGTATTTTCTGTTGCTGCCGAAGAATACGGTATTATCCTCTGCTTGTTAATTCTGATGCTTTTTGGCTTTATCGTTATGCGCTCGCTTTATATAGCGATGAACACGCGTGACATGTTTACACGCTTTGGTATTACCGGCATAGCAATGATGATTGGTTTTCAATCAAGTATTAACATGGCTGTCAATTTGCATTTGATGCCTCCAAAAGGCATGACGCTGCCGTTTATTTCTTATGGTGGCTCGTCTATGATAGCGATCGCTATTTCAATGGGAATTTTGCTTAGTTTGACGCGCCGCTGGCCAGAAGCACGTCTTTCAGCTTTTTCTTCACCTGTTGTTTCGGATTTTGCTTATGACAAATAAAAAAGTCATCGTTTTGGTTGCTGGTGGTACCGGTGGACATCTTTTTCCCGCGGAAGCGCTTGCGGTTGAATTGAAGCAGCGTGGATATGATGTTCATTTGGCAACGGATGAAAGAGCAAAGGGCTTCGTGCGCTGCTTTGAGGAAGATCATGTTCACATAATTTCATCGGCGACATTTGCACGACGTCATCCTCTTACATTTATAAAAACATTTTGGTATTTGTTGAAGGGTGTGGGGCAGTCATTAGCCCTTTTTTATAAATTGCGTCCTGTTCTCGTAGGTGGGTTTGGTGGTTATCCCACCGTTCCTCCTCTTTTTGCCGCCTTTTTAACGAGGCGCTTGACGTTTATTCACGAACAAAATGCTGTTATGGGACGTGCCAATCGGGTATTAGCAACCATGGTTCAGGCGATAGCGGGTGGTTTGTTGTCTCTAAAAAGTGTCTATGCTCACAAAATTTTCTTGACTGGTAATCCCGTGCGTGAGACCGTTCTTCGGGCGGCAGAGGTTCCTTATTGTCGCTCTGCCGATAAAGAGCCATTTTCGTTTTTAATTTTTGGTGGGAGTCAGGGAGCTTCTTTTTTTTCACGAGTTGTGCCAGGTGCAATCGTCTTGCTTGACGATGAGATACGTAAGCGTTTACGGATTACTCAGCAGGTTCGGGGTGAGGTTGCAGAGTTAGAAAAGGTTTACAACGATATGGGCGTACCGGCAGAAATTGCCTTGTTTTTTGATGATATAGCTGAGCGGATGGCGCGATCTCATTTCATTCTATCACGTGCTGGCGCATCGTCCGTTTGTGAAATAGCCGTAATTGGTAGACCTGCTTTACTTGTTCCATATCCTCATGCTTTAGATCATGATCAGGCTGCAAATGCGGCATTACTCGCTGCATCCGGGGGAGCCCATATTGTATCGGAAAATGATCTAAGTGCAAAAAAGCTTGCTTCTTTTTTAACGCAGGCTTGTCGTGAACCACATTTGTTAGAAAAACGAGCATTAGCCGCAAAAAAGGCTGGGAAGCCCTATGCAACTGGTCGTCTCGCGGATATGGCGGAAGCATTGATTGCAAAGCGGCCGCTTTCAGATATTAGAGAGGAGTTTTTTGATGAAAATGCCGCTTAATGTCGGACTTATCTATTTTATTGGAATTGGTGGGATTGGCATGAGTGGAATTGCTGAGGTCTTACATGGTCTTGGCTATAAAGTTCAAGGATCCGACCAAGCTGATAATGCAAATGTCAAACGCCTGCGGGAGAAGGGGATCGGCGTTCACATAGGTCATGATGCCAAAAACTTGAAGGATGCGGAGGTTGTTGTTATTTCTACTGCTGTAAAGAAAACAAATCCTGAATACATCGCTGCGAAAGAAAGGCATTTGCCAATTGTGAGGCGTGCTGAAATGCTTGCTGAGCTGATGCGGTTTCGTCGGGCAATTGCTGTTGGTGGTACGCATGGTAAGACAACGACTACATCAATGGTTGCTGCGCTTCTTGATGCTGGACATTTTGACCCCATGGTGATTAATGGTGGTATTATCAATGCTTATGGTACCAATGCCCGTATGGGGGAGGGTGATTGGATGGTGGTTGAAGCTGACGAAAGTGATGGCACATTTTTAAAACTTCCCGCTGATATCGTTGTTGTTACAAATATTGATTCTGAACATTTAGATCATTACGGTAGCTTCAATGCTGTTCGTGATGCTTTTCGTCAATTTGTACAGAACGTTCCTTTTTACGGTTTCGCCGTTTTATGCCTTGATCATCCAGAAGTTCAAACATTGGCTAGCCGCATTGATGATCGTTGGATAATCACTTATGGTGCGAATCCACAAGCAGATGTTCGTTTTCTTAATCTTACCGTAGATGGTAAAAAGACACACTTTGATGTTTTTATCCGCTCGAAAAAGACGGGGAAAGAGACTGAATTGAAAGACATCGTTCTACCGATGTCTGGGCAACACAATGTTGCCAACGCGACTGCCGCGATTGCTATTGCTCATGAACTTGGCGTTTCGAGTGAAACTATAAAAAGGGGGTTAGCGGAATTTGGTGGGGTAAGACGGCGTTTTACGCAAACAGGGAGTTGGCGTAGTGTTGAAATATTTGATGATTATGGGCATCATCCCGTCGAAATAAAAGCTGTTTTACGTGCAGCTCGTGAGAGTGCAAAAGGGCGGGTTATAGCGGTTGTACAGCCGCATCGTTATTCACGCTTGCATAATCTATTTGACGATTTTTCCACTTGTTTTAATGATGCAGATACAGTGGTAATTGCACCAGTTTACGCTGCTGGTGAAGAACCGATCGCTGGTTTTGGTGTTGAAGAATTGGCAGAGCATGTTAAAACGGCCGGCCATCGCGATGTACGTCTAATTAAAACTCTGGAAGACGTTGTTTCGATTGTATATACGTGTGCTAAGTCCGGTGATTATGTTATTTTTCTCGGTGCTGGCAATATCACACAATGGGCTTGTGCGTTGCCTCAATTGTTGGCAGCACTTGATGATGGCGATGAGTTTTCAAATCATTAATGGTGAGGCGCTGTTGGCACGGTTAGGGCCTGCGTTGAGCGGCATAAGAGGGAAGCTCGTGCCCAACGCTGATATGCGGAAGGTTACGTGGTTTCGCACTGGTGGAGTGGCTGAGCTTTTTTATCAGCCTGTTGATGAAGCAGATTTAGCTCTTTTTCTCAAAGTCTTACCTAAGTGCATTCCTGTGAAAATTGTTGGAATTGGTTCTAATCTTTTGATTCGTGACGGAGGTATTCCCGGAGTTGTTATTCGTCTTTCAGCAAAGGGTTTCGGACAAGTGCAGAAAGTTTCTCTGACACGTCTCCTCGTTGGCGCTGCGGCGGCAGATAAGCATTTAGCTTCTGCTGCCCTGGAGGCTGAAATTGCAGGCTTTCACTTTTTTCACGGTATCCCTGGTAGTCTCGGTGGAGCATTAAAAATGAATGCAGGGGCTAATGGTATTGAAACAGCTGAGCGCGTCGTTGAGGTTTATGCGCTTGATCGTGAAGGGCGGCGCCACGTCTTGAGTTTGGCAGACATGCATTATTCTTATCGCCATTGTAGTATCCCTGAAGGTATTATTTTTATTGCTGCTTTATTAGAAGGGCAGCGGGGGAGTAGAGATAGTATTCGTTCTGCCATGAACGCAGTTTCTCTTCACCGAGAAACAGTGCAGCCTATTCGTGAAAAAACAGGTGGTTCAACTTTCCGCAATCCTGAAGGTGCATCTGCGTGGCGCGTTATTGATGAGGCGGGGTGTCGTGGCTTGCAGATTGGTGGCGCTCAAATGAGTGAAATGCACTGTAATTTTATGATTAATATAGGGCATGCTACGGGCTATGATTTAGAAGCATTGGGCGAAGTAGTGCGCGCTCGCGTATTCGCTCATTCATCTCACTTATTAGAGTGGGAAATACAGCGCATTGGTCAATTCGAACAGGGTCGTACAGTTCTTTCTTTTGAACGACTTTGTTGATTAAAATTTGTTGATTAAAAAAATAGCGAAAAAAAACTGAGTCATTTCAAAGAGATAATAAAAAAATCCATTAAGAATCAATAAATTAACAGAGAAACTCTTGCGTCATCTGCTTGAGTCTGATTCATTAGAGGAAATGCTAGATTGTTGATTCGCAAAGATAAATCTTAGTCTTTCCTGTATATGGTGTTGGTGATTTCTATGTGGTCTATATGTAGTGTGCGAGGAGGGGGAAGTGGTCATGAAAGGTAGGCATATAGCTGTATTGATGGGGGGGCTTTCCTCTGAACGGTCTGTAAGTTTGTCTTCAGGTGCTGCTTGTGCCGATGTCCTTGAAGCACAGGGATATCGTGTGAGTCGCGTGGATGTTGATGGTCGTGTTGCATCCGTTCTTGAGCGGTTACAACCCGATGTCGCTTTTAATGCATTGCATGGATCATTTGGTGAGGATGGTCGTATCCAAGGTGTTCTTGAGTACTTGAAAATCCCTTATACACATTCTGGAGTGATGGCATCTGCATTAGCGATGGACAAGGCGCGCGCAAAAATTATTGCTTCCAGCGTTGGTGTCCCTGTCGCTCCTTCTCATGTAATGAGTCGCTTTGCTATTGGACAGTCGCATCCTATGGAGCCTCCTTACGTAATTAAGCCTGTGCGTGAAGGGTCTAGTGTCGGTGTTGTAATTGTTGGGGAACATGAAATTTCACCTCCGCACAACATTGTGGGAGCTGAGTGGGATTACTCGGACGAAGTAATGGTTGAAAAATATATTCCCGGGCGTGAACTTACCTGTGCTGTTTTGGGAAATGAAGTTTTAGATGTTTGTGAGATTTTGCTCGATCAGTGTTCTAAATTTTATGATTACGAATCAAAATACGAGCTTGGTGGTTCCCTTCATATTTGTCCTGCACAACTTTCACCAAATATTTACCAAAAGGTGCAACAAATATCCTTGGCGGCACACCAGGCAATAGGTTGTCGGGGTGTTAGTCGTTCTGATTTTCGTTTTAATGAGGAAGCAGAAGAGTTGGTTTGGCTTGAGATTAATACGCAGCCCGGTATGACGTCGACGTCTCTTTTACCTGATATTGCGAAGGCAAGTGATCGTACTTACAGTGACGTCGTTCAATGGATGGTGGGGGACGCGTCATGTGTGCGCTGAGTGTTGATCAAACGAATGCTCGGGTGGAGTCGTCTGTATTCGCCTTCCCGCGTCTCTATCGTCGTTTTTTTCGGTTGTTTGCATTTGTATTTTTTAACGTTCATGTGCCTCGCCATCTTGGCTCTTTTGCTGTTGTGTTTTTTTTCTTTATAACTGCACTTTATGGAGTTTTATCGAGTGGTCGTGCGGAAACAATTGTGGCGGCCGCAATATCGAACGTCGGTTTTGCAGTTACCAGTGTTGATGTACGTGGCAATAAGCGTGTCGCAAGGCAGGAAATTTTGGAACTTTTGGAACTCGATGTTTCTCAGTCAATGTTTACCTTTGATGTTGGTAAAGCGCGTTCTGCTTTGGAGCAGCACGTTTGGGTTGAATCTGCTAATGTTCAGAAGGTTTATCCTAATCGCCTATGCGTTACGATTGTGGAACGTAAACCGTACGCAATTTGGCAGCATGATGGTGTGCTGGATGTCATTGATAGTACGGGACGCGTGATTGTTCCTTTTCAGGGGGGGCGGATTCGAGATTTGCCTCTTGTGGTTGGTCAGGGTGCGCAAATCTCTGCCAAGGCGTTTATTCAGGCGCTTTCGGTGTATCCAGAGGTATATGATCGTGTTCGCGCTTATGTGCGTATAGGTGATCGGCGTTGGGATCTCATTTTGAATAATGGAGTACGGGTTATGTTGCCCGAAGATGATGTACTTGGAGGGCTTACATCTCTCATTAAGACGGGGCGGGCGCAGTACCTTTTTTCACGTGATGTTTTGAGTGTTGATTTGCGCCTTCTTGATAGGATTACAGTTTCCTTGTCAGATGATGCGTTGGCGCGCCGTGATGCTGCTGTGGCAGAAGAAGAGCGCGTTTTAAAGGCTTATAAAGCAGGGGATCTGTAATGTTTCTAGGATCACATCATGTAAGGGGGCGTAAAGCGCGTTTCTTGACGGTTCTCGATGTAGGATCAAGTAAGGTCGTTTGTCTTATTGCTTGTTTGCGTCCTTTAAAGCATGCGCAGCATTTACACGGTCGTACGCACTCCATGGAAGTCCTCGGTTTTGGAGTGCAGCGTTCGCGTGGTATTAAATCTGGCATCGTGATGGATATGTCTGCAGCGGAGCAGTCAATACGGTTGGCTGTTGATGCAGCCGAAAAAATGGCTGGCTTAGTCGTGGATTCAGTGATTGTAAGTTTTTCTTCCAGTCGGCTGAAAAGTGCTCTGGTTAATGGAATGATCAGTTTAAATGGCCGTGAGGTGACGACACGTGATGTACGTATGGCATTGGCAGATGTTTCGCGCAAAGTTTTTGATGCTGAGCGCCATGTTGTGCATTCGGTTCCAATGTCCTATGTGCTGGATGGTGATAAAGGAATCTCTAGTCCTATTGGGATGGTTGGGGAATTGTTTGGCGTTGATGTGCATGTCGTGACAGCTGAGACAGCGTCTTTGCGTAATTTGGAGGCCTGTATTAATCGCGCGCATTTGAGTGTTGAGGCGATGGTTGCAACTCCTTTAGCGAGCGGTCTTTCTGTTTTAATCAATGATGAGGCACGTTTAGGGGCAGCTTGCATTGATTTTGGTGGTGGAACGACAACATTTTCAGTGTTTTCTGAAGGAAAATTTGTTCATGCGGATGCGCTGGCAGTTGGTGGGCGTCATGTGACTCTTGACGTAGCGCGTGGCTTCTCTACGTCTATTGAGGAGGCAGAGCGTTTGAAGGTTGTGTATGGCTCTGCGCTTTTGGCGAGTGCTGATGATCGGCATATGATTGATGTAGCGGAGCTTGGGAGCGAATATCGTGAGACTCAGTATCCGCGCGCTGTTCTTTGCCGTATTATTCGTGTGCGTGTCGAAGAAATATTGGAAATGGTGCGTGATTGTCTTAATCGGTCTGGTTTCGGTCACATAGTTGGGAAACGTGTTATTTTGACTGGGGGGGCAAGCCAGTTAATAGGGTTGCCAGAGATGGCGCGTACTATATTGGGAAGAAATGTTCGTATAGGGCGGCCTTTAGGTGTTTCGAGGCTTCCTTCTTTTGCAAAAGGGGCGGCGTTCTCGTCTGCTGTCGGGCTGTTGATTTATCCGCAGTTAGTGGGTTTTGAGGAAAAAACGGTACAGGCTACGGTAAATCGTCTATCGGTGGGCACGCGTGGGTATTTTCGGCGTGTCGGTCAGTGGTTGCGTGAGAGTTTTTGAGTAAGTTTATTCAGGTAAGTTAATGTTCATCGCTTTGGCTTGCGATGTCTTATGAAAAGGAAAAGGAAATGACGATTAATCTGCATCGGCCAGATATCGCGGAATTGAAGCCACGTATCACTGTTTTCGGTGTTGGCGGTGGTGGCGGGAATGCCGTGAACAATATGATTAATGCTGGTCTTCAAGGAGTTGATTTTGTTGTTGCTAATACGGATGCACAGGCTTTAGCGATGTCAAAAGCCGAGCGTGTGATCCAGCTTGGCGCAGCAGTGACAGAAGGTTTAGGCGCTGGTGCTTTACCAGAAGTTGGGCGAGCAGCTGCAGAAGAATGTATTGATGAGATTATCGATCATCTTGCAGATTCTCATATGGTTTTTATTACCGCAGGTATGGGAGGGGGTACCGGGACGGGAGCGGCGCCTGTTGTGGCTCTTGCGGCGCGCGAGAAAGGAATTTTGACCGTTGGTGTTGTGACGAAACCATTTCAGTTTGAAGGTGCTCGCCGTATGAAAACAGCAGAAGCTGGAATTGAGGAGTTGCAAAAATCTGTTGATACATTGATTGTAATTCCCAATCAGAATCTTTTTCGTATTGCAGATGAGAAGACGACGTTTTCTGATGCCTTTGCAATGGCCGACCAGGTGCTTTACTCTGGTGTTGCTTCCATTACAGATTTGATGATCAAAGAAGGGCTTATCAACCTTGATTTTGCCGATGTCCGCTCTGTCATGCACGAAATGGGTCGTGCAATGATGGGAACTGGTGAGGCATCTGGTGAGGGGCGTGCTTTAGCCGCTGCCGAGGCTGCTATCGCAAATCCGCTTTTAGATGATACTTCTATGCGTGGTGCTCGTGGTCTTTTGATTTCTATCACTGGCGGTCGCGATATGACTTTATTTGAAGTAGATGAGGCTGCTAATCGTATTCGCGAAGAGGTCGATGCTGATGCGAATGTTATTTTTGGTGCTATTGATGATGAGTCGCTGGAAGGTGTCATTCGTGTATCTGTTGTTGCGACCGGTATCGACCGTGAGTCTAACGAAGTGGTTCAACCCCCCCATCCCAAAATGCAGAGACCTGCAGCTCCAGTTCGCAGAGGCGATCCTGGAATGGCACAGGCTTCTCTTCATATTCACGCTTCCCCTCAATCGTGTTCTGAGTCGATGGAAGAGGTTATGGAAACGCTTGAAACAGAGACAGGCAGGTCGACAGAAGAAAAATTTCAGCCGAAAAGTCAGATTTTTGCGCAGCCTGCGGATACGGGCCCTGCACGAAATGTAAATGCTTCACCTTATGGATCAGGTGTTGTACAAGGGAAAATATCGAATGCGCAGCGTGCGCAAATTTATCGTGCTTCTCATCAGCCGATGGCTGCAGCAGTGAGTGTAGAAGCAACGGCGCATGCTCTAGATGAGATGAGAGGCACTGTGAGGAAAAGTGAAAGGCAAGTTCAGCCTCGTCCAGTACCAGTGCGTATGCCTGAGTTGAAGGATTTTCCTCCTGTTGCTAATAGTCAAAATGACAGATCATCTGTTACTGAGCATGGTCCTCGCAATCTTTGGCAACGTTTAAAGCAGAGCATAACATCTCGCGAAGAAGCTGAACCAGAAGCTCGGTTAGAGCCTGCTGTGAGATCTCAGCAAAAAGAGGCTCATGCTTACGGTAAAAATTCTCAGGCTTTTTCTCAGGATTCTTCTGTTTATGTTCCACGTCGCTCTGGGGAATTGCATCCGCATGCACTGCAGGAGCAGCGTACTATGAGTGAAGAGGATCAACTGGAAATACCGGCGTTCTTACGCCGCCAAGTCCACTAATCGAAAAAAGGAAGAAGAAAAAATTTTTTTACTTCTTCCATAGTGGTAAAAAGCTTTGTATTGTGCCCTAGTATTTTTTAGACCCGCTTATGAAAAAGTAAGGGGGTTTATTGTGGGTTGTCGTTTTTTACGAATTTTTAATATCAAAAAAAGTCGTGAAAAATTGGCGGGTTAGCGCTGTTAAAATTGATGCAAAAATATCAGGTAACTCTCAAAAAAGCCGTAACGTTTCGAGGGCATGGTGTCCATAGCGGGCGTTCGTCTACGATAAAAATTCTCCCGGCAGATGTTGGGTGTGGTATTGTTTTCAAACGTCGTGGGATGGATGGGGAAGAGCGAGTATTTCGAGCGCATGCATCACAAGTAGGGGCCGTTAAACTGTCAACAACTCTCGGGTTTGGGGATACGAGAATCGACACAATCGAACACCTTATGGCTGCAGTTTCCGCTTATGACTTGGATAATCTCGTCATTGAAGTATCGGGTAGTGAGATTCCTATTTTGGATGGCTCTTCATGGCAATATTGTAGAGGTTTTGAGGAAGTTGGCTTTGTGCAGCAAGGCGCGTTGCGTTCCTATTTTGTTATAAAAAAATCTTTGCGCGTTGAAATGAACAAGAGCAGCGCGGAATTTTTGCCGTTTGATGGTCGTCGATTTGATGTAGAGATTTCTTTTTCTTCTCCCGCTATAGGTAAGCAAGGTTTAATTTTCGACCTTACTTCACGGGGATTTCGGGATGAGTTATCACGTGCACGTACTTTTGGTTTCGTTAAAGATGCAGAACAATTACAAGCTTCTGAAAAAGGATTAGGCACCTCTTTGGATAATTCCATCGTTATTGGTCTTGACGATAAAGTTATGAACCCGAATGGTCTTTATTGGAAGAATGAATATGTCCGCCACAAAATGCTTGATTCAATTGGTGATACTGCTCTGCTTGGAGCGCCTTTCATTGGATTATTTCGTTCTCGTTGTGGCGGACATAAAATAAATTTACAACTGGTTAAAGCTGTGTTGGAAGATGAATCGTATTATGAAAAAATTCACTTATAGCTAAGATGAAAAATTTGAAAAAGCTTAATCAAACTTCATCTGGCTTTTAGGAAGGATGATTGATCTAACTCTATAAATGAGTTAGGGGGTTTTGAAGTGGTGTGGTATAAACTCTTTTACCAAATGATTTTTGCTGCAAGATAATGTTCTTTGGAGGCCGAAAAAGGTTATGATAAAATCTCACATACATATTGAGAATGTGGCGCATGAAAAATTTAGTGTTGTACGTAAAGTGTTGAGTGGGGTTCTTTTGGGGGGGGCTTTCTTATTGGCGGGTTGTTTACTTAAGAATAAGGACACCCTTCCTTCATCTGCGTACGTTTTAAAAATCGATCCACCAGATGTTTTGTACAGTCAAGCAATGGCTAATCTTAACAGTAAACGGTTTGATGAGGCAGCAAAAAAGTTTCTCGCAATTGAAAAACAGTACGCCTACACGGAGTGGGGTCGTAAGTCCTTAGTGATGGGCGCTTTCACAAATTATAGGCTTGCCAAGTATGATGATGCAGTTGGTATGGCTCAACGTTATATTACCCTTTATCCGGGAGCTAACGATGCGGATTATGCTTATTATATAATCGGTCTTTCTTCATTTCATCGGATCCCCGATGTTACGCGCGATCAACGAGATACCAAACGTGCTATTGCTGCTATGCAGCTTCTCATAGAGCGTTATCCAAATTCTAAGTATGTTAAGGATGCCAGAGCAAGAATACGTTTTGGGCGTGAACAGCTCGCTGCTAAGGAGATGCAGATTGGCCGCTACTACGAAGAGGGCCGACAGTACCTCGCTGCAAGCAGAAGATTTCGTACTGTAGTTGAAGAATATCCAGATACAAATCAAATTGAAGAGGCACTTTTCCGCTTGACAGAGGTTAACCTCTCCCTTGGTTTGACTATGGAAGCTCAGACCGCTGCGGCCATCTTGGGGCGTAATTATCCAAAAAGCCAGTGGTATAAATTGTCCTATAATTTACTACAAAAAAATAGTGTATTGCCGCAGGAGCATAAATCTTCTTGGATATCGCACGCTTTGAGTGGTGATAAAGATAGGATACGTTGAATTTATATGCTGGTACAGCTTTCGATTCACAATATTGTTTTGATCGAAACGCTCGATATTCATTTTACGGCGGGTTTGTCGGTTTTTACCGGGGAAACGGGCGCGGGAAAGTCTATTCTGCTTGATGCTTTGTCGCTAGCGCTTGGTGGGCGTGGGGATGCCTCGCTCGTGCGTCATGGTGCGACACAGGGGCAAGTGACAGCCGTTTTTGATGTACCCGCCGAGCATCCTGCACGAAAAATTGTCCGTGAAAGCGGATTCGATGATACTGGAGATATCATTTTGCGGCGTGTCCAATCAAGCGATGGTCGCAGTCGTGTATTTATTAATGACCATGTGGCCAGTGTTGCGTTGATGCGAAGCGTTGGGCGCATGTTGGTCGAGATTCATGGACAACACGATGATCGTGCGCTTGTTGATGTAGCTATACACCGTGAGTTACTAGATGCTTTTGGTGGACTTGAAGGCGAAACGGAAAATTTGCGTCGATGTTATCGAGTATGGCGTGAATTTGAAGAGCTGTTGCAACGACAGCGTATCAAGGTAGAAGATGCCGTACGTGAAGCTGATTATCTCCGTGCGTGTGTGGAAGAGCTTGATACACTTGGTTTTCAGGTTGGTGAAGAAGAGAAGTTATCTCTTCGTCGCGCGGACATGCTCAAATTTGAGAAAATAGCGACGGATATTAAGGAAGCTGATGATCTTTTAAGCAGTTCAAAATCGCCAATTCCTGTTCTTGCTAATTTAGTGAGACGTTTAGAACGAAAAAGTTCTGAGGCACAAACTATAATTGAACCTATCGTGAAATCTATTGATGATGCGTTGCACGCACTTGCAACAGCACAAGAGGGTATAGAAGCTGCGATACAGGAATTAGATTTCGATACTTATGAATTGGAGCGGGTAGAGGAGCGTCTTTTCACTCTTCGGGGGATTGCTCGTAAATATCACGTTCCTGCTGATGAATTGGCTGAGCTGCGTGATAAAATGGAGGCTAAGCTTGCTGACTTTGAAGAAGCTCAAACTACATTGATACATTTTGAAGAAGAAGTGCGGGAAGCTAAAAAAAACTATGATGTGTTGGCGCAATCGTTATCGATGAAGCGTCGAGAAGCAGCAAACCGTTTGTCTAAAAGTGTTATGGCTGAGCTGCCTGCATTGAAATTAGAAAAGGCAGAATTTATCGTTGAAATGCAAAGTGACGCTGAAAAGTGCACTTCAGAGGGTATAGATCGTGTTGAATATTGGGTGCGGACAAACCCTGGAACACGAGCTGGGCCGATGTTCAGTGTCGCTTCTGGTGGTGAGCTGTCTCGCTTTTTGTTGGCATTAAAGGTTGTTTTATCTGATCGTGCGTCAGCTCCTACATTGATTTTCGATGAAATTGATACGGGAGTTGGCGGAGCTGTAGCTGCTGCTATCGGACAAAGATTACAGTGTTTATCAAAAAATGTTCAGGTCTTTTCTGTAACGCATGCACCGCAGATAGCGTCCAAGGCACACAGCCATTTTCTTATTTCAAAAACTGAACGCGGTGTTAAAGGGCATTTTGCTACAGCCGTTTATAAAATGGAAGAGCATGAGCGTATAGAAGAAATTGCGCGCATGTTAGCAGGGGAGAATATTACTGAAGAAGCGCGCGCGGCAGCTCAAAAGCTGCTTGCTCAGGGATAATTGACAGGCAATTAATATTTAATGAAAACGCGTTTATTTTTGCTACGTTTATAATACAAAGTTGGTAGCTGTTGCTCATGACTGGGATAGATTTATGAAAAAGGATGCAATTAAAAAATTAACAGCTCTTGAAGCAGAACATGAGTTAGAATGGTTGGCAAAAGAGATTTCGCGTCATGACGTGCTTTATAATGATAAGAACTGCCCTGAAATTTCTGATGCGGAATACGACGCTCTTCGTCGCCGTAACACAGAGATTGAAGCTCTGTTTCCTGAGTTAATTCGTCCAGACTCTCCTTCGCATAAAATTGGGGCACCAGTTTCTGAAAAATTTGAAAAAGCTATTCATACACAAGCTATGCTCTCGCTTGATAATGCATTTAGTCCCGAAGATGTCAGTGACTTCATCGAGCGGATTCGTCGCTTTTTACGTCTTCCAGAAACTCAAGTTTTAGCAATGACGGCTGAGCCAAAGATCGACGGCTTATCTTTATCTTTGCGCTATGAAAAAGGAAAGCTCATACGTGCTGTAACCCGTGGTGATGGGCATGTCGGTGAAAATGTAACTGCGAATGCACGAAAAATTTTTGATATTCCACATACTTTGCAGGGCGAGTTTCCCGACGTCGTTGAAGTTCGGGGAGAAATTTACATGAATAAGGAGGATTTTCAGGCGCTCAACGTAAGTCAACGGGAGAATGGTAGACTAACTTTTTCTAATCCCAGAAATGCAGCGGCTGGTTCTTTACGTCAGCTTGATTCACGGGTAACTGCCAGTAGAAAGCTCAAATTTTTCGCCTATGCTTGTGGTGAAGTGAGTGAAGTATTTGCAGAAAGCCAAATGGGTATGATGGAAAAGTTTCAAAACTATGGCTTTGTCATTAATCCGTTAACAAAAGTTTTTAATACAGTAGAAGAGCTAATTTTGTACTATCATGATATCGAAACGCGTCGTCATTTTTTGAGCTACGATATTGACGGAATTGTCTATAAGGTTGACGATCTGAAGCTACAAATGCGCTTGGGGTCTGTATCCCGTTCACCTCGTTGGGCGATTGCGCACAAGTTTCCAGCAGAAAAAGCTACGACAATTTTAGAAGGAATTGATATTCAGGTTGGTCGAACCGGCGCATTAACGCCTGTCGCACGCCTTATGCCTATTACTGTTGGTGGTGTGGTAATCACTAATGCAAGTTTGCATAACGAGGATTATATCAAGGGAATCGGTCATAAAAATGAGAAAATTCGTGAAGGACGCGATATTCGTATCGGGGATACAGTCGTTGTGCAGCGTGCTGGAGATGTAATTCCTCAAATTGTTGATGTTGTTGCCGAAAATCGTCCGAAGAACGCTTCTGCTTTTGTCTTTCCCCACTTATGTCCAGTTTGTGGGAGTCGTACTGTTCGTGAAGACGGAGAGGCTGTGCGTCGGTGCACAGGTGGGCTTATTTGTTCAGCACAAGCGATTGAGCGCATTCGTCATTTTGTTTCGCGTGATGCTTTTGATATTGAGGGGCTCGGTAGAAAGCAGGTAGAATTCTTTTTTTACGCGCAAGATAAAACGTTGTGTATTCATACACCAGCCGATATTTTTACTTTGCAACGGCGTCAGGAAAGATCTCTGACGCGTTTGGAGAATATGGAAGGTTTCGGTACTGTTTCAGTTCGTAAGCTATATGATGCCATTAACGCTCGCCGAAAAATTCCTCTGAGCCGTTTCTTATTTGCATTGGGCATTCGCTACGTTGGAGAGGTCAATGCGCGGCGTCTTGCACATGCTTATCAAAATTACGCGGCATTTGAGGCTGTGGTAACAGCAGCCATTGCTCCACACGACGAAGTGGGGGAAGAGGGCAATGATGTCTGGAAGGAGTTAACCAATATCGAAGGAATTGGGCCGAGAGTAGGTAGAGCAATTGTTGATTTTTATCAAGAAACACATAATCGCGAAATTTTATCCACCTTGCTTGAGGAAGTATCGCCTCTCGACGAGGAATCCCCGGTAACATTTTATTCGCCAGTAGCAGGAAAAACAATCGTTTTTACGGGAACTTTAGAGTACATGTCACGCGATGAAGCAAAGGCATTGGCAGAGAGATTAGGAGCAAAGACATCAAATTCTGTTTCCAAGAAAACGGACTTTCTTGTTGTAGGATCAGAAGCAGGGTCAAAATTGGCTAAAGCAAAAGAATTAGATATTAAGGTCATGGACGAGGAGATGTGGCTGCAATTGATCAAGGGACAATATGCCTGAGATTTTCTTACGCAAGGATGGCGAAGAGCAGACCAGTAACGCCTAATTATTTACATTGATACTAGGCTAGAATACCATTATCCCCTTTATGTATAAGTTTCAAAAAAACATTGGCAAACTCCAACTCCAAGGAACTCTGTGTGTCACCAAATAATACGATCACACAGCCCATCATTGAAAAAGAAACGCTCCATAAAAAACATTGTTCGTTTATCTGCTTAAATTGGCATTGTCGCTTCTTTTATCCATTTTCTGTCTTCTTCATTTAAATAAGGTGCGTTGGTCCGATAAACATGGGTATGGTACTCATTGATCCATTCTCGTTCTTCCAATGTCAAAAGTTCTGGTAAAATTAGCCGTCGATCGATGGGGCAATTTGTAAGCGTTTCAAACGACAGCATTTCTACGTCTCCATCGTTAATTTTTTGTGCAGGTCTCACAATCATTAAATTTTCAATACGAATACCAAAAGCACCTTCACGGTAGTATCCAGGCTCGTTAGAAACAATCATTCCAGGGATCAGTTCTTGGCTCCCCCGGCGCGAAAGATTTTGTGGTCCTTCGTGAACAGAGAGGTACGATCCAACGCCATGACCAGTTCCATGGGCGTAATCAAAGCCGGCTTTCCACAATGCAATGCGCGCCAAAACATCAATATCTTGCCCACGTGTCCCTCTCGGAAATCGTGCAGTTGAAATAGCAATCATGCCCTTAAGAACAAGAGTAAAACAGTACTTTTCTCCTTCACCAATTTTGCCAATCGCTACCGTGCGTGTAACATCTGTAGTGCCATCACGATATTGTCCACCTGAATCGACAAGATAAAGCTCACCTGCATTTAGTTTCTTATTTGTTTCGGTCGTCACACGATAATGAATGATCGCACCGTTTGCACCTGCTCCTGAGATTGTATCAAAGGATAAATCCTCGAGTTTTTCTCCCATTTCGTTCCCTGTAATTACACGGAATTGCTCTAATTTTTTAGCAGAAGAAATCTCACTCACCGTACCCGGTGCCTGTCTATCTAGCCAAGAAAGAAAACGGGTTAATGCCACACCATCACGTAAATGCGCTTTGCGTGCACCATCCAGTTCCGTATCGTTTTTAATAGCACGCGGTAGGGCAGCAGGATCAGTGAGTGAAACGAAAGATTTTCCATATTTTGAAATAACAGTGCGCAATTTTTCACAAGTTAGTCGTGGGTCCAACGCAAAAACTGTTTCTTTTTGAAGATAATCTTGAATTTTTGAAATAAATTGCTCAGGTTGGTACAACTCTACATAATTTTCTAGATATTGCTTCTGCTTTACACCAAGTTTATTGCTATCAATGAATAAAGACGGCATTTCCTGGGTTGAAACAATAGCAAAACAAAGGGGCAAAGGTGTATTGGAAACATCGTTCCCACGTATGTTGAATGTCCACGCAATGGAAGAAGGATCCGTAAAAATAAAAGCGTTTGCATTAGCCTGTCGTATGTTTTTACGAATCAATTTTAGTTTCTCATCAGCATCACATCCCGCATATTTGAGGGGATGAATCGATAAATTAGACTGCGGTAATTGTGGCTGATCGTACCAAATAAGGTCGACGAGATTTTTTTGAACTGCAACGAGTCTTCCACCCGTTTCAGATTCTAATGTTTTTTTCAATAGTTCAGTAGCTGAAATTGTATGAAGCCAGGGATCGAAGCCAATGGATAAACTTTGCTTATTTTGCCTGAACCATTGCGACGGTGGGCAAGTTATCAGATCTTCATAATCAAAAAGGCATGGATCTGTTTGTTTACGAACTTGGAGTTTATAGCGCCCATCTGTGAATATTATAGCCTTATTTTTCAAAATGAGTGCGATTCCAGATGATCCGGTAAAGCCCGTTAACCAGCCAAGGCGTTGAGCATGTGGGGGAACATACTCTCCTTGATGTTCATCTGCACGTGGAACAAGAAAACCATCCAGCCCGAGACGAACGAGCTCTCTACGAAGTAAAGAAATACGTTCTGCAGTATTTGGATTTGTTGCCGTCTCGAAAGATTGATACATAAGGATCTCCCCTTTTTTATCTTAAATGTATAGTAACCCACCCTTGACGGCAGTATGTTTCAACATGCTCAAGCCCCTGCTTTTCATAAGCTTCTAAGACATGAGAGTGCTGTTCTTCAAGCACACCAGACAATATAATGGATCCACTTTTTTTAAGCGCTTGTACCATTTCTTGCGCAAGACCAATGAGAGGACGAGCAAGAATATTAGCAACGATGAGATCAAAAGGTGCGCGCGATGCAATATCGTTATGGTTGAAGCCAACAGCCGTAACGGCTGTGATATATTTTTTTACACCATTGAGTTCAATATTATGCTGTGCAACTTGAATGGCAACAGGGTCAATATCAGACGCAAGTACTTTGATGGGTTTGAGCATTGCTATGCCAATGGCAAGAACACCACTACCAGTACCAAGATCAAGGGCATTTTGTGGATTCTCATTGTTCATCACTTTAGCAATCATTTCCAAACAGCCAGCCGTCGTTCCATGATGTCCAGTACCAAAGGCTTGATTAGCTTCAATTTCAATGGGAAAAACACCGGGTGGAATCTGATCTCTGTTATGACTCCCATGCAAAAAGAACGGACCCGAACGCACAGGCGTCAACCCTTCTAGACTTCGTTGAACCCAATCAATGTCGGGTACAACTTCTATACTGATTTTACTAGGATCCACAGAAAGAATACTTGCAAACTGATTCAAAACATTCACGTGATGTTCCTTGTCCACATAAAGCGAAAGTTCGTAGATGGAATTTTTTTCGTCTATCTCTGTGAGTCCAAGAGGATATCCTTTTTCGTCAAAAGCTGTTTCCATGAAAGCATAAAACCTCTCCGCTTCGCTTTTGAAAGCGGCATAACATAAACGAACTTGCTGAGACATATCACACTTTCTTCTAATCCTGGTTAGAGACGAGTTTTCTCAATTGCTTAATAGCAATTTCGTCTTTTACATCATAATCAATA
Organism: Bartonella numerosa; assembly: GCF_037070845.1. NCBI lineage: Bacteria > Pseudomonadati > Pseudomonadota > Alphaproteobacteria > Hyphomicrobiales > Bartonellaceae > Bartonella > Bartonella numerosa. Next base: position 139,010 of record NZ_JAYMZI010000002.1, read on the forward strand.
TCCCCAGTTTCATAAGGAATGACACCAGACAGCTTCCCACCCTTTTTTAGCAGAAAAATCGCTGCTGTGTGGTTAAAAGTGTAGTTTCCGTTCATCCCAGGTACTTTCTCAGCGACGATATTAAAAGAGTCTACCATCGCATGGACCTTTTCAGGTTCTCCACTGATACCAGTAATTTTACTGGTAAAATTACTGAGATAATCATGGAGCACCTCTGGTGTATCACGTTCAGGATCAACAGTGACAAACCATACCCCTAATTTATCGGCTTTTTTACCAAGTTCTGTGAGCCAACGATCAAGATTGGCCAACGTAACGGGACAGCTTTCAGGACACATAGTAAATCCAAAGAAAATCGCCGAAGGTCTGCTACGAATGTCTGCTTGTGTTACGGTTCGCCCATCAGAATCTATAAGCACAAAATCACCGCCTAGAGGCTTATTTTTGAACGAATCGTAAACAAAAACTCCAACAAAGAAAACGACCGTTATTCCCAGTATATACATTACATTTTTCATAACTCGACTCTTAACAAAATAAAAAAATACGGCACCAATAAATCCACTCCGCATCCTCCCATAATCGGCTTCGTTCGTTTGACAGCTGCAGTTTCTCACATTATTCTCGAAAAAACAATCGACGTAAAGTTAATAAACATCCCAAAAATATCCGTTTTGTAAGGCAGAATCTTTGATCTCGAACGGCTCCCTACACTATGGGAGCGTTTATGTCGTATAAAGATAGAGGGAAAGCTAGATTTCGTTTTATGACATTTCGTTGCGCGTGCGTCAGTGCGCTTTAAAAAGGGCGGATCTTAATACACAGATACACCGTTACAGTGTGCGGCTGCTGTTGTGGGGGTGCGCGCCGTGTGCGGAGGTGTCGCGTGCACTCTCGTGAGGTGGATTCGGATACCGACGGCGCATTTCTTAGGTAACACAACGCACACACCACGATGCGGTTCTGTGAGGTTGCTGTTTCGGCGGAAACTACGATGCATAATCCAATACGAAGCACCACATCCTCGTGGAGAAAAATAATTTCCAAAATGGCCCCTTATCCCTTATTTATTTAGATTCTTATCCAGGAAATATCTCGGGAAGAAACCTCATTATATGTCCATTAGGTTTTGCTTACAAAATTATCCAATACACGCTTCTCGCCAGCCTTATCAAACATAATGGTTAGTTTATTGCCGTCCACTGCCGAGACACGTCCGTAACCGAATTTTATGTGGAAAATTCGATCATTAATCGCAAAATTTGGTTGTGCATCAGATATTGATTGATCAATTTCCTCTTTGACATCTTTCTGTGGAGTATGCCTCCATTTTTGTGTCGGGTACTTGTAAGGGGAATTCTTATGCCTAGAGCCTGATTTTCCATAACCCCCATAGGATATTTCTCTTTCCATGAATTCTACGTGTTCTTCCGGCAATTCATCAAGGAAACGAGAAGGGATTGCGGTCTGCCAAAGTCCATGAACTCTTCGATTAGATACGAACCATATATGCAGATACTTTTTTGCCCTCGTTAATCCCACATAAGCCAGCCGCCGCTCCTCTTCCAATCCCGAGCGTCCGCCGTCATCTAGTGAGCGCTGGTGAGGAAAGAGTCCTTCTTCCCAGCCAGGAAGGAAAACTGTTTCAAATTCAAGCCCCTTCGCGGAGTGAAGTGTCATAATATTAACCGCATCCACATTTTCATTATTTTCAGAGTCGATCACCAGTGCAACGTGCTCCAAAAAGCCGTGGAGGCTTTCGAATTGCTCCATGGAACGGACCATTTCTTTTAAGTTTTCTAGTCGTGTCGGTGCTTCTGGTGAGCGATCCTCTAGCCACATAGCTGTATATCCTGACTCATCGAGTATGATTTCGGTGAGTTCTCTATGAGGTGTATACCGCAGCATATTTTGCCAACGATGAAAATCTTCAACAACCTTTCGTAAAGCACTGCGTACTTTTGGTTTTAGTTCATCCGTTTCAATTATTTCGGCGGCTGCGGTGAATAAAGGAACGGCTCGTGTACGTGCGCTCTCGTAAAGATAGCGTAAGGTTGCGTCTCCCAATCCGCGTTTTGGTGTATTTATTATACGTTCAAAAGCCAAATCATCTGCTGGTTGAGTGACAACGCGCAGGTAAGCCATAGCATCACGAATTTCCATTCGTTCATAGAAGCGCGGACCACCAACAACTCGGTAATTAAGGCCGATCGTAACAAAGCGATCTTCAAATTCACGCATTTGGAATGATGCGCGCACCAGTATAGCCACACTATTTAATGGATGACCAGCTCGTTGTGCTCGTTCAATTTCCTCTCCAATTGCACGCGCTTCTTCTCCTGAATCCCACGCAGAATGAATTTTTACTTTTTCTTCTTCGGCATTTATTTTGTCGGAAAAAAGTGCCTTCCCAAATCTGCCTTGATTATGGGAAATCAAATGAGAAGCTGTTTTGAGAATATGCGGCGTCGAGCGATAATTACGTTCTAAACGAATGATTTTCGCGGAAGGAAAATCTTTTTCAAAGCGCAATATATTGTCAACTTTGGCGCCACGCCACCCATAAATAGATTGATCATCATCGCCAACACAACAAAGGTTGACATGTTCCCCCTTGGGTCGCTGTGCTAGAAGGCGAAGCCAAAGATATTGTGCTGTATTCGTATCTTGATATTCATCTACAAGAATATAATTAAATTTCGCGTGATATTCACGAAGAATGTCCGGATTATGCTGGAAGATAGAAATAGGATGAAGCAGAAGATCGCCAAAATCACAGGCATTGAGAACCTGCAGCCGATTTTGATAATTACGATAAAGCTTTCGTCCCATGCTATTTCCAAAGGAGTGAGCATCGCTCTCTGAAATACGCTCTGGCAGGAGGCCCTGATTTTTCCAAGAACTGATCATCATTGCAAAATTACGCGCTGGCCAGCGTTTATCGTCTAGTCCTTCAGCTTGAATCAGCTGTTTCACAAGGCGAACGACATCGTCACTATCAAGAATTGTGAAGTTATTCTTTAAATTAATGACTTCTGCGTGTCGGCGCAAAATTTTTGCACCGGTGGAATGGAATGTTCCAAGCCAGGGCATGCCTTCAACGATTTCACCAATGAGCTCACCAATACGTGTTTTCATTTCATTTGCTGCTTTGTTGGTGAAAGTGACAGCGAGTATCTGTTTAGGGGAGGCTAACTTATGGCGCAAAATATGAGAAATGCGGGTGGTCAAAACGCGTGTTTTCCCGGTTCCTGCACCGGCAAGAACTAAAAGAGGTCCCTCTGTATTCAGTACGGCTTGCCTTTGTTCAGGATTGAGTTTTTCTAAATAATCAGGGCCACGTTGCAATTTTTTTCTTTCTGCCACAGCGTGATGAATCACCCCAGAGCTACCCTCATCATCCTGAGAAGAGGATCCACCTTCGAAAAATGACATAGGATCGGGAAAATTATTCATCACACTCCGCTGTGTAATACTTTTTTTATCTGAGCGCTAGGTCTAAAAGAGCCTTTTCTTAAGAAAATTGAGGAGTATCTTTCCATTATTGAAGAAAAGGTAAAAATTGCAAAAAAATGAAAATAAATGCAAAATATCAAAGACGCTGCCTAAGGACGCTCTGGAGCGCATAAATGCGCAACGAGGCTGAAAGGTTTATCTGCGGTGGTCTTTTGCTGTCGATATCACTGATGACAAAAGCTAAAGTCTGTCCTTTTCCATCTGCTATGGCTTTGAGAATGTCTATAAATGGCTGTTCTAAAGACACACTGGTTGAGTGTCCATCAATGCGAACGGACACCTTTTTTGGAATCGCCTCGGACCAGTTAATAAGATCATTCGTGTGCATTTTCTACTCTCATTCATCATCACGCAAACGATTCCGGTCCAAAAAATTCTCAGTTTTAAGGGATTCTCTTCGGCAAAATAGCTTCTCAGCTTTTGTTCTTCCGAAACGATGACGGTTCTCTTCCGCGCGAATTTCCCCTTCTATACGCTTCTTTTGTTTTCTGAAGCGACGAAGATTAATCAGTTCGGTCATAAGAAAACTCGCTTACTTTTTTCGAAAAGAATCTAAGGAAACCACGTCAGCGCTTTGTTTAGAATCAGCGTTCTGTTTAGAATCACCGTCTGAAAGTTCTTTATTTACTTCAAAGCTTTGTTCTTTTACCGAAGCACTTTTCGGCTTTTGTTTGCTTGACGGAACAGCGGGAGTACTCGCGGAAGTCCTTGAATCCTCATCTGCTCTGGAAGCTGGGCTCGAAGGCAAATCAAATGCTGCTTCGAATGCGGCCACAGGATCATAAAATACCTGAATAGCGGCAAAAGGAATAACTAATTTTTCACTGATTTCTTTAAAAGAGAGGGTCACTTCAAAAGCAGTTTCCAATACACTCAGGTCTCTAAATTGGTGCTGCAGCACAATTGTCATCTGCTCAGGATAGCGATTTTTCAATCGACTAGAAATTCTCACTCCCGGCGCATTTGTCAAAAAGGTGATGAAAAAATGATGGTGGCCCGGAAGACCTGCTTTGGCGACTTCCAATAAAACTTTTCGTATAACCCCACGCAGTGCGTCCTGGACGAGAACATCGTAACGGATTTGATCTTGAACCATAGAAGTTTATCCCTTTTGTTTCACAAAACTACCGAGCACGAACAATAACTGCGCAACGAAATATTTCTCCGGGTTAGCAACATTTTACCCACTATGCACCCAATTAATCGACTAATCGACGAAAACGAAAAAAACGACAAACAATGTCTGAAAGACCAATCAATGACGTCGAAAAAGTGAAGGCTTCTGTTGCCAGGTGCCTCCGGACCCCGCTTAAATCTGCGACGATTTAAGGCTCAATTCGAAACATCCACACCGCATTAAGCAGCGAGGCGTGCTTCCGCATAGTTGTCATTTGCAACTACTAATTTAGTCCGATAACGGTGGTACCATGCCGAGTAAAAAAGCAATCTTTACGCCCTTGTCGATCCTATTTCGCCCCCGCAAAAACGCAATTTTTATGCATTACACTTTGGTGGAGGCGCCGGGTACCGCCCCCGGGTCCAACGAGTTTATTCCATTGTTCATTTATTACCATAGCCAGCAAGCCAGCACCTTAAATATAGATGAAGAGTGACCTTTGGAAAAGAGGGGAGTGTTAATATTTTAACTTTCCTGGTTAATTATCGACTGTATGATGCGGCTGAAACAGCAATTACCAATTTTTTAAGAGATTTTTTTAAGAGATTATAGAGTGTAGATAGCGGGGCGATAGACAATTTCGCGGACGTTAAATCATATGGCCCGGGGCCTATTAAGCCGCAATGACGATTCAGTCTCCATGCTGGCTTTTAATGCGAGAGATCGGAATATATCGAAACTTTCTGCATCGTACTTAAAAAATTTTGAGCTGTTGAAAAATAATTTCAAACACTCTAGATGCTGACGAGTAAAAGGTCAAATATTTCAAGGGTTGAAAAACATGATACCTAAAAACCAAGAAAAAGCTACGTAGTTTTCCTTATGGCACATAAATAGTCACCACAGCCCATAAATTACATGTGATACTCGCATTGTATTTTATGTAAAGATTACAAAAATACAAAATTTATAAGCTGTGATGATAAGATATTAACGTTAAATTTCAGTACATGTCGTCATCCGTAAGATACCCTTCTGTTTTGACGTTTGGTGCAAAAAGAAGTGCAGCAAATGCAACCAGCATCATACCGGTTATATAGTAGTAGAAGATGGGTTCATATCCAATATCTTTCAGTTTCAGTGCGACATACTCCGCAGAACCGCCAAGCAGTGCATTGCCGATGGCATGAGACATTCCAACGCCTATCGCTCTTACCGAAGAAGGAAACATTGCTGACTTTACGATTCCAGAGATAGATGTATAAAAACTCATAATGAAGAACAACCCAACAATCACCAACAGAGCAATCCACGCGCTGTCAGTGCTTCTGATGATCTTCATTCCAGGTAGTGTAAAAATAGCGGCTAATACACTCCAAATAAGAATTACAGTTTTTACTCCAATTTTGTCAGCCAGGGCACCACATACGGGCTGCATTAGCATGAAAATGAAGAGAGCAGCAGTCATTATCGTTGTAGCGGTGTGTTTATCAAATCCAGCCGTAGTAACCAGATATTTCTGCATATAAGTCGTGTATGTGTAAAATGCTAGTGATCCTCCAGCTGAAAACACAACTATCAGAAAGAAAGACTTTGTATGATTGCATAAAAGTTCTTTTATACTCCCTGAACGTTGTTTTGTGCGCTCTTCTTTAGTGGTTGTTTCATGAAGAGAACGGCGGAGATAAACTGCGACAATTGCTGCTAATCCACCAATCGCGAAAGGAATGCGCCATCCCCATGCCCTTAATTGATCTTCTGTCAGATACAGTGCTAGGATGAATATAACGAGACTAGCGAGAAGCTGACCGCCGATGAGCGTAGCAGATTGAAAAGAGGCAATAAAACCACGGCGGTTTTTAAGAGCGATTTCACTCATGTAAGTTGCGGCCGTACCATATTCTCCACCTGCTGAGAGCCCTTGGAGCATACGAAGTAGAAGGAGCAAAACTGCCGCGGCTGTTCCGATAGTTTCGTAAGTGGGAAGTATAGCAACTAAGAATGAACCGCTGCACATCATGGCAACGGAGATGAGCATCGAGCGTTTTCGTCCATAACGATCAGCAATAAACCCAAAGAGCCAACCACCGATTGGACGCATAAGAAAGCCGATAAAAAAGACAGCGGAGGCTTTCAAAAGCTCAACGACAACATCGCCGTCCGATGGAAAAAACTGTGATGAAAAATAAATAGATGCAAAAGCATAGACGTAGAAATCATACCATTCTACCAAATTCCCCGATGCGCTCGATACAACGGACAAAATACGCTTCTCCACGTCATGCGACACCGACACTGCTTGATTTTTCACAAGAATACCCCCCTTTGTGCACTTTTTCTTTACCGTTAGTTAAGTTCTTCATTTTATCTCAGAACTCTTATTATTATATTCTTTAGCGGTTGTTTACAGTATTTTATCTTTTGCGTCAAAACTTAATGACCATAATTCTTTATTCAGGCTATTTTAGCGAGAGAACTCGAGCTGTGTTTTTACGACTCTTGTTGTTTTTTCTGTACAATTGGTGAAACTGAATATCAAAAATACTTTTATATTTTACTAAGACGTTGATATTTTTAATAAAATATATTTGCGGCGCAATTATATCAGACTTATTTTATTAACAGGTTTGTTGCTCTTATCTGACGATAAATAACTTATTTTTTTCCTGATTGTTTTTTGTATTTTAGTTGATGTTCAGGGACGACATAAAGTTTCATATTATAAAAAAGGAAGGGCATTATTGATTAATGATGGGGAAAGAAGTGGAAGCCTTGAGTCTTATATAAGATTAGCGGTAATGCTCTCAGTTAGTTTTAGTTTGCGTCGCTACATTGACCAACTACTTTCCCTTTAATGACAATTACCTGTCAAAGAATCCTCCCCACCAATTTTTACAAACGATACGGTAAAAGCTTAATATCCTGGACGTTTTTATCTAAAATATGGGAAATTGGTGCATATTACCTCCTCAAAGATATCCTCTTTTCCGAGAATCTGGCATCAGGAAGATAGAGATAAACGCGATGATCATCATGCTGACTATGTAATAATAAAAAACGGATTCACGTCCAATGTCTTTTAATCCAAGCGCGATGTATTCAGCAGAACCGCCAAATAGTGCGTTGGCAATTGCGTAAGATAATCCAACACCTATTGCTCTTATTGAAGAAGGAAACATTTCTGCTTTTATAATACCAGAGATGGATGTGTAAAAACTCATAATGCAGAGCATTCCAATGATAATTGACAGAGCAACCCACGTGTTGTCAGTGCTGCCAATTACTCTGAGTCCCGGTATTGTGCAGATCATAGATAAGGCGCTCCAGATAAGTAATGACGATTTGGTCCCAATTTTATCAGCTAAAGAACCAAATACGGGTTGCAGCAACATAAAGACGAAAAGAGCGGCAGTCATTATCGTTGTGGCAGTATGCTTGTCGAATCCGGTCGTTGTTATCAAATATTTTTGCATATAAGTCGTGTATGTATAAAATGTGAGGGATCCCCCAGCCGTAAAACCGATGACAAGAAAAAAAGCTTTTTTATGATTGCGTAAGAGCTCCCTAATGCTTCCAGCTTGTTTTTTTGCACGCTCTTCTTCGGTGGTTGTTTCGTGAAGAGAACTGCGGAGATAAACTGCAACAATTGCTGCTAATCCACCAATCGCGAAAGGAATACGCCATCCCCAGGCCTTTAATTGGTCTTCTGTAAGATATAGTGCTAAAACAAACATAACGAGGCTAGCGAGAAGCTGACCACCGATGAGTGTAGCATATTGAAAAGAGCTAAAGAAACCTCGGTGATTTTTGAGAGCAATTTCGCTCATATAGGTTGCTGTTGTGCCATATTCACCACCAACTGAGAGTCCCTGGAGCATACGGAGTAAAAGGAGCAAAATTGCCGCAGCTGTTCCGATAGTTTCGTAAGTGGGAAGTATAGCAATCAAGAACGAACCGCTGCACATCATGGCAACGGAGATGAGCATCGAGCGTTTTCGTCCATAACGATCAGCAATAAACCCAAAGAGCCAACCACCGATTGGACGCATAAGAAAGCCGATAAAAAAGACAGCGGAGGCTTTCAAAAGCTCAACGACAACATCGCCGTCCGATGGAAAAAACTGTGACGAAAAATAAATAGATGTAAAAGCATAGACATAGAAATCATACCATTCTACCAGATTCCCCGATGCGCTCGATACGATAGACAAAATACGCTTTTTCGTATCATAGGGCTCCAACACCGCTTCATTTTTCATAAGGCCACCCCCCCTAACCGTTTACGGATTCTTATTTTCTCGGGCATCCTATATTAATTTATCCTTTGCGTCAAAAGTTTATTGAGGGGGATAATTTCTTGTACAAAAGACTTAGTAAGCGAGAAAGAGGGTTTAATTATCAAGAAAGAAGGTTTAATTAGGCTCTGGAATAATTTATATTTATAAGGTCCTGTACTCTAATAATCGGATGAATTGGTTGTGATATTTACATGAAAGCTTACCTAAATCTCTTATCGCATGTTTTAAATCAGGGGATTAATCGTGTGGATCGGACGGGTGTGGGAACACGATCGATTTTTGGACATCAAATGCGGTTTGATTTGCGAGTTGGGTTTCCTTTATTGACAACAAAGAGATTGCATTTGCGCTCGATCATTTATGAACTTTTATGGTTTCTTCGGGGTGATACGAATATTGCATGGTTGAAAGAAAACGGCGTATCAATTTGGGATGAGTGGGCGGACGAAGAGGGAAATCTCGGCCCTGTTTATGGTTATCAATGGCGTTCTTGGCCGACTCTTGATGGGCATTACATTGACCAGATTAGTAATCTCTTAGCCGCGATTAAAAGAACGCCAAGCTCCCGCCGTTTGATTGTATCTGCATGGAATCCTGCGCTGATAGAAGAAATGGCTTTACCGCCTTGTCATTGTCTTTTTCAGTTTTACGTTGCTGATGGTGAGTTATCTTGCCAACTTTATCAGCGTTCAGCAGATATTTTTTTGGGTCTTCCATTCAATATTGCTTCCTATGCGTTGCTAACAATGATGGTTGCACAAGTAAGTGGCCTCGTAGCAGGTGATTTTATTCATACTATTGGTGATGCCCATCTTTATTTCAACCATTTTGAACAGGCTAAGTGCCAATTGTTGCGTAAGCCAAACTCTTTACCGTTGATGCATATAAATCCAGCAGTGAGGGACCTTTTTTCTTTTAAATTTGAGGATTTTGAGTTGCTTAATTATGACGCTCAGCCACATATAAAAGCGCCGGTGGCAGTATGAATTTTCCGATTTATTTAATTGCTGCCGTTGCACAAAATGGCGTCATCGGTCGTGGGGGGGCGATGCCTTGGCGCTTGTCGACGGATTTGCAACGCTTTAAGGCTTTGACTTTCGGTAACCCCATAATCATGGGTCGAAAGACATGGGATTCTATTGGATGCCCTCTGCCGGGGCGAACGAATCTCGTGGTTACCCGCAATCGCCAATTCATTGCTGAGGGCGCTGTTGTTTCTCATTCTTTGTCTCAAGCTCTTTTTACTGCAAAAAAAGTAGCTTCTCAAAGCGGTGCTGATGCGATTTTTATTATCGGTGGGGGTGAGATTTTTCAGCAAGGATTGGACATTGCTGATAAGATATTTATCACAGAGGTTTTAGATTTCATTGAAGGGGATAGCTTTTTTCCAGTTTTTGACAAGGGGAAGTGGACTATAGTGCAGACACAGTATATTCCAAACGGAGATAAAGACAGCCATTCGACGCGCTTTGTTGTTTATGAGCGGAGATAGTCGTTTGTGATACAAGTGGAAAGAGCCGGCAAATCGTATTGTAATCAGATGAAAGGCATCCTATAAGGTTAGACGAGTGGTTGTGTGCAATTAGTGTTACTAAGTTAAAGAGGTGATGATGCCCTGGACAAATCAAAATGGTGGTGGGCCATGGAGTGGCGATAAAAGCAAGCTTGGTGGTGATAAAAAAACCCCAACTAAGAATCTCTTTGGTTCGGGTGGCGCTAATGGTGGGGATAAGAATCCCAATCTCGATGATATTTTACGTAAAGGACAAAATCAGCTTAAACAGTTTGGTGATGGTGGGCTTTTTGTTCTATTATTTTTGCTTGCTGTATTTTTTTGGTTGTACCAATCTATTTATATTGTTCAGCAAAATGAGCAGGCGGTGGAATTGCGTTTCGGAGTTCCTAAAGAAAAAGTTATCGGTGATGGTTTGCATTTTCACTTTTGGCCAATTGAGACTTATACGAAAGTACCTTTAACGGAAAAAACAATAGCGATCGGTAGTCAACCTGGTCAGGCGCAACAAAGCGAAGGTTTGATGCTTTCCAGCGATCAAAATATCGTCAATGTCAATTTTTCCGTTTATTATAGAATATCACATCCTAGTCAGTTTCTATTCAACGTGAATGATCAGGAAGGGACGGTTCGCCAGGTCGCTGAGAGTGCGATGCGTGAAGTCATTGGTTCTCGGCCAGTCGATGATGTTCTACGCGATAAAAAGGAAGAAGTTGCTGAGGACGTCAGAAAAATTATTCAGGTGACCGTAGATAAATATCAGCTCGGTGTTGAAATAGGTCGTGTGTCAATTAGCGAAGCTGCTCCCCCTACAAAGGTTGCTGCTGCATTTAATTCTGTTCAACAGGCAGAGCAAGAACGTGGGAGAATGATTGAGGAAGGGAACCGTGTACGTTTTACGAAGATCGGTTTGGCTAATGGTGAGGCTTCGCGTACGCGGGAAATTGCAAAAGGTGAGAGGGCTAGAATGGTTGAAGAAGCAACAGGGCGGGCCGAGCGTTTCCGAGCTATCGCTCGCGAAGCTGAAATTGCACCGGATGCGGTTCGTTATCGTCTCTATATGGAGATGATGGGACGTATCCTTTCTTCTCCGGGGAAATTAGTTTTAGATCAATCTCATTCTCCTGCGGTTCCTTATTTGCCGTTAAATGAGCTGCTGCGCAGTAACCAGCCAGAAAGAGTAAAGACAACATCAGCCTATTCCACCGCGTTACCCGATCTTGGAATTTCTAGAGGACACTAAATTATGCAGCAATCTCGTTTTTTGTTTATCTGTGGTGCCGTGGCGTTTGTTTTTGTGTCTTTATGGATGTCAATTTTTGTTGTCTATCCCCGTCAGCAAATAGCAATTAAGCGCTTCGGACAAATTGTAAAAGTAGAACCTGATCCTGGTATTTATTTCAAAATTCCTTTTTTGGATAAGGTGGTCATTATAGATAACCGATTGTTGCGCTACGATGTACCTACGCAATCTGTACAGGTTCGCGGTGGTGCTTATTATGAAGTGGACGCATTCTTTATCTACCGTATCACGGATCCAAAATTGTTTTTGCAGCGCATTGCATCAGGGCGACCGCAAGTCGCCGCGCGCGAAAATCTTGCACCGCGTTTTATTGATGCTCTTCGTGCTGTTTATGGTAGGCGAGAATTTAAAGCGGCTTTATCGGATGAACGGGGCGCTATGATGGCTGAGGTGCAGAGACAGTTTTCTGTAGATGCGGGTTCTTTGGGTATAACTATCGTTGATGTGCGTATTCGTAAAACCGATTTGACCGATGCTGTTTCGGAAGATGTTTACCGACAAATGGCAGCTGAGCGTGAGGCGGCAGCAGAAAATATTCGTGCTCGTGGTCAGCAAGAGCGAGATCGTATCGTGGCAGAAGCTAATCGTGAATATGAAGAAATTGTAGCAGCTGCTAAGCGTGATGCAGAAATTACTCGTGGTGAAGGGCAAGCTGAAAGTATTCGTATCTTATTGAATGTGCGGGGAATTAATCCGCCCTTTTACGATTTTTGGCTAGCGATGGAACAGTACAGGAACTTGGAGAGAACTCCGATGGTGATTTCGCCTGACGAGGCTTTCTTTTTTTATTTTCGTAACTTGTCACAGGCAAATAAAGCATCTTCTTCGAAAGTAAACGCTAGTCAGATGTCCGAAAAGAATAGATAAGGCGATTGATTGTTACAGCTGAGCTTTTCATGAGAGGTTTGCTTGGTGTTTTCTTTCTTTTACGGTCAGTATGATATAGTATTGCTGCGGGTTGCACTGATTTTGCATGAATGAATGCATTGGTGCTACGTGCAGCACTTGTTGAAGGTATGTTGTGGGTAAAAATATGTCTCTAAAGCACTTTGCCACAAAAATTATTGTTGTCTACGTTATTTTATTTTTATCAGGATTGATAAGTTTCCCTGGTTTTGCTTCTCCGCAAAGTACATCACTTTCTGTTCCTGATTTGGCTGCTGAGCTTTTAAAGACGGTTGTAAATATTTCTACAGTACAGACTGTTGAAGGGACTGAGCAGGATGAAAATACTTCTGTGCCTGTTATCCCGGAGGATTCTTTACTGCAGGAGTATTTCAGTGATTTTTTTACGTCTAAGGGTGGCCAGAACGGCAGCCAGTTCCAAAAGGTACGTTCTCTGGGCTCCGGTTTCGTGATTGATGCAGAAAAAGGGCTCATTGTCACCAATTACCACGTCATTGTTGAGGCTGACGATATCGAGGTTAATTTCACGGATGGTACGAAGCTAAAAGCAGAATTACTTGGAAAAGATAGCAAAACTGATTTAGCGTTGCTTCAAGTGAAAGCGGGGGAGAAAAAATTAGCAGCTGTGCGTTTTGGCGATTCGGAAAAGGTGCGTATCGGTGATTGGGTTATGGCTATCGGTAATCCTTATGGTTTTGGCGGGAGTGTGACAGTTGGCATCATTTCTGCACGCAATCGTGATCTCAACGCTGGTCCTTACGACAATTTTATTCAAACGGATGCGGCAATTAATAGGGGAAATTCAGGGGGGCCATTGTTTGATAGAAAGGGTGAGGTAATTGGGATTAATACGGCGATTATTTCGCCTTCTGGAGGGTCGATCGGTATTGGTTTTGCCATACCATCTGATATGGCACTTTCCGTAATTAATCAGTTGCGCGATTTTGGAGAAATAAGACGTGGTTGGTTGGCTGTTCGTATTCAACCAGTGACGGAGGATATTGCAAAGATTTTGAAATTAGATAGCGCGGCTGGGGCATTAATCGCGGGAAAAATGGAACACGCAGAAGTAGATAATAGCCAGCTGCATGTAGGAGATGTAATTATCCGCTTTGGAAATGCCGATATTAAGAACGCGCGTGATTTGCCACGTTTAGTGGCAGAGAGCCCCGCAGGAAAGGTGGTAGATGTTACGGTTCTCCGTGATGGAAGAACAAAAACAGTAGAGGTTAAGCTCGGCCGTTTAGTCGAGACAGATGCAGATGAAAACGCAGAAGAAGAATCTGATGATGCAAAGGGCGGAGCTGTATCAGAAAATATGACGATGCAGTTTATGGGCATGACGTTATCTGAACTGACAGCTGATTTACGCGAAAACTATTCAATCACTGATAAGCTTAGTGGGCTGGTTGTGACATCTGTTACACAAAATAGTGTAGCTGATAAAAGGAGTATTCGCATCGGTGAAGTGATTGTTGATATTAATCAAAGTGCGGTCACAACGATTGATGAAGCAAAAAAACGGCTTCACAAATTACGCGAAGCCGGACGTAAAAGTGCTTCTCTCGTTATCGCTCGTCCGAACGGGGAGCTAAGATTCGTGACGATCCAAATGGATTAATATTATCAGTTTTGGGAATAGTTTATTCGCACAGATACGGCTACGTATGATGATCAGCTGACTGCGGTTCGTGTGCCTTTTCCTTTTTTATTAATGGAAGAAGAGGTTTGCAAAGAAGGACAAAGTATCTTCGCAGGGTTCTCGCGTTTTTTGAACATTTTTTGATAAACAAGATATACGACTCTCGAATGCTGTTTTTTGTGATTAAAATAATTTACGTGGTATCGTGTGGGAGCATCCCCGGTCTTTGTGTTGAAGGAGTCATCTGACAGAGAGATGGTTTATGCTATCTATTGCGGACTGCGGTGAGGATTTTTATGGAAGATGTTTTCACAAAGATTCGGCATCAAGGAGAATTTTTTGACGATTTTGAAAAGTTTATATCGCGGCAGCTCTCCATTGCTGAGAAGGAGGGGGGCTTTCTTAGAATATCCTTCCTTGCTATTTAGGTGAATAAATGTTTCATCATCACTTTAAGGATTTATTTTTTTTGTTTATAGCAAAACGCTGAATTGAGAGTGAGCTGCAGGCGTTTCGCACTAGTTTGTAGGCATAAAAGTTTCCGATTTATGACAGAAAGAACGATTACTCTGATAGCGGGTCCCACTGCAAGCGGTAAGTCGGCTTTGGCGTTAAAAATAGCAAAAGAAAAGAATGCTGCTATTGTAAATGCTGATTCTATGCAGGTTTATGATGTTTTGAATATTTTGACGGCTCGACCGACAGAAGCAGATACTGCAATTGTTCCACATTACCTTTATGGTTATGTGAATCCCGCCCGTCACTATTCAGTAGGGCAGTGGTTGTGCGATGTGAAAAAGCTTTTAGATACATATGCGTCAAAATCGTTCATTTTTGTTGGTGGGACGGGGCTTTATTTTCGCGCTCTTTTGGATGGAATTTCAGAGGTACCCGATGTTCCAGATGTTGTACGAAAAAAATGGCGATCTCGTCTCAATGAAGAAGGGGCAGAAAGTCTTTATCGCCAATTATTGCGTGTTGATAATTTTCTCTGTGAAAAAATTTCCTCGCAAGATGGTCAACGTATTACACGCGCCCTAGAAGTATACGAAACAACCGGAAGAAGATTGAGTTGGTGGCAGGCGCAACAAACAGAGCCCTTAATTGCGTCAAATCGTTCAGAAAAGATCCTTCTCATTCCTCCACGCCAATTGCTTTATGAGCGCATTAATGAGAGATTTGATCACATGCTCGAGAAAGGAGCTTTAGAAGAAGTCATTATTATGAAAAACTTTATGCTTTCTCCTCTGTTACCAGCAATGAAAGCTATTGGTCTTCGTGAATTGATAGCTTATTTAGATGGATATGGAAGCTTTAACAGTGCTATTGAAGCAGCAAAGACACGAACAAGAAGGTATGCAAAGAGGCAGATGACATGGTTTCGCAATCAATTTGATGGAGAGTGGACCTCCATTTCTTCGTGCGATTAGCTGAAAAAGATTTCAGGATAGATAAAGTGGGTAATGCAAACAGGAAGTATTCGAAACTTTAATGAAGGTCTTTTAAAGGGAGTTTTTTGTTGACGAACAGAATTGATGTAATTAGGGTCCTCTCCTTACTGTAAGAGATGATTGTATTATGCTGCGTTGTACACCACGCGGTGTTGCGCACTCGAAATGGCAGGGGGGGGTGTGGTGTGCACTAAATGAGCTCCTTTGTGGGGCTTTTTTATTGCGCCACAAAATAAAATGGTGAAAAGAATAATGGGTTATCCAAGAATGAGAGAGAGCGCAGACGGGACGTTGATGTCAGGAGCTGAAATAGTGGTTCAAGCTCTTATTGATCAAGGGAGTAAGCATATATTTGGTTATCCTGGTGGGGCTGTTCTGCCTATTTTTGATGCTATTTACCAACAGGATTTACTCCAGAATATTTTGGTTCGTCATGAACAGGCTGCGGGGCATGCTGCTGAGGGTTATGCACGAAGCACAGGAAAGGTTGGTGTTATGCTTGTGACTTCCGGTCCGGGTGCCACTAATGCTGTGACACCTCTGCAAGATGCATTGATGGATTCTCTACCTATTGTTTGTTTATCTGGCCAAGTTCCAACAACAATTATTGGAACAAATGGTTTTCAAGAAGCTGATATAGTGGGTATTACAAAGCCATGTACGAAACATAATTGTCTCGTGAAGGATGTGAATGGTCTTGCTGCGGCTATACACGAGGCTTTTCACATTGCACAATCGGGACGTCCAGGTCCGGTTTTAGTCGATATTCCTAAAGATATTCAACTTTCTTCTGGTATTTATAGAGCGCCTGAAGTGCCGGCGTGTGCGCATTCTCATCCAAAGCTGATACGGGATATGGGGGCTGTTGAATCTGCTACTTCCCTACTTATGGAGGCAAAGCGCCCTGTTGTTTATTCTGGTGGCGGTGTTATTTTATCAGGTTTAAAAGCCGTGCAGCTTTTACGTGATTTGGTTCAATTGGGGAATTTTCCGATTACTTCGACGTTAATGGGGCTTGGCGCTTACCCTGCTTCTGGTAAAAACTGGCTTGGGATGCTGGGGATGCACGGAACATATGAAGCTAACATGGCGATGCATGACTGCGATGTCATGTTGGCTGTCGGTGCGCGGTTTGATGACCGTATCACTGGGCGGCTCGATGCGTTCGCACCTCACGCGCGTATTATCCATATTGATATTGATCCTTTTTCCATTAATAAAATAGTCAAAGTAGAAGTTCCTATTGTTGGAGATGTTGACTATGTTTTGGGAGACATTATACGGCGTTTACGCGCAAACCAGCCAATATTTAAGAGCGAAGATCGTGGAGCATGGTGGGATAAAATTAATCGCTGGAGAAGTTGTAATTCATTAGCGTATGCCAAGAAAAAAGATGTCATTATGCCACAATATGCCATTGAACGGCTTTATGCTCTTACCAAAGATGTGGACGCTTATGTGACAACTGACGTCGGACAGCACCAAATGTGGGCTGCACAGCGCTATCACTTTAATGAACCAAATCGCTGGATGACTTCTGGAGGACTTGGGACTATGGGGTATGGCCTCCCTGCTGCTATTGGTGCACAAATCGCACATCCTAACGCGCTTGTTTTATGTATTTCCGGCGATGCTTCAATTCAGATGAACATTCAAGAATTCGCAACTGCGGTTCAACACAAAGCACCTGTGAAAATTTTTGTTTTAAACAATCAGTATATGGGCATGGTCCGCCAGTGGCAGCAATTACTGCATGGAAATCGTCTTTCTCATTCTTACACAGAAACTTTGCCTGATTTTGTGAAATTGGCAGAATCTTACGGAGTTGTTGGTATTCGTTGTTCCAAACCAGATGAGCTTGATGGAAAAATACGGCAAATGGTTGATTGTGATAGGCCAGTTCTCTTTGATTGTCGTGTGGATGATTTAGAAAATTGTCTTCCAATGATCCCGTCTGGATGTGCACATAATCAGATGTTATTGCCTGATGAAGCCAGTGATGAATCTTTCGCGAATGCCGTTTCTACCGAAGGAAAAATATTTGTGTAAGGAGCTTATTCAGTGTATCGGGCTATTTGTATTTTTACTGTTGTAGAAATGGTACGCTATGTTTGATGAGAATGGAATTTGATCTGGGCAATCAGTATAAATTTTGTTCGGACACAATTTTTTGGTTATGATGGCATTTTGCGTAAAAATTGGTACAGAGGTTGAAAATAATTCTGTGAGAGAGTGGTTGGATAGCTTATAGGAGGCTTTAATGGAAAAGATTTTTTTTCGTGACTGTTCTATTTTAAAAATGTCCTCCCTTTTTATACACACCTCATTTTGACAGATTATGCAGTTTTCACCAGAACAGGATAATGCGCTGCGGGCCGTTTCTGAGTGGTTGAAGGGTGGGCGCTCTCCCATTTTTCGTCTTTTTGGCTACGCCGGAACGGGAAAAACGACACTCGCTCGTTATTTTGCGGACACAGTTGATGGCTCTGTCCAGTTCGCTGCTTTCACGGGGAAGGCAGCACAGGTTTTACGCTCTAAAGGTGCAAGCAACGCTTGTACCATTCATTCATTGATTTATCATCATCGTGGAGACGAAGAGATTTCCGATGAAGTTACGGGAAAAAAGTCTGTTACCCCGACATTTACGCTGAATCGTAGAAGTTTGGCTGCACAAGCTAAGCTTATTATTATCGATGAGTGTTCAATGGTGGATGAGCAATTGGCGCGTGATTTAATGAGCTTTGGAACTCCAATCCTTGTCCTCGGTGATCCGGGGCAGTTGCCTCCCATATCAGGTGGTGGTTTTTTTTCCAATGGCGCGCCAGATTTTCTTCTTTCAGAAATTCACAGACAAGCACGCGACAACCCTATTATTCGTTTAGCTATGGATGTACGCGAGGGACGGGGTATTTCTTACGGACACTATGGGACAGCTAATGTTATTCCACGCAAAGAGGTAAATCAACAGTTGGTGTTAGATGCTAACCAGCTTTTGGTGGGAATAAATCGTACACGCCACCTTTATAATAGACGTTTACGTGAATTAAAGGGATTTACCGCAGATTATCCACAAGCGGGGGATAAACTTGTATGCTTACGTAATGATCCTGCTAAAAGTGTGTTAAATGGTTCTTTGTGGAAAGTTCTGACTTCACAAAAACAAACGGTTAAGCCGGGCATTAATCTCCTCGTTAAGCCAGAGGAAAGCGACCGTGGTGTGGTGAAGATCAAGCTTTTAAAAGCAGTTTTTGAAAATCCTGATAATGATGTTTCTTGGCAATTAAGAAAAAGATACGATGATTTTGATTATGGTTATGCGTTGACTGTACATAAAGCACAAGGCTCTCAATGGGACAACGTGGTCTTATTTGATGAGAGCTTTGCCTTCCGTGATATGCATGCGCGTTGGCTTTATACTGGAATTACGCGTGCAGCAGAGCGTTTAACGATTGTTCGATAAAGAAAAAATGCTTTGTTATCTGGCGTTATGTTAGCAAGTGTGCTTTTTTATTTTAAAAATATTGAGTAGGGAATAAGGGCGTACGATGGCGATAAAACTTTCAGTTAATCTCAACGCTGTTGCTGTTTTGCGCAATCGGCGTAATCTCCCGTGGCCGGATATAAAAAATATTGGGCGTATAGCGCTTATGGCTGGTGCAGCGGGTTTGACGGTTCATCCTCGACCAGATGAACGACATATCCGTTTTTCTGATCTTCCGGAAATACATCATTTAATCAGTAGCACTTCGCCTGCTGCTGAGTTTAATATTGAGGGTTATCCAAGTGATGCATTTTTAAGTCTTGCGGAAAAATACGCCGACCAGATCACCCTCGTTCCTGATGATCCAGCCCAATCAACGTCTGATCATGGCTGGGATTTTTTTCACGATTCCGAGTTTTTGATTCCCATCGTTAAACGCCTAAAAGAGAAAAAAATCCGAGTATCCCTATTTGCTAATCCCGTCGTGGACGGTCTTGACATTGCTAAAGCTACTGGTGCTGACCGAGTCGAATTTTATACTGGGCCTTACGGTAGTACGCTCAATGATAGAACGAAGCAGCGTCAGGAATTGGATAAACTAGTTTTAGCAGCAAAGAAGGCTAAAGAGCTGCAATTAGGAGTCAATGCAGGCCATGATTTAACGATTGATAACCTCTCTGCCCTCGTCAATCGTATTCCTTGGATTAACGAAGTTTCCATTGGCCACGGGCTCATTGCGGATACGCTGGAGTATGGGATGTACGAAACCGTTCGGCGTTTCGTCCGATTATTGTCATAACCTCTTCATATTCTTGTATCCTGACAGTACAGCTATTGCACTTGTACGGGGTGAAAAGCAAAAAGACCCCAGGACGCCTATTTTCGGAAGCGTTATTATCCTGTCGTGCGGCATCTTTCGCAGAACAGAGGCTGAGCGTCCTTTTTCGAGAAGATCGATGAAATACGCGATTTTTGTGTACAATACGCGAATTTTAGATATTATTTGATCGCTATGTTATCGTTGAGCAGCGCCTTGGTGGCTTGTGGGGCATCCACATCCAGGGGCGGCTTTTGTTTTTTATTGAATAAGAAATTCTAAATTCGGTCTTTATTATAGTTTTAACGCAAATATAAGGAAATATTTTCATGCTTGTTTATTATGACGGTGACGCGAACGCTGATTTAATTAAAGGAAAAAAAGTAGCTGTTGTCGGTTATGGTTCGCAGGGGCGCGCGCATGCTCTGAATCTGAGAGACTTTGGCGTTCAAAATGTGAGGGTCGCTTTATACTCAGGGTCAGAGACAGCTAAAAAAGCTATCACAGACGGTTTTGATGTTGTCAGTGTTGCTGAAGCTGCGGGATGGGCTGATCTCATTATGATGGCGACACCCGATGAATTGCAGGCTGATATTTATAAAGAACATATTCATGATTATTTACGTGATGGGGCCGCGATTGCATTTGCTCACGGTTTGAATGTTCATTTTGGTTTGATCGAAGCTAAGAAAACAGTTGATGTTGTAATGATTGCTCCCAAAGGACCAGGCCACATAGTGCGCAACGAATATCAACATGGCGGTGGTGTGCCTTGTTTAATCGCTGTCGCGCAGGATGCTTCGGGGCATGCTCATGATATAGCATTATCTTATGCATGTGGTCTTGGTGGTGGGCGTGCTGGCATTCTTGGAACAACTTTTAAAGAAGAATGTGAGACAGATCTTTTTGGTGAGCAAGCTGTCCTTTGTGGTGGCCTTGTCGGGCTCATCCGTGCAGGTTTTGAGACATTGACGGAAGCAGGATATGCACCAGAAATGGCTTATTTTGAGTGTCTACATGAGGTTAAAATGGTTGTTGATCTCATTTATGAAGGTGGTATTGCGAACATGAATTATTCGATTTCCAATACAGCTGAATGGGGCGAATATATATCCGGTCCGCGCGTGGTTACTGATGAAACTAAGGCGGAAATGAAACGTATTTTAAAAGATATTCAAACTGGTAAATTTACATCAAACTGGTTTCAAGAATACAAAGGTGGTGCTGCTCATTTTAAAACTATGCGGCGCTTAAATGATTCTCACCGCATTGAAGAAGTTGGCAAGAAACTTCGCGCGATGATGCCTTGGATCAAGTCTAATGCTCTGGTCGATAAGAAGCGCAATTAAATTTTGTAAAACACTGCGCGTGAAATATATTTTTTTATACTTCGAACAAAAAAGGGCAACAAAAGTCGCCCTTTTTTGATGTATTATTTTATGTACAGATTCTATTTTTTGCTTTCTAAAAGACTATTCCTTCTAAATATAAAATACATGACTCCCAAGAAAATAAACCACAGTGGAGTATACTTTAGAGCCACTAATGTGTCAGGTTCTAGTGTCAACAAAAAGATAATGAAAGCAAAGAAAACCAAGAGAATCCAACACATTACAGAACCACCCGGCATCTTATATATGGATACAACGTGCTGCATAGGGCGATCACGGCGGTAAACAATATAACTAATCAAAATTATGGACCACACGAATATAAACAAGATTGCTGCGATGGTGGTCACGACCGTAAAAGCGTATATGACGTTCGGAGATAGAGATGAAATTGTGTATCCTAATAAGATGCATAAGCAAGAAAATAATAGTGCATTGGCCGGGACATGGTTAGCTGAGAGTTTTCCCAAAAAGCGAGGAGCTCCTCGCTTAGTTGCAAGCCCATATACCATGCGGCTGGTGGAAAAAATGCCGCTATTTGCGGAAGATGCTGCCGATGTTAGAACAACGAAATTTACTAAGCTAGCGGCTATAGGAACGCCGGCGAGCAAAAACATAGAAACAAACGGGCTTTTGTCCGGACTAATTTGATTCCAAGGTGTAACTGACATAATCACAACAAGAGAAAGTATGTAAAATAGTACAATGCGAATGGGTATTGAATTAATTACTTTTGGGAGGATTCTTTTAGGTTCTTTGACCTCAGCCGCAGCAGTTCCAGCAAGTTCGACACCGACAAAAGCAAAAATAGAAATTTGAAACCCAGCGAAAAAACCTGTTATACCTCGAGGGAAGAGGTTTCCATCATTCCAGACGTATTCAAAAGAAGCAACGGTTCCATTTGGAGAGGTAAAGCCGGTAAATATCATAGACAATCCAACGATAATTAGAGCTAAAATTGCTACAATTTTTATGAGGCCAAACCAGAATTCAAGCTCACCGAACAGCTTTACGGCGAGAAGATTAAACATCAAAAAGAAAATAATAAAAATGAAAGCGATGATCCAGGGATTAAATGAAGGCCACCAAAACTGTGTGTAATTGATGATGGCAATAATCTCTGCGGTTCCGGTTACAATCCAGCATAGCCAATAGGTCCAGCCTATACAAAATCCTATTCCTGGTCCCAGCAAATCAGAGGAAAAGTCAATGAATGATCGGTATTGCATGTCGGAGAGCAATAATTCGCCCATAGCACGCATAACAAAATAGAGGACGCAGCCAATAATAGCATAGACCAACAGGATCGACGGGCCAGCAACACTAATTACTTTTCCTGATCCCATGAAAAGACCCGTTCCGATAGCACCCCCAAGAGCTATGAGTTGCACGTGACGAGTTTCTAATCCGCGGTGTAATTTTTTGCGTCGGCGTTCATTTGATTTTTTTTTATAATCCATTCTTTGGAGGGTCCCTTTATTATTTTAAGACACAATTATGCTAAAAAATGCAATTCTGCACATGGAAGCATGAATAGGACTAGGTTGTAAAGGAGAAAAACATTTTTAACGGCGTTCGTGATCTTGCGTAAAATGCATAAAAGATGTCAAAAATGTGGTGAATCCTGCGGTAAGATAGCGATATTAACGGGGTAGATACGAGGAGATGTTGTTCGCATATTAGACTGTTCACGCGGTTTTCTCATCCAGTACAACAGACGTTAGAATGGAAGATTGATTCTGTGATCTGGAATCCAAGGGGGGGGTGATTCTTATATAAGGGAGTTCGCTACAGTTTTGCTAATTGTACAGCTCAGGTGTGAACTTTAGAAGATGTTTTGCGTGTGGGGGAAACAGAGCACAGAAGTATCTGATTTGGTATTTTGATTAGAAAATGGGAGAGTATGCTTAGGTAAGAGGCAAGTAAAGATATTACAGTTGAAATTGTTTGGACTTAGTGCAGAAACAGTGGTTGGGTTTGTAGTTGGTAAGATGACATGTGCTAATAATATCAGTTAGTTATTAAATAACTTTCATATAAACAATTAGGTTATCTTCTACCTTAAAGTATATTTTCAAATGTGGAACGAAAGAGCTGCATGATTGCCTTTTTAGATATGAAATGGATCATTACAAATTTCTTTTCAGACGTTAAGGGTTATGAAATTTAATTTAAAAAATGAGCTAAAAGCCAAATTTTTTGTAAGAAATTTTTTAAGATATATGTTTTTATTATAATATGTTATGTTAAATTGATCATGTTCTAAGTTAGATGCAGTCGTAAAGACTTTAATCGAAAAATACCCCTTCCAGAACACCCTAACCATCTTCATTGAAGCTGTTTTTAGATTTCTTGACAAAATCAGCACACAACCATTCATGAAAGATGTACCTAGCATCAAGATCAGCCTATATCGGTGCCAACGGCAAAGAAAAACTCACTATTAAACATTTCACTAATGCACAGTTACTGTTCCTCACTCAAATGCCGATCTGATTTAAAAATTATCTGCTGTCATTGCGAAAAAGACTCAAGTAGATAAGGCCTGATGAAGATTATAAATTAACACCAGGAGAACATTTCTTCTCAGCCGACACCGATGTTTCCACTTTTCCCGGCGCCTTATCTACACAAAAAAACAACGAACACATCACGTCGCATGGAATGTAAAAAAATTATCATCCTAAGAAATACAGAGCGACAGTTTCTGCTACAAAAATAATTTAAAGAAGGAAATAATTTTAGTTGCGTATCCTAAACCATCACTGGTTTCCTTCAGAAAATTTAAGACACTGTCTTTATACTTAAGACAATTTATCCACTCCGCTTGAATGATAGGATGAACAGATCTTTTGTTCTCTTCCGTTAACGTTTCTAAATCCGAAATTTTTTCACAGACAATTCTAGGGGGCATATTGTTGTTTATCTCATTGCGTACAGAAAACAAATTTTCGTATGCATCACTAATAAGATAAGGCGAATGAGTTGAATAAATTACCTTATTCTTCTCTGATTTTAACAAATCCTTTAAAGAACTTAAAACTTTTCTCTGTGAGTCAATGTGTAGATGACATGCTGGTTCATCTAGAAGAAAGACAATTCCATTTTTATTTCTGTTTGATTTAGCGCGAATCTCTGTGAGGAGTTTAAAACAGAAGAACCAACGGAATCCCTTACTTTTTTCATGTAAAGAAAAATATCTATCACTTGATAAAATGTGCAACTGAAAATCTACAGCCCAGTTACCGCCGTTACTGATCCGTTCTAAAGAATAAAAGTCAGATTGCCCCTTACCTCCATTAATATCCGACCAATTCTCCCCGATTACTGAATTTAAGTAAGAATTAATAGCACTCAAATTCTGACGAACAGCATCTTCATCGGCATAATCGATAACACTCTTCTGGAAATCTATATCACAATCCAATCCGTCACAAGATACACCATCATTGCTCCTATGGTAACATCCTACAAAGATATCATTAATAATAGCTTGCCACCGACGATTTTTTTCTGATTTTAAAAATTCATCTTCTTGGATAGTCAAGCCAGAACTATCGAGAAAAGAGCTCCTTAAAAACCTAATTTTATCAGGTACTTCACAAATAAAGTCACCGTGATAGATAATCTCAGGTATAGATTCCTTTATCCATTCTAAAATCTCATTTTCTGGTTGCACTTTTCTACCATTAATTAATACAGAACACCCATAACATTTGCTATTGTTAAAATGATAAGCAAAGGAAACCTTAAACATCTCGTCATTATCTGAGTTATTTGTCCGAGAATTATCCTGTCTTTTCCGCTGTGCTTTTTTTTCGTTTTCGCTATAAGAAAGGTACGCTGTTAGAATGGTATCCTTGTTAAAATAAGGTGCCTTAGGGCGCATAGAAGTAATAGAATATTCGTCTAATTTTTCTCCAGAACAAAGACGGTATATTAAACGAATACCTTCAAGTATCGTTGTTTTTCCTGCTTCATTATCCCCAATAATGACAAAAGGGAGAGATGGATTCCCATCCGTCATATCTATCTTTACAGGATTTGAAATCCCTCTAAAATTTTCAAGCTCGAACGCAGTAAATTGCATGTTTACAATATTCCCAATGCATACACCATTAAATCTGTCCTAATTTCTATAAGCATTATCATTTTGGAAGCAAGATTTTTTCGTTTATTTTATATTTATTTTTCATATTTTGATAAAAATATATAAACTGATTTTTCATCAAAATTATAAATTTAAATGAAATAATAGTAACAATTTTCTCGTGATTTTTGGGGTCATAGACTCAGAAAAATGCCGGTTATGTCCTATAATAATACAGAAAATATTTTTATTGATGATATTCGTCGGTATGCCTAATTACTTAATGTAATCCTTAATAAACAGCCTAAAATAGTTAAACAATTGATTGCTATAATAATTATCATATACATTACGAAGGTTTTTATACTCATTTTTTTATTGCGCAATATAGATATGTCATCAGGTGCTGCCATGTCGTCAAATGTTTTAGTGGAACAAATGAATACAATAGAATCATGAGGGTATTCCTCCAATATAGATGTTAGAGAATGATGCGCGGGTGGGGCCTTATACTGGAATGAGCGATTACCAAGGAATTTTTAGCTTTTACAAAATCTGATTTTTCCAAAGACAAAATCACGCTCTATTCGTTGCATTTTTCATGCGGAATACTACTGCGAATATGTTTTTGAAAATGCTCTTCAGCGCATTCTGGGAAGCTCAAAGTTGCTGTTCTTGATTGTACATAGGAAAATTAAAAAGGCGCGTTACTCCATTATCCTGTGTTATTTCTTCGGTGTAAAAGATTAGAAACTATGAGTATAAGCATAGCATTTTGGTGATTCATGCTGGGGCTGGAATTGCTGGTTATTGATAACAAAAACGGTTGGTCGAATCTTTTTAAAAAATTATTAAAGGCGCCCCCTCATGAGATTGATGCGGAATCGTTTACCGGAATGCGGGGAGTTCTTAGAAAAGATTGGTACTGTCAGTTAGAATTACCGTTGATTGTTCTGGGCGGCATCGCAAATTTTTACAAGATTATCATCAATGTCGGCATTTAAGGATATATTAAAATTCTAAATCAGCAGCTGTCGGAGATTTGGGTATCTCTCTCTGTAAATATCTAGAGGCTTTATCTAAAATTGAGGGGGTGATTTTCAGTTTTGATATCTATAGCTGGTTTGAGTTTTAGAAGTGAGATGGTTGGATATATGCTGGAAGTGAAAATGAGCTGAGGCGTGTGGTTAATTCTTTTCTTGATCTTTTCGGAGCAGGAACGCCGTTGTTGCCCGTTTGCCGCTGCTCAATGGGTGCAAAATTGAAAATTTAGACTGTTAAAACTTTCATGTTGCTAAGAATTGCCGAGCATATTGTTCCATTTTGATTTGTTTTATTGGAGTATTGGGGATCGCTGCGATCACTATGAAGAAAATTTATAAAGCGGAAAGGCTGCAAGATAATGTTTTCGATTCTCGCAAATTCAAGGAGAGCCTCTTCTGTTTCTAGCTATAAATGATATGCCAGATATTTGAAAAATATTCAGTCGGCTTCACATAAAGGGGGCGGCTGTGTTGCATGCGTGCGGCTGTTTGGGTATAACTTCTGTTGATAGAAGAAGGGGTCGTTCGCCGCGTTGCCGCGATTTAGCGGAACAAAAAGCACCAACCAACGGGGACCGGAATCCCTCTGGATGGCTTCTTTGAAAAATACACCGATACGAATCCTAGTGTAAACCGAAATTAAAGCATGAGCAAACAATTTCAGAAACATCATTTTTATCCTCTTTCTGAGGCTTTATTCGAAATTCTTGATCCGGTTTTACGCAAGCGAGCAGGTCTTAACGTGATGCTCGTGAAGAATTGGCAGCAGATTGTAGGTCACGATGTCGGTAAGCATACAGTGCCGCTTAAAATTATTTGGAAAGGTTGCTCCAATCCAGACGAACCTTTTCAGCCGGCAACGCTCGTTGTGGCTTGCGAGGGGTTTGCAGCATTAAAGTTAATTCATGAAACAGACGAGCTTCTTCATAGAATTAATGCATTTTTTGGATATATTGCCATTGATCGTATCAAAATCAAGCAAAGGCACATATCTTCTACGATGGAGGATCTACCAGTGCACTTGGCTCCGAATGAAGGAGATAAAAAGCGCGTAGAAAAGATGATCAAAGAGATTACAGATAAAGACCTACGTCAATCACTTTATGAACTGGGCTGTTCTATCTTTGCGGAAAAAAACAACGAATAAAATAAATCCTCGTAAGGAAGATGTTTCAAGCATTGTCAAAAATCTCTGCAGAGGGTTATTCAAAAAATAAATTGACACAAACTTCAACACTAAATCGCGTAAGACTCGGCAGAAGGTTGCTTTCATAAAAAGGAAAAAAACACTAACCCACTAACTTCAATTGGTGGGTGATGAGGGAATCGAACCCACGACCCGCTGATTAAGAGTCAGCTGCTCTACCGACTGAGCTAATCACCCACAACTCCTAAGAGGGCAGGAAGAACGCCTCTATAACGTTCTTAGAGGAGGATGTCTAGATGGTTTCATCGTTTTTAATAAAAACAGTACGGTCATAGCTGACTAGATGCGCGGCTAAAAATGTCATACTACCTCTTGATATTATGCAAAAATAGAACCATTATGAGAGTCTCTATAAATGGACATTCCGGTCATTGAAGAGGGATTATAGTTGGAGGATTATCGAGCGTAATGCCCGAGCAAAATTCAGAAAGGCCTTCTTGTAAGTTCGGGGGGCACGGTTCATTGTTCTGCTTCCCAGCCATTAGTAGTGATCACGTGCGGTCAGGTGATGTCGCGCTGCTTTTCGCTTTTGGATGTGGTCTGTTTGCGTTTAGCGTTGCTATAAATTCTGAGAGTGAAGGTCCATGAATTTATTTTATCGATTACACGCATTTAAGTTTTTAAAGGGTGGGCTTTGATGGAGTGGATCATTGATCCCCATGCGTGGTTTGGCTTGGTTACGTTGATTTTTCTAGAAATTATTTTGGGAATAGACAACCTTGTCTTTATTGCAATTTTAGCCGAGAAATTACCGTCGCATTTGCGCGATCGCGCGCGGCTGGTGGGTCTGTCTTTGGCACTGGTCATGCGGCTTTTCCTTCTCACAGTTATCGGGTGGGTAATGAGTCTTGATACGACAATTCTCTCTATCTCATCCTTTATGTTTAGTTGGCATAGCTTCATCTTGATTGGTGGTGGGGCTTTTTTGTTGGCAAAAGGAACATTAGAGTTACACGAAAGGTTGGAAGGTGCAGCGCACGAAAGAGAAACAGGCCTTACTTACGCTGTTTTTTGGCAGGTAATCATTCAAATTGTTGTATTGGATGCGGTATTTTCCCTCGATAGTATCATTACTGCAACGGGTATGATTGCCAAAGAGCAGGCGGCGGTCATGTATATAGCGGTGGTTGTTGCTATGGGTGTGATGATGTATGGGTCCGGCGCACTTATGCGTTTTGTCAATCGTCATCCTACCATTGTGATTCTTTGTCTTGGTTTCTTGATGATGATCGGCTTCACCCTGATTGTTGAGGGGTTTGGCTTTCACATCCCGAAGGGATATTTGTACGCGGCTATCGGTTTTTCTGTTCTCATTGAGGCTTTTAATCAAATTGGGCGTCATAATCGTGAAAAAATGATTACAACAAATGATTTGCGCAGTCGAACGGCTGATGCTGTTTTGAAGCTTTTGGGAGGAGGAAAAAAAGACAGAAATCTCAGTGAAACCGTAGATGTGATCGCCGAACAAGCTGCTGCTTCGGAGATTTTTCGTCCGGAAGAAAAAGAGATGATTCGTGGTGTCCTTGATCTAGCGGATCGGCCTGTTCGATCCATTATGTCACCGCGTAATGAGATTGAATGGTTGGATTTAAATGGTGACGAAGATGAAATGCGTGAAGAATTACAACAAGTTAAACATAGTCGCTTGATCCTCGCTCGTGATAAAGTGGATGAATTTGTCGGCGTTGCTTTGACCAAAGATCTTCTTTTGAATTTGGCCGAGGGAAAAAAGATCAATTGGAAAAAGGCTATGCGTGAACCGCTCGTGGTTCATGAAAATACGAGCGTTTTACGGTTGATGGAGCAATTACGACGTTCTTCGATTCAACTTGCGATTATTGTTGATGAGCATGGGTCTTTTGAGGGTATTGCAACACCAACGGATATTCTTGAGGCTATCGCAGGTGATTTTCCTGATGATGATGAGGAACTCGTAGTAGCAGAACAGCTTGAAGATGGAAGCTTTCTCGTTGAAGGATACGCTGATATTCGTCGTTTAAGTGGCTTCCTTGAGCGTAACCTTGTCGACGAAGCAGATCGTTATACCACCCTAGCTGGATTCATGCTTTGGCGTTTTGGCTATTTGCCAAATGAAGGTGAAAGTTTTGAAGCTGATGGGTTGCGTTTTAAAGTCGTTGAAATGGATCGCAGGAATATATCTAAAATCCTGATTTCTCGACTCACCTAACGGGAAAATGCAAACCAGCTTGGTTAAGTAAGGAAGAGAAATCGCTGTCCTGTTGTATACAGATGAGGTTTACGAAAGCATCTTTCCAGTTGCGTTGCTAGTTTGTGGATTAAGCACGTAAAATGAGTTATAATCAAGAGAAGAAACTTTTGTAGTCGATTTGTTCTGAAGCTTCAGAAAAAAAAGACGGCACGTGGTTGTTTTATAAATGAGCCACCGGCTCTGGAAATAATGACTGTGATTTACGTTTTGTATGCAGGCTAGCAGCATTGGCTCTTTAAAAATTTTCTTTATTTCTTATACAATCTTTCGGCTAAGCCAACAGAAAAATTTATCAAAAAAAACAAAGCGCCGCATATTTCTCTGGTATTGTAACCCAACGGATTTGCACAGGAAAAAACTCACTGAATTACGAAAATTACGATATCAGCATTTTTATACTATCCTTCACATGAAGTAAAACCTCACCACAACACCGACATCATCCTCCATACAACACCGGCGAAAGACAGCGTATTCCTCTTTTTTATTCAAGCGGTGTTTGTTGTGTTCGTTTCCAATATTGACGAATTTCAAAAATTACCACAACAAATAATGAGATAATAAATGGTATAATTAAATAAAGCATCCTGAATACTATAAGTGCTACTATGACATCGGCCGGGTCTAAATTGGGCATGCCTGTTACAAACAAAGCTTCAAGAACGCCAATTCCTCCTGCTGGAGCATTAGAGAGGAGGGTTGCAGTGAAAGATGCAAGAAAAACGCCGAGCACAGAAATAAAAGAAACATCCACGTCGTTTGGAAGTACAGAATATATAATCCCCGCTGCTCCTAAGATTTCTAAGGGGCTGATCAGCAGTTGTTGAACAACTATTTTCAGCCGCGGATAAGAAAGCTGAATTTTTTTACCCAGGCGTAGAGGCTTTAACTGAAGCCAGCTCCCGAAACTGTAGAGTGCTACACAGCTAAGCAAGATTGCACCGACCATAGTCCCAAGCCATTCAGGAAGGTCGCTATAAATGATGGTTATAATTTGAGGTTGCAGAAGCAAAACGATACCAGAAAGTAAAACTGTGCCTATTATGAAGGTAAAAGAGCAAAATCCCACGAGTATTGCAATTTCCGCCCCATCTAACCCTTTCATTTTATAGGCGCGGTAGCGTACAACTGCGCCAGAAAAAACTGAAGCACCAATGTTGTGCGAGAGCGCGTAGGTGGTGAATGAGCATATGGCGATAAAAATCCAAGAAATTTTATGACCAAGATGTTGCAAAGCAATTCGATCATATCCAGCAAGGGCTGCATAAGCCAAGAGAGAACACAAAAAAGCTAACAGCCAGTGCTGTGCACTTAAACCGTTCAAGCGCGCTAATACATCGCTGAAAGAAATAGCAGACAACTTCAGATAGAGAATGCGGACAGATACCAGCATTGCTAAGATACCAATAAATGGCCATATAAAATTCCTTATTTTCATGCTTTTTTATCCACTTTCATCCTCGTCTACATTTTTTACAAATTGAATTCATTATTGTTTTTATTAAACGTAGATTTCTGTCCTGTTATATGTTCAATAATACCATTAGCGATTTCTTCATCGTCTTTCACTACAACAATATCTGTTCCTAAATCAATGAAATAAGCTGTTTCCAAATCAGATAATGCATGGGTAATGATTGGGGCATCTTTTTTGATACTACATATATTGATTATGCATCGTCCCACTTCGGTATTATTGTACATCGTGATGATTATTTTTCGTGCGTTACGCACATTGGCCGCGTCTATTACCTCTCTTGTAATGATGTTGCCAAAGATTGTTTCAACTCCATCCACGATTGCTTTATCAGAAAGGCTTTTCGATTCTTCTATCACCACTACAGGTTCACCCCTCTCCATTAAAGATAACGCAACACATCGACCAATATAGCCATAACCAATAACCACGATATGATTTGTTTTTGAGGTTGTTTGTAAAAATTCTTGTTCAATATCTTTTATGTTAATATCATCAAGTGTCTCTAGACGTTTTTGAAGTTTGTCACAGACGATAAAAATGAGGGGGTTGAGAAAAATAGAGAGAAGTGCACCTCCTAGGATTAATTCATGGGCGTTGTTATTAAGTAGTCCGAAGCTTGAACTTATCCCTGCAAGGATAAAAGAGAATTCTCCGATTTGAGCAAAGCCGGCCGAAAGGGTTAACGCTGTTCCGTTAGAATAGCGAAAAGCTTTAACGATGAAAAAAGTGGCAAGGGATTTGCCTATTGCAATAATTAACAGTGTTGCTAAGAGAGGAAAAAAATTGGTTAACATTTTTCCTGGCTCAAATAGCATCCCCACAGAAACAAAAAAGAGGACAGAGAATGCATCTCTTAGGGGTAGGGATTCCTCTGCTGCGCTGTGACTTAATTCTGATTCACTCATAATCAGACCGGCGAAAAACGCACCAAGAGAAAGAGAAACACCAAACAAATGGGCTGCTCCGAAAGCTGCTCCCAGTGCAATAGCAAAAACACTGAGACGGAATAATTCGCGTGATCCTGATTGTGCACTTATTTTTAATAACCACGGGATAACGCGTCGCCCGATGATAAGCATGAGAGCAATAAATATAACAATTTTTAGAATAGTGAGTGCAAAAACCCCCTCGATATTCAGATCTAACCATTGAACGAGAGGGTCAACTGCTTCTTTTTTTGCATCGCCGAAGATATTTGCTAATGGTGGTATGAGGACAAGTATAAAAATCATAGCGAGATCTTCGATAATCAACCAACCAACAGCGATGCGTCCTTTTTCTGTTTCAATGAGGTGGCGCTCTTGTAGGGTACGCAGTAAAATGACAGTACTTGCTGTCGATAATGCAAAACCAAAGATTAAGCTGGCGCTGGCCCCCCATCCCATGATCAGGCCGAGGAGAAAGCCAAGAAAAGTAGAAAATGCCATTTGCGCAATGGCTGCAGGGATGACAATAGCTTTGACCGATGAAAGATCTCTGATTGAAAAATTTAATCCAACACCAAACATCAGCAGAATTACACCAATTTCGGCTAGTTGATTAATGATAGCAGAATCTATTTTAAATCCGCCTGTGTTGGGTCCCACAATAACACCAGCCAACAAATATCCGATGAGCGGTGGGATACGCAAACGGTTAGAAATCATCCCCAGAAAAAATGCCAAGCACAAACCCGCGACGATCGTTGTAATAAGTGGCGTATCATGGAGCATGTTGTGCGAGACTCTCTCTTCAAAAATAAATTAGTCTGAATGAATGAAAGCCCGTATGACAAGTTAAGTAATGATATACCGCCACGCGAACTAATGCGATATTTTCATTTTTATTTAACGTTTATACGGTGATTTCGTTCATTCCACCAACTTTTGAGCAGCAGTAAAATAGGGGCTGCGATGAAAATAGAGGACGACGTTGCGACAACAATCCCAACAACCATAGGAAATGCAAAATTATGAACAGCGCTTCCGCCCCATACTGCCATGGGCAGCATGGCCAAAACCGTAGTGGCTGAAGTAAAAAGGCAACGAACAAGAACTTGATTAATTGAGGTATCTATCAACTGACGTAGTGGCATTTTCTTGTAGAGCCGCATATTTTCGCGCATCCGATCATAGACAACAACCTTGTCATTAATAGAATACCCGACGATTGTTAAAAGAGCAGCAATAGCAGTCAAATTAAAATCGAGTTTAAACAAAGCAAAAAAACCAACCATTTTTGTAGTATCTAGGATAAGTGTAACAATTGCTCCTACCGCAAAGAACCATTCAAAGCGCAACCATATGTAAAGCGACATAGCGATTGCTGCTAAAATAACAGCAGTAAATGCAGTTAGAGCGAGCTCACCTGAAACTTTAGGACCAACGACTTCTATTTGGTCAAATGCAGCATCCGGGTAGATATCTTGTATAGCTGTTTTAACTTTCTCAATTGCGTCTGTTTGTTGTAATTCGCCGCCATTTTGTCTTTGAACCCGGATTAAAGTTGTGTTTACATTATCGATATTTTGTAATGTAACTTCACCGACATCGAGCGTAGAAAGCTTTGAACGTAAGACTGCTAAATTTGTCGGCGTCTTGGTGGTGATAATCATTTGGCTACCGCCAATGAAATCAATTCCAAAGTTTAATCCAGGTTTAAAAAACAAAAAAACCGAAGCAAATGACAAAACAATTGATACACCAATACCGATAAATCGCGACTTCATAAATTGGAAGGCTGTATTTTTTGAAAAAACGTTGAAAACAGAATGAAAATGTAAAGTTTTTATTTTCCATTTGCGGATCACCCAAGTCATAATTATACGCACGATAGTGATATTGGTAAACATGGAGATGATGACACCAAGCAGCATTGTTACAGCAAAACCACGCACGGGACCAGTGCCAAACCAGAAAAGTAAAATGGTTGCAATAATTGCAGTAACATTTGCATCCATAATGGTTGAAAAGGCTTGCTTAAATCCATGATCTAAGGCAGCAAAAGCACTCATACCTTTTCTACTTTCTTCACGGATACGCTCATTAATTAAAATATTGGCATCAACTGAAATGCCGATACCCAAAATAATACCAGCTATACCGGGTAATGTGAGTGTAGCACCCAGAAGACTCAATGCAGCAAATGTCAAGATGGTGTGCAGCACTAATGCTATATTCGCAATAATTCCCCACGCGCCGTATAGAAGAAAAATAAAAACTGCGACAAGAACAAATCCCGTAATCCCCGTGTAAAGTCCCATCTGGATGGCATCCGCCCCAAGGTTTGGACCCACGGTTCTTTCCTCAATTACGGTTAGCGGCACAGGTAAGGCACCAGCTCGCAGGAGGGCAGCTAAAGTGGATGCTTCCTGAGAATCGAAGCTTCCCGTGATCTGGCCTTGACCATTTGGGATGATGCTATTGATAACAGGAGCCGTCAAAACTTTGTTATCAAGAACGATTGCAAAGGGGCGATTAATATTTTTCCGTGTTATATCAGCAAATATCTTTGAACCAGCAGAGTTCATAGTAAATGATATAATAGGACGTCCAGGAATTTGCGGATCGAAACCTGCGCGAGCATCCTTAAGAACATTTCCATCTAGAGCAATTTGGTCGTAAATTGCATAAAGTTGTCCTTCATCAGTGTATCCGGGAAGGATTGAAACACCCGCGGGCGGGTTTCTTATATCTACATTGGGGGGAACGAGATGGAAGGTCATCTTAGCAGTGGTTCCTAAAAGGTTGCGCAACTGCCTTGGGTCTTGCAAACCAGGCAATTGAACCATGATACGATTATCCCCTACCTTTTGGATAGCCGGTTCTGCGACACCAACTTGGTCTATTCTACGACGAATGATTTCTAGGCTCTGTTCAACAGCATTGTTGATGCGATCTTTTATGCTGGATTCAGTTAGCGATACGTGAACAGCTTCATTTTGTGTGCTGATGATAATATTGTTGGTCGCCGTGCCAAAACCAGCGTATACGGGGGCTATCAGAGTTTTTAAAGCAGAGATAGCTTTTTCATTTTGTGCCGGGTCAGAAATAACGGCAACTACACTGTCTTCTATGATACGAATGCTAGACGTGTGTATTCGTTTTTCACGTAGTGTATTGCGTACGTTGCTCAAAACGGTGCGTAATTGATCGCGCTTTAGGGCTTCAGTATCTATCTCAAGTAAAAGAGAAGACCCTCCTTGAAGATCAAGTCCGAGCGTCACACGAGTGTCTGGTAAAAAACTCGAAGTTTGAACTCGCTTTTGCGAAAATAAATTGGGTAAGGCAATGTATATGCTGCCTAAGAGAATGAAACAACAAAGGGCGGTCAGCCAACCAGGTGTACGCATGATATATTCCGCTAATATGCAATTTAATAATCGTTGAAGTTAAAGGTGAAAACAACATGGAATAATAGTCTTATAGTTCAAAAATTGTAGGGTGAGCAAGCTTAATTAAAAGGTATTGCGTTTGAATTACCACTGATAAGCAGAATATATTCCGTATGAAACCGGTGAGTGGGGTTTCTCACAAATATTGTAACACTTAGCTGTTATAATATTTTATTAGTTTAGTTGGCTGTGTTCAATTTTGGAGTCAAATGCAATATTTCTGCCCGCGATTGTTTTATCAAACAGTTTCGTTTTTTGTATCACTTGCCAAACAATGTGCTAAAATTTCAAAAAGAAGTCTAGATAAGTCCAATAATAAACCGGAGAAAAACTTCTCTGCGATATGAGGCGAAAAAAATATGCTAAATTGTCCTTCCCGTCTCATAGATTTCATTTCATTTTTATCGACATTATTGTATAAAAGAGAGCTTTTAAATATTACTCGCAAAAGTTGAAAATATTTTCTTCATGGCATATTTAGGAGAGTGAACTGTCGCATTTATATTTAAGGGTGAGTATGCATTCATTTTTTGGAAAAAAGTTACGTGTTCCTTTCTTTACTTTTTTAATTATCGTCGCGTTTTTTTCTTGCAAAGCGGAGACTTCTGTTCCGCAGGATGTGCCTGTTAGACAATCAACTACTGCACATTCGATTAATGAAATTATTCAGAAGCAATATTCCGTAATTAAGGTTCTTGAGCACGATAAGGAAGTTTTAAAAAAAGACTTCGAGAGTAAATCGGAAGATGAGGCTGCTTTGGCAGATCTTCGGTCACGGGCAAGAGGTATTAGTAAGCGCGCTATAGAGGGAGCATTTGTTCTACGAGCTCCCCTCAATGATATC
Source organism: Bartonella numerosa (assembly GCF_037070845.1). NCBI lineage: Bacteria > Pseudomonadati > Pseudomonadota > Alphaproteobacteria > Hyphomicrobiales > Bartonellaceae > Bartonella > Bartonella numerosa. The sequence continues at coordinate 175,711 of NZ_JAYMZI010000002.1, forward strand.
AACTCACTTCTCGTACAGTTGGAAGAGCTTGGTGATGACTCAAAAAACTCGAAGATTCAGATCGAAAAGCGTAATAGCCTGCTGAGCCAAAAAGCTAAGATTAATAGCGTAGTTCTGCGTTTTGAGGAAATATTTCTGTCTACAAATAAGATAGCAGAACTCACTATCTCTCAATCTCGAGAACTTTTAAAGCGCACACTCACGTATAGGTCTGAATTTTCGATGGAGATGATCAGACAGTTTGTTGAAAAAAACAAAGAAGCTGTATTTGATTTTGTTTTGCTCTTTAGTTCTTGGTGGGAAGTCGTATTTTACTTTAAACCGCTGCAGTTGTTCTCCTCTGTTTTCATTCCAATTGTTTCTGCTTTTGGCCTTGCGTTCTTTTCTCGTAAGGCTCTTGCACGTATGCATCGGCGTGTTGCTGAGGATAACAAGGAAACATCCTATTTAAAGCGTCTACTGATTGCTTTTATTTCAATTCTTTTGCCTTCGCTTGTATGCGCTTTTTGCGTTTATTTCACATTTTTCTTGTTCCATAGTTTCGGCTTGGAGCGAGAAAAGCTGACAACGGTATTTCACACTGTCGGACATCAAATTATCTTAGTTTTCCTGATAAATCGCCTAGCTTCTGTCCTTTTGTCATCGAAGACGGAGGGTATGCGTCTTTTGGAGATTGCGCCATCAGCGGCGAGTCAGCTGGTGATGTTGCTTACTACCCTAGGTGTAATTTTAGCATTTGATGCTGTTCTTGATAGTGTTTATCAAGTAGTCTTCATATCTCCTTTTTTAACGATTTTTAAGGGTTTTATTACTGTTTTTCTCGTAGCAATGTTGTTGTTTGCGATCTCATTCGTGCCTCTGCGCTTTAGGCATGGGTACCAAGATGAAAAAAAAGAGCTGCTGTTTTGGCCATTTTATATACGCATTCCGGTTGTTGCGCTGGGGTTATTGCTCATCGTAACAGATATTTTGGGTTACATAGGCTTAGCGCACTTCATTATGCAGCAGATTGTTGTTGGTGGTGCATTCTTGGTCTTGATGTATTTGGGACTGAAGAGCACCAAGGCCATCGGATCTAAAGGTGAATTTGTAAAAACAAATATCGGCCACGCTTTGATGCAGCGGTTGCATCTAGAAAACAAAACCATGGATCAATTAGGGATAGTCATAAGCGTTTTTCTTAATTTGGTCGTCATCGTGTCTTGTACACTTCCGCTTCTTATGCAATTCGGGCTTTCGTATTCTGATTTAAGAGCAATATTGTGGCAGCTAATCGTTGGTTTTCAGATTGGAAATGTGTCTGTTTCTTTAATTTCTATCGCGACGGGAATTTGTGCGTTTGCTGTTTGCTTTTTCCTCATACGCAAATTCATCAGTTGGATAGATGACGTGGTGTTGGTGCGTGGAGAATTTGATTCTGGTGTCCGTAACTCTATTAAAACAGTCATAAATTATGGTGGTGTGGTTGTATCTGCTTTGATAGGGTTATCAACAGCAGGCCTGGATCTCAGGAATTTTGCGCTTATTGCCGGCGGGCTTTCGCTTGGTATAGGTTTTGGTTTGCAGAATATTGTCCAAAATTTTGTATCTGGGCTCATTATTTTGGTTGGTAGGCCTTTTAAACTGGGAGATTACGTAGAATCTGGGTCAGTAGGTGGTGTTGTCAAACGTATAAATGTGCGCGCGACTGAGCTTGAAACATTTCAACGCAAGACGGTCATTATTCCTAATTCAAGCCTTATCAACAATAATGTAATTAATTGGACTCGGCGCAGTAAAATGGGAAGAGTCGATATCCCTGTTACTGTTTCATCTAATATCTCTCCGGAGCGTGTTGTTGAGATTTTATTGGAAATCGCTTCTTCTACGGAGGGAATCCTAAAAAATCCTGCGCCGCAGGTAAATTTCACTGCATTTGACAGTAAGAAATTTTCATTTACTTTGGCTGTTTATGTGCCTAATATCACTTCTACTTCTACGGTGTCTAATGCTCTTCGCTTTGTACTACATAAACGTTTTGCTGAAGAAGGTATTTTGGAATGCTAAAATGTGCGTACACTTTTATTGCGGTTACGTTGTTGGATATCTTGACTACGACAACTTCTGCAGCAACCGTGAAAAATACTGACTCTAAGGTACAGCCGCTCATAATCGTTGAGGGAAGTACGATTTCAAATATTTCTCTAGGCAGTAATCAAATCATTATAATTTGCATGAATGGTTGTTTTATCACTTTCCCAAATAAAGATCGTTTTGCAATAATGGCGGAAGATAATATAGAAATCAGCGATGGCAAGGCACTTTTTAAATAAAATAGTATGATAATTCTGTCGTGCGCTGAGGTTTACGAGGGGTGTACAGTTTTGTACTTGCTCATTAACAGTATTGGGGGCGAGGGGGAGTTATGTGCTTTTTTGCAAAATTTAGCGTTGAAGTTGAATTATAAATAGGCACACTACTTTTCATTGGATTTGAAAATGTGTGTTTTTTCATAGAGCTGTTAGGTGCTTTTTTGGTAGACGATTCAATTTTCAGCATCTTTAATATGGGTTTTATTGCCTCAGTTAGAGTATATCATAGCGTCTGTAAGGCTAACGCATTTATGAGGATTTTTATTGAAAATTAAAAAATATCGCTTTTATTCTACTTCATTTTTCGCAACGCGCTTATGGCATGTTTGATAGATGACGGCGTGTGAAGGGGGCCCGTAGCGTTTTTTGAAGCTCTTTAATGTATTACAGATTAATTTTACCCCATTGCCTCACAATAAATTAAATAAAAACGCTCGATGACATGGTGTTTTGAAAAGAGGACACGATGGCTCCTATTGATGGACCTAGTTTCAAATTTTTTGATAAATTTTAGTCGCTTTTATCCTAGAAATGACAAAAATTATTTGAAATATCGGACTCCAATGTATCTTCGTATACGCCAGGGGAGTACGCGCGCAATTTTTCCGTGTTTTGTGTATTTTCCATAATTTTAAGAGCACTAGCATAGAGGTATAATTTTATGAATACAAAGCATCTGATTACAGCACTTATTTCTGCTCTCATACCAGCATTTCCTGCGCAGGCAGCAGACATAAAAACCCCCAGTCAACCGGAGCAGATTGTTCCACCAGTCGTCACCACCACCTCCTTCTCTTGGACAGGTTTTTATTTAGGAGCACAGCTTGGAAGGCTTTCTGGTAAAGTTTCCGCTACCGGACGCAACCTTGGCGCTCCCCTGCCGCTCAACGAAGACAACCGGCGCTCAGACTGGACCCCAGTCGAGGAAAAATACCTTCCTAACCTATCCGGTTTCATAGGCGGAATTTATGCGGGTGTCAATGTTGATCTTGGTATGAATTTTATCTTTGGGGTTGATACCGATATACTTTTATCCGAACGAAAAGGGACAAAAACCGTTGCATTAGTGGATGAGAGCGATCGTGTAGCTTTTGGTCACACTCTAAAGCAAAAATGGTCCGGTGCGACGCGGGCGCGTATTGCTCATTCCACTGGTTGTATTATGCCTTATCTCGCCGGAGGTATTACTTATGGGCATTTTCAGGACACTTTTTCTGGAGCGCTTTTAGGCATTGCGGATGGAGACGCTCTGGATATCAAATTAGATGAGACAAAGACGATGGTAGGTTACACTTTAGGTGTTGGTGTTGATTTTGCGGTAACGAGCAATGCCGTCTTGCGTGCAGAGTATCGTTACTCGGATTTTGGAAAAAAGAAGTTTCATGACATCATCGATATTGATTACAAAACGAATGACTTTCGCGTTGGTCTAGCTTACAAATTTTAGCTCTCACATAATCGAATCGCCAAAAGGTCCCACTTGGAGTGGGACCTTTGTTTTTTTACGTTATAAACGTTTCTTTTACAGCAGGAGGGGTATCTGTTACCAATCCCGGAGTTTGTAGTGAGCTATGAGGGTTAGTTTTTGGAATTTTCTCGTATGCTGAATACGAGTTGTTCCTTCGGGGGGGTGGGCGGTTTTCAGCCAAAAATTTTGATTTCTTATCCATCTATGTCGAGATTTCTATATTTAAATTTTTCAATAAATTCTGTGTACAAGTTGTAGAGCGGTTTTATTGCTATATATTGTTACATAATGGCATACATATTTTATTAATTTATGTAATATTATTGAGTTGTGTTTCGACATAGTATGAGTGATTTTATATAAAAATAATTTTATTATTTTGTTGATATCCTCAATTGCAATAAAACTTATTAGTGTAGAATGTTGTTTAGATCTATTGTACTATAAAAAAGAAAATTTAGCATCATTATTTGAAATAAAGTAACAAATTATTTAAAAAAATTACCATTGTATGAAGTATTTTTTATGAATGATTTCTTATGAGTTGTCAAAAATTGTTTGCTAATATTAAATTTTTATATATCATGAATTATATGTGCGATTTTGCAGCATAAAATTTGCAGTGTTTTGTGTAATATTTTTACTATGTTTAAACAATAGCATTGAGGTATAATTTTATGAATACAAAATATTTAATAGCAGTGTCCGCCTTCACTATCGTTTCAGTTTCTGTAGCACAGGCATCAGATATGCTGATTCCCAATAAGTCCGAACAGATTATCTCGTCAATCATTGACGCTCCTACTTTTTCTTGGGAAGGTTTTTATTTTGGAGGACAAATTAACGGCTTTTCAAGTAAACTTTCAGCAATTGGTCGTGATATTGATGTCCCCGTCCTGCTGGATGAAAATAGTCGGAACAAAAAGTGGGAACCGGTTGAGAAGAAGTATTTGCCTAAGCTTTCCGGTATTTCAGGTGGTTTTTATGCAGGCGCTAATGTTGACCTTGGCTATGGTTTCATTTTGGGGGTTGATACCGATATACTTTTTCTTGAAAGAAAAGGTAGGAAAACTGTCATCATGACCGACCAATCCGGAGGAGATGCGGGTCCAAGCGAAGCTGAAAATGGCGAGGAGAGTGAAAAACTCGATGATATAGCAAGAGATATCATTAAAAAGTCAATGATAGGCGAGGGGAGTAGAGATTCCCAGTCTGCTGTGGGATATTACAGAAGAGTTGGTGAGAGTCGTATAACTTTTAATCATACTTTAAAGCAAAAATGGACTGGTGCTACGCGGGTGCGTGTTGGTTATCCTTTTGGTTATATTATGCCTTATGTTTCTGGTGGTATTGCTTATGGGAGTTTCCAAGACGTTTTATCAGTATCGATTACAGGTCCAGATCCACTGAATAGTGAGATAGAAGATACAAAAACAATGATTGGCTATACTCTGGGCGGCGGTGTTGATTTTGCTTTGACGGATCACGTTGTTTTACAAGCAGAATATCGTTATTCGGACTTCAGAAAAAAGAAGTTTAAAGATGTAGTTGAGCTCGATTATAAGACTAATGATTTTCGTGTTGGTGTAGCCTATAAATTTTAGTTTTTATAGAGTTAAATTTTAAAAAAGGTTCCATCTTTCTGGTGGGGCCTTTGTTTTTATCGCTACAAACGCTGTTTTTATGCTTCAGGGAGAGGAATTGTTTATCTTGTAAAACCCTTAAGAGGGAAATTATCGAATTTGTGAAGGTACTTCTTAGGAAATTATAGGACTATGCAATCTTTATAACTTTATGATAAAGAGCTTATGGTATTAGTTTTAGCTATCGGATATGAAAAACATCTATAAAGACCAAGATAAAATATGCTTAGCCTTTATTTTAGATGGTTTAAAAAATCGTATTTAATGACACTACTGTGCTAATTTTGTTGTGTCCAAAATTCAAAAAATATCCCTGAAAATTCGGCAAAATGCGAGCCTTAAACTTTGTTGGAGAGCTTGGTTTTCTTGGGAAGATTGGCTGTTTCTTTTTTCAAAGAGAAAAATCCAATAACTGACGAATCGTGTCATTAACTTTGTCATCAAATATTTCATCAAAAGGGGTGATTATGAAAGTAGAAACCACCAAACTAATGTGCATTTCGTAGTTTACATGATATTTGGAACGAAAGAGTCCTGCCGTCAACAAAGATTGCGGAAAAAGGCTTGGAATGCTTGAGGGAAGAGATTCATGGGGGTGTGCAACGAACAACAGTATCGATGCTTTGTGCGGTTTGTGGATTACGCTGTGATTTAATAACAGACTTTACATCCTTTCGTCATCATATGCGGGGGGAAATTAATTTGAAACACGATTTAGCTCTGCTTGTGCGGGGCTTTTTTATGGAGGAAAGAAAATATGCAGAAAATGTCTAAGGGAAAGCTTGTATTAATCAAGCAGCGGGAAGGTCTGCGTTTAAATGGCTGTCGAGATGCCATTGGTGCATGGACAATTTGGTATGGTTATGTCAGCGCTGCCGGAGAACCTTTGGCAAGGGATGAGTATTGCTGAAAAGGAGACAAAAGATATTCCTCTTCGAGGACTAAAGCTATTTGAAAATGCTGTTGAAGAATCTGTCTTAAGTTAGTTTAACCCGTGCGCTTATATCTTTTTATTACAACGTAAGGACGACCGCATTTTGCAATTCGATGTTGCTCAGAAAGCTTAATACAGGCGATTATGAATCTGTACTGACCGAATTACAGAAGTAGACTAAGGCTGGTGGAAATCGTTTCCAAGGGCTTGTCAGTTGGTCGAAAAGCGGAGTTGGTTTATGGGCCAGAGCTCGTACGTTTGGTTAAACTATCAGGCTGTTGAAAAAAAGAGCCAACAGGAGCTTTCAAAGCAGAGGTTTTTGCACCGGTCATTGGTGCGTTTTCAGATTTTGAGTGCTTATTGACAGGAAAAGGCCCGGCTCATGGTCTTTTTCTGCTATTACGGTGGTGGTCGCATGTGTTAGTATTGTATTTGTATGAAAACGTTTCCGTGAGCAGCATTTACGATTTGATCTGTGAAGAAGGATTTTTGCCGATCATGGCGGCTTTTGCTGCTTTTTTATGGCCTTAGCGAAGGCGTTTTTCTTTGGAAAAAGTGCTGAGCAACGAAAAAAGACGAAAAAAACCTTAGCAGCTGCCACAACAAGAATTGAGATAGAAAATGAAATTAACAGAAAAAGCGATGCTAGTGTGCGTGTTGAGCTTGATAAGTAGTGCGCAACAAATGAACGTTTGTCTTGCGTTGGTTGGATGTCAATTTACCTGGAGGAGAGGGATGTCCCTTCTATTAGCTCTAATCTGGCGAAAGATATTTTAAAACATAATAATCGGGTAAGAGTTTTGATGGAAGCATGGTTAGAATACTAAATAAAAAAAATAAAGAGTCCACTGAAGAAGAAAAGCAATTGTTTTATGAGGTAGTAAGTGCATATCAGGATGCGAAAATAATGCATCGTTTGTGAAGCGGATGCTTCCCACCATATTTGGGATTGTTATTCATGTTTCTGGTATAGTAGAGGCATTAGACAAGACCTTACGTATTTGAAGAAGTAGTTTTTAAATAATTAAAAACTGCGTTGTACTGTTTGCATTAGAAAACAGGTGAATTCAAATGAGCACTCTGTACTTGCAACATTTATTAATTATGCGCAATTTGTTTCGGATATGAAAACTTTAGAACCGTCATTACTAGAAATAATTAATGCATTCGTTGAAGAAAGTGCACGAAAAAAAACGCAGTGCAGAACAATTAAATTATTCCATAATTTTCTGTTCAAAATAATGTAAAAAAAATCATAATTTGACTCTGTTTTTACGCTAGGCGCGCGCGCCGTGTTGTTCCGTGTTTGTTCATCATTAAGATGTCCGGGCGAGAAGGTTTTTTACTACGGAAAGATGAAGAAACTATTTTAACGAAACAGCTTAAATGGTTGTCCTTATGGAGAGCCATTTTCTGGTGGGTATGGGTCTTGCTTGAGAACTTCTTTTAAATAATGACATTCAAGACATCTAAATAAACGATATTGATTCCATTTATTTGGAGTTTTTAGCATCGCATTTTACATAAAACATAATAATTAATAGAAACAATTATTACGACACCAATCACCTTAGAAAAATGGTGTGAACAAAAGAGGCTTATTTCTGAACAAGATGTTGATGTATTTAGTCGTGGGTCTTCTGTGCTCTTTTAAAATAGCATAAATAGGTCAGGATTTATTGAAAATGCCGGTTATTGGCAGAAGAAATCAGAGTGGATGCTATGAAATAGACTGCCGATTTAACAAAGAGTCTATAAAGCAATTAAGTAAAGAAATTGCGTAAGCGAGCAGAGGAAACAGGATACATCTAACTGAGTTAGATGTAGAGAAATTTTTGAAGCGTTGTGGGACCTGCGCGGGCGAAAAGGTCTTCTTTGCATAGAACCTCTGTATTTTAAGAAAGGGAAGGGGTTGTACACATTGTTTTATGTGGTTGAGGATCCTAAGATTTAAAGAATGTTGCTTCTCAGTATGTTAGCGTGCTCTTGCTAATCACTTATAATGATGTAGAAAAATTAGGTCACTGTACGCTCAAATATCCTAAGGCGGAGCCCAATGATACTCTCCACAAGGTGAGAGAAAAGCTGCAAAGCTAATAGTTTTTTACCTGGAATCAAATATCTAAACTAGCAATAATATCTTGTCACCACGATATCGTCTGAAAGCACCGCAATATTGTAACCAAAGGTGGTTTCCCATTCTAAGGGTTTTTTAAAAACTATCTGAAAAATAAAAGAAAGACGTCATATTCATGGTGCGGACGGCGGGACTTGAACCCGCAAGGCCTCAGGCCGGCAGATTTTAAGTCTGCTATGTTTACCAATTTCATCACGCCCGCGATAAAAGCACCTTCATAAGCTATATTTTTTATTGAATCAAGAATTAATAATAGGTTACTCTTAAACTACAATTTTTTGGCTGACAATGTGTGGTTTTATCACCAAGAAGAGTGTGTGCAGCATTAATGGAGTGCGAAATGATCGGTGTAAATGAATATGTTCATCCAAGACGTAGCTGAAGCTACGGCGGCTCTGCGTGGTGTGTTTGCCGAAACACCGCTTCAAAGAAATAGTTTCCTTAGTCAGAAGTATGGCGCAGGGATTTATTTGAAACGTGAAGATTTAACGCCGGTGCGGTCGTATAAAATTCGTGGTGCTTTCAATTTTATTTCGAGCGTACTCGATCAGATACCGAGAAATGCTGTCCTCGTTTGCGCGTCAGCAGGGAATCACGCGCAAGGTGTTTCCTTTGTTTGTCGCCATTTTAAGCGTAAGGGCGTGGTTTTTATGCCTGTGACAACTCCACAGCAGAAAATTGATAAAACACGTGTTTTTGGCGGAGGCTTTGTTGATATTCGTTTGGTTGGCAATACATTTGATCAATGTTATGCTTCTGCTCAGTCTTTTGTCGCTAGCAGCGGCGGCGTGATGGTACCGCCTTTTGATGATGTGCGCATTATTACAGGCCAGGCAACCGTTTTATGCGAGGCCGTTTTACAGTGGAAGGAGTTAAATAGGGAAAATGAGCCAGACTTTATAATCATTCCTGTAGGTGGAGGCGGTCTTGCTAGTGGCGTCAGTAAATTTTTACGCGAATATGGTTGGAAAACAAAACTTCGTTTTGTCGAGCCTCAGGGGGCTGCGAGTTTATCCGCTTGTCTTAAAAATGAAAAACGTGTCAAGCTTAACAATATTGATACATTCGTGGATGGTGCTGCTGTGGCTGAAATTGGCGCGTTAAATTATGAAATTTTGAAAGAATTCCCCCCAGATTCTGTTATTACAGTTCCTGAAAATCGAATTTGTTCTACGATGATTGAAATGCTCAATCTTGAAGGTATGGTTCTTGAACCAGCAGGTGCTTTGCCGATAGATGCTCTGAACAGTATTCCTTTTCATCAATTGAAAGGTAAAAAAATTCTCCTCATTATCTCAGGTGGTAATTTCGATTTTGAGCGCTTACAAGACGTGAAAGAGCGTTCTCTGCGTTTTCAGGGACTGAGGAAGTATTTTATTTTTAGTTTTCCACAACATCCCGGTGCATTGCGTGATTTTCTTTCCCAATTATCTCCAGGTGACGATATAGTACGCTTTGAATATCTCAAAAAATCGGCTAGGGATTTTGGTTCTGTGTTAGTTGCAATCGAAACAAAAGGGTGTGATAATTTTTCTCTTTTAAAACAAAGATTCCAGAAATTAGGTTGGCATTATCGTGATATCACCGATGATCAGGTGTTATTTGATTTTGTCGTGTGAAAAATTTGAATTTCTATTGAAACAAGAGTGTAAAAATGAAGTCTGTTTTTTATTTTGTTCTGTGTTTATTTTTGTTTTTTAATCTTAATAAACAAAGTTCCGCATCCAGTCTAACAAAAGTGCAAAGGTCTGAATTATCAAGTTTAGTCGTTGGCGCGAATGAGGCTATAAAAAATAAAAACTTTGAGATTATTTCTACTTATATGCCTGGTAGGATTTATAAAGAAATGGCCCGCCGGTTGAATACGACAGAAGATAATTTGCGTCATGGTTTACTTAAGCGGCTGCGCGCTCAGTTTGGGAATTTACCTGCCGGCGCATATCATTTAGACGAAAAAAACATAGATTATCTGGAAACTGGCAATGGCACTTTTTACGCTTTGATCCCTACTACGCTTGAGACAAAGGATCTTATCATCCAATACAAAACTTTAGCGATTTTTGATAAAAAGCAGTGGTATTTGATCTATGGGGGTCAGAAAACTTTGCAAAATCCGGTTTTTCTTGAAATCTATCCTGATTTTAGTAAGGTGCACTTGCCTAAGGAAACAATAATAAAGAAATAGACCGCTCAAGTGTTGCTTTCTTTATTTGCGGTGAATATTTTTTTCGAAGTGCTTGCTTTTTTGTCTCAACCCGATGATAGTGCGAACAAAGGTGTTTGAGCGAGGTCGTTGGTTCTTCGTAGGGTAGGGGGTGTTCGCCTTTTCCTCTGTTGTAGGTTTCTTTGTTGTGGTGTTTCGAAACACTGTTTTAAGTGCTGCTTCACAAATCTAAATTGCCGAGTCTTTATCATCCTGATTGTTGGGCGGCGGAGTTTTTCTCGTCGCTCATTTAGTTATTGTTGAACTGAGGAGAAAGTTTATTTTGAGTGTAAATAAAGACAATATTTTCATAAAATTGGGCTTGCCTGAACTTTTGATCAAAAATTTGCTAATTTCTGGTATTTGCGAACCCAAGCCTATTCAGGAGCAAGCTATTCCAATGATGCTGAGTGGGCGCGATATTTTGGGCATTGCACAAACAGGCTCCGGGAAAACTTTGGCTTTTAGCTTACCTATTTTGAGTAAAATTTTGACTTTAGGCAATAAGCGCTCTCCTCGAACTGCTCGAGTTTTAATTTTGGTCCCTACACGCGAACTGGCTGCTCAAATCAATGAAACGATTCGTTCTGTTACAAAAGAAACGCATCTTTCAACTTGTCTTGTTTTTGGAGGAGTGTCGCGTCTTCAACAAATTAAGCGCATGAAAGCGGGCGTAGATATTTTGATAGCAACGCCAGGACGCTTGATAGACCTTGTCCACGAAAAGTGTGTTGATCTTTCCCAATCTCGCTTTTTGGTTTTGGATGAAGCTGATCGGATGTTGGATATGGGATTTGTCAACGACGTACAGCGGATCGTAAAATCTCTTCATGAGGAGCGTCAGACAGCGCTTTTTTCTGCGACAATGCCGAAAGCAGTTGCACTGTTTGCAAGAAGTCTACTCAGTGATCCTGTAAAAATAGAGGTTAGCTCTCAGGGTATCCCTGCCACTGAAATTACCCAGAAACTGTATTATGTTCCCACGAGAGAGAAAAAAAATGTTTTGGGTCAACTCTTGACAAACCCGAGTTTCACTTCAGTTATTGTTTTTACCCGGACAAAACATGGCGCTGATTCTGTTACACGTAAATTAAAAAAGATGGGGTATTCTGTCGCGACGATACATGGAAATAAATCACAAGGTGCTAGGCAATGCGCGTTAAAAGCCTTCCGTGAAGGGTCGGTGCGAATCCTCGTGGCAACCGACATTGCGGCGCGTGGTATTGATATACCTCAAATAAGTCACGTCATTAATTACGATTTGCCAGATGAAGCTGAGAGCTATGTGCATCGTATCGGTCGCACAGGACGTAATGGGAAATCCGGTGACGCTATCACGTTTTTTGATGAAGAAGTAGAGCGGGTAAGATTGCGTGCTGTAGAACGTTTGATTGGTATGAAGTTAGTGCGCGAGGACATTCCTGCACAATTTGCAGAATTTCCAGAAAGCCCGTTTATGCTCGAAGGTAGAGAAAAAGAAAGGAACGATGGGTCCCATTCTAGAAAATTTAAGCGCCGAAAGCAATTTTTAAGCTGTAAAGATGATGACGAGCAGCCGCAGGGGAAGAACTTTTCGTCTTTAAATGAGAAAAACAAAAAAGAGAAAGTAATAGAAAAGCGTACAAAATCCCCCCATTTCCGCAAATCAGTGAAGAAGGTAGCATGAGCGTAATGCTATACGCGAAAGGTGGGTCTTCTTTAGCAAATACAAATATTTGCTAACAAGAGAATGCACTTTTTTGAAGAAGAGGTGTATTCTCGATTCGTGAGTGTGCTATGATCACTGCGAAGACACCAGATGTTGTGGGATTAACTAGAAAGTAACGACATTTCAAAGAGCCGCCGAGCGTTGTTACTTGAATATCAGTAGGGGAAAAATTAGCTTCATTAAACCAGTTGTGTTATCCAGTGGCCATATCTTAGGTATTAATTCTTCCTATTTTCTTTAAGGTCGAAGCTGTAGGATGCACCGTTTAGATAAGACAAGAAACGTATCCTCCTTCATTGGATGATTCGGATAAAAGATTAAAGCAGATATATCCTATGTATAACCGATTATTTCGCCATAATTTTGTGACTCTTTTGCTGAAAGGGTTATGTAGATCTAACCGATTGGTTCAATAAAAGCGCGATCTTTTAACGTCGCGTAACGTTATAGCTCTCACTAAATATGAGACAGCGCTCTTTGGGGCACGTCTCGAAGAAAAGGCAACCCTGTCATCGGTGAAAAAGGCCCTAATTTGTGCATTTCTAGGCGTAAATAACTTTTCTCACAGGCGATAAGCACTTCCCATTTAGAAGGGAGTTCAACGTAACCATCAGAAACGCTCACCTGATCCAACTAGGGACGGTATATTGACGCGATAATGGAAGATATACAAAAAAATCCGGTTCTGAATTGAACTGATAATGTAATGCGCTGAAGCACTCCTTATTACCGATAAATCCACACCGCCTGCTGCAGAATTAAGAACAAAAAATCAGCGCCCTGATTTTTAAGAGCATAGTGAATGCACCTATGCCATCTAAATGATCCCAAAAAACAACGCCCCTTTGCTTTCAGCACAAACCCACACCGCTGAAAGAACACCTTCCATGAGGAAAACTTGAACTCACATACAACACGTTCGCCCAAGACTCACCCACTTACACCAAAACCCACTTAGCTACAAAGATCGCTGGTATATCCAGAACACCTGATGAGGAAACTCACAACACAAAACGACCTTTCGATAACGAAAGCACCAATAAAACATTAATAAGGAAAAAAACATCACCCGCAAGTCGATGGCTCCCCGGGCCGGATTCGAACCAGCGACCAACCGGTTAACAGCCGGTTGCTCTACCACTGAGCTACCGAGGAATAATTCGCCCTCCGACTGCGCAAGCTATAGCAAAGCAATACCAATTTGCAAAGGGGAAAATTGTTTTTTTGAAAAAAATGCCAAAAAATGCCAAAAATTGTGTAATTTGCGTAAGAAGAGGAAAAAGGGTAAGAAGGGGTTTCCTGTACCTTGACGGACGTGCTTCCTTCCCTTATGGAGGGTGCTATGCTTTTTTATGAGGCCTCGTGGCAGAATGGTTACGCAGAGGACTGCAAATCCTTGTATCCCGGTTCGATTCCGGGCGAGGCCTCCGGTTATTCCAAATCAGGGTAGCTCATAGAGTGGCCGGTGCGCTTGAGTAAACAGCTTCTCCCTGGTGAAAGCTCTTTCATCTAAAAATAGCGCAGCGTGGCCAGAATTTAGTATTGATTGTAGCGTGCTTTTTTGCGACACTCGCAGTAGAGTGTCTTTTATTTTTGTATTGTTCGTTTTTTCGCACTTTTTATTGTTTATGAGGGAAAAAATTGGCCATGGTTGCAGATTTTGCAGAGCTTCGCCGCAAAATGGTTGACAATCAAATTCGTACAGTGGACGTGACGGATTTATCGGTGCTTGAGTCTTTTTCTGCGGTTCCGCGTGAGAAATTTGTGCCGGAAAATATTAAGGCTTTGAGCTATCTTGATGCCGATCTCGTCGTGTTTCCAGCTCAAGGTGAGTTGCCAGCGCGTTATTTGATGGGACCCGCGTCTTTAGCGAGATTGTTGCAGCTTGCAGCCGTCAAACCGTCTGATGTTGTTCTGGATGTTGGTGCTAATAGTGGGTATTGCGCGGCGTTGCTGTCAAAGCTTGCAAGGCTTGTGATTGCATTAGAAGATAACATAGTGCTTTCAGAACAAGCGACCAAGGTCTTAGAGCGTGATCAGTATGATAACGTCATTGTAGTTCATGGGCAATTAGAGATGGGATACGTTGGTAATGGTCCGTATGACGTAATTTTTATTGAAGGTGCTGTCGATTTTATTCCCGAAAATATTTTTGACCAAATGAAAGATGGTGGGCGTCTTGTTGCAGTTGAAGGGCTTGGAAATGCCGGTGTTGCGCGCGTTTACGTTAAAGAAGGTGGGATTGTTTCAGTTCGTCGTGCTTTTAATCTTTCTGTAAAGCGTCTCCATAATTTTTCAAAAACGTTTGATTTTACCTTTTAGTGCTTGTTTTATTTTATAGAATTAAGGTAGTTGTAATACGCAATAATTGTTTAGGGGTTACGGTGGTGTTTGGAATAAACAAAAGGCTTCAAGTTTATTCGCTATTGATGCTGAATATTTTCGTGTCAAATTCGGTTCATGCTGAGACGTTAATGGATGCTTTTGCTGAAGCTTATATGCATAATGCTAAGCTAAATAGCGAGCGTGCGGCTGTGCGCATATCTGGTGATGATGTTGATATCGCTCGTTCCGGGCTGCTTCCACAAATTGAGGGGGTTGGAAATTATGGGCGGAATAAGCCTTTTGCGGGTCCCTATAGTACTTCTGGATCCGTGGGGATAAAATTTAGTCAGAGGCTGTTCGATGGTTTTGTTGCACTGAATGTTTTTTCTTCAGCTCAAATTAAACTGAAAGCGCAGCGCGAATATCTCCGGAATGCTGAGCAAAATATGTTTCTGGAGGCCGTGACAGCATATGCTAACGTCTATCAAGCTCGTCGCGTTGCTGATCTTCGTAGGGAAAATTTGGCTGCTCTCGAAGAACAGGTGCGTTCAAATAAAGCAAAGCTTGATGTAGGAGAGGGAGGACGTGTCGATCTATCCCAAGCAGAGGCCGCGCGTTCTGTAGCTGTTTCAGAATTAAGTCTAGCACGTGCAGATGTGAAATCAGCGGAAGCGATTTATCGGCAAGTTATTGGCTCTGATCCTAAGAGGTTACGACATCCGCTGGAAGCGAGGGGGTTACCGACAACCCTCGATGCGGCCCATAAAATTAGTGTCGTTACGCATCCAGCAATTCTTTATGCGAGACATTTGGTTGATGCCAGTTCTTATAATTTAAAAGCAAAAGAGGGAGCGCTGCTTCCTAAGGTAGATTTTTTTGCAAGTGCATCCTACAATCGGGTTCATGGTGCTCTTGAAGAAGATGGCGTGGCCAAGTCAGTGGGATTGTCGTTCAATGTCCCTATTTTCGAAGGTGGCCGTACGTCTGCACAGATTCGCCAGTCAAGGGAGCAGCTTGGTCAGGCCCATTTACAGCTTGATTTGGCCCGCAGTAATACGGAGCAGGCACTTGCTTCTGCTTGGTTCCAGCTGGAAGGAGCGCGTGCATCTGTGATTGCTTATCGTGATAGTGTTCGTGCTGCTGAGATTGCCCTTAAGGGCCGCATTCAAGAAAATCGCGTTGGGCAGGCAACGACGTTAGACGTTTTAAATTCGCGAACTCAGTTAATCAACGCCCAGATGGCACTTGCTATGGCGGAGCGCAATGTCGTTGTCGCAAGTTACAGCGTTCAATCTTCCATCGGTAGACTGACTGCGGATCACTTAGGTTTAAAGGTTATTCAATATATCCGATAGGGATACAAATTAGCCCTTTTTTCATAGATATTCTTTGTTTTCAAGAAGGTGATACGTCAATAGGTGGGCATATGGGGAGTTGTGGTAGCCGGATACGATAAAAAAGTGAAGAAAGTTGTGCAGCATCATTTTCATGACAAAGAGGTGTGTTGATATCGCAGCCGTTTTGCTTACATTTGAGTATAGCGGGTGAATATAGCGGTTTTGTTTGTTGTTGCGTCTTTGAAAGGTTTTAAGTATGGTACAGAGTTCGAGCGTGTTACGTGAGCCAAGTATGGATGAGATTTTGACGTCCATACGTGAAATAATCGAGGAAAATGCGGTGCATCCCGATTACCTTTCAAATGAAGGTATTGCGGCAAATGCTCCTGCGGATCGTTCGGTGGCGTCTTCGGGGGGAGGGGATGATGCGACCTTGTCGGTTGATGACGCGATGAGGGCTTTAGCTGATCGTATCGGCCTCTCTTCTGAAAATCAGGATTTCTCTTCAGTGCAAGATAATACAGAAACAGAAAATGGTACGGTTATGGGTAAGCAGAATATGAAAATTTCTTCTGAAGAGCAACGTTCTGTTCATAAACAGAGCGGATACAGTAGTGGTGAGGCGTTAGCGCCGCGGTCAGAGAATGTAGCTTCTGACCATGTTGAATTGTCCGCGTATTGTGTTTCGTCTGCGGAAAAAATTGCGAAGGACGTTTTACGCCCAGCTATAGCGGAATGGCTACAGTCTAGGTTGCCTGTATTGCTTGAAGATATTTTGCGCGAGGAGATTGTGAAGGCGATTAAAAAAGCGCCTTAGTTATTTTTTGTTCACTATTTTTGTATTTTCTGTTTTCTTGGTAGTGTGGCTTCGTAGGGCCCATAGGGCTTGCGGGGAGGTGCTGGTTAAGTCTCAGGTGGTGTATTGCGTTTGTTAGCAGTGTTCTGGGCGAGTGGGTAAAATGTTAGAAAAAAACTATGACGCAGCTTCTGTAGAAAAGCGGATTATGGAGAAGTGGGAGGCACGCGGCGCCTTCAAGGCGGGTGCGGGTTCGAAAGTAGGTGCTGGGCATTTTTGTGTTATGCTTCCGCCTCCCAATGTTACGGGATCGCTCCATATGGGGCACGCATTGAATACGACGATTCAGGATATAGTGGTTCGGTTTCAGCGAATGCGTGGGGAGAATGTATTATGGCAACCCGGCATGGACCATGCGGGTATTGCGACGCAAATGGTCGTTGAACGGCAGCTTGCGGAGCGTAAAGAGCCGACGCGTCAAGAAATGGGGAGAGAAAAGTTTGTTGAGCGCGTTTGGGAATGGCGTCGTGAGGCTGGCGGGGTTATTGCTAATCAGCTGCGTCGGCTGGGTGTTTCGTGTGATTGGTCGCGTGAGCGATTTACGATGGATGAAGGTTTGTCTCAAGCTGTCCTGGAGGTTTTCGTCACACTTTATAAGCAAGGATTGATATATAAGGATAAGCGTCTGGTTAATTGGGATCCAAAATTATTGACAGCTATTTCTGATCTTGAAGTTGAACAAAAAGAAGTTAAAGGGCACTTGTGGCACTTTAGGTATCCGCTCGAAGGTAAAGTTTTCAATCCTGATGACCCTACAACTTTTATAACGATAGCGACAACACGGCCAGAAACGATGCTTGGTGATACGGCTATCGCTGTTAATCCCGAAGATGATCGTTATAAAAAACTTATAGGAAAAAATGCTATTTTGCCGCTTGTTGGTCGTAAGTTGTTGATCGTTGGCGACGTTCATGCTAACCCTGAAGAAGGGAGTGGTGCTGTAAAAATTACGCCAGCTCATGACTTCAATGATTTTGAAGTAGCGCAACGCAACAGTTTGCGTTTGATCAATGTCTTTACGCGAAGAGCTGAGATTTTTTTACGTGATAATGAGCCTTTTTTTGATGGTCTGGCTTTGTCGGATGAATTAAGAGGGTTAGTAGAAAAATTGGATCAGTCCGATCGATTCGTTGCGCGCAATCAGATAGTTTCTTTGATGGAGGAGGGAGGGTATCTGGTAACTGTTGATGATCATACACATACCGTTCCTCACGGAGATCGGAGTGGGGTTCCTGTTGAACCATTTTTAACGAGTCAATGGTACGTCCACGCTGCAAAATTGGCTGAGCCCGCGATAGAGGCTGTGCGCCAAGAAAGAACGCGGTTCATCCCAGATAGCTGGAAAAAAACCTATTTTAATTGGATGGAAAATATCCAGCCTTGGTGTATTTCTCGCCAATTATGGTGGGGGCACCAGATTCCGGCTTGGTACGGTCCCGATGGTAAGATTTTTGTTGAGAAAAGCGAAGGAGAGGCCGCGGCTTCTGCGTTGTCCCATTATGGCGAAGCAGTCAAGCTGACCCGTGATCAGGATGTTTTGGATACGTGGTTTTCATCAGCCCTTTGGCCTTTTTCAACGCTTGGATGGCCAGAAAAGACATCTGCACTGACAACCTTTTATCCGACATCTTTGTCTGTAACCGGATTTGATATCATTTTTTTCTGGGTTGCTCGCATGATGATGATGGGGCTCCATTTTATGGGTAAGGTTCCTTTTCCGATAGTCTACGTACACGCCCTCGTAAGAGATCAAAAAGGCGCGAAAATGTCAAAGTCGAAAGGGAATGTTATCGATCCGTTAGAACTTATTGATCAATATAGCGCGGATTCGCTTCGTTTCACTTTAGCCATAATGGCTGCACAGGGCCGTGACGTAAAGCTTGATCCTTCTCGTATTGCTGGTTATCGTAATTTTGCTACTAAATTGTGGAACGCTACTCGGTTCGCAAAGATGAATGGTGTGGAGCACAGCCCAACTTTTAAGCCTGAAAAAGCAAAAGTCACGCTTAATCGCTGGATTCTAACGGAGTTATATAAAACTGTTTCGGAAGTGACGGATGGCATTGAAAATTATAAATTTAATGATGCTGCTAGTACGCTTTATCGTTTTATTTGGAATACATTATGTGATTGGTATCTGGAACTTCTCAAACCCATATTTCAGGGTTCAGATGAGACTGCCAAATGCGAGGTCCGAGCATGTGCTTCTTGGGTTTTGGACGAGGTTTATAAGCTTCTTCATCCTTTCATGCCTCATATAACGGAGGAGCTGTGGCTTCTCACAGAAACGCCGGACATGAAACGTCAGGACATGTTAGCATTGACAAGGTGGCCGGAAGTGACGTTTTCGGATGAAGAAGCTGCGTCTGATATTAATTGGCTCATCGATGTCATAACGGAAATTCGTTCTGTGCGCTTTGAGATGAACATTCCGGTGGCCACGCTGGCACCTCTCGTTATCGTTGAAGGAGGAGAAATAACACGTGAACGTCTACAGCGTTACGATGCTGTTCTCAAAAAATTAGCGCGTATCGAAACGATCAGTTTCTCTGAAAAAGTTCCAGCCACATCGGCGCAGTTGATCTTTGGAGAGGCGACCTTTTGTTTGCCATTGGGGCAGCTGATCGATTTAGAAGCTGAACGTGCTCGTTTGATAAAAGACATAAAGAAAATCGAGCAAGATATTGAAAAAACGTCTGTCAAATTGAATAATCCAAAATTCGTAGCAAACGCGAGAAACGAAATTGTTGACGCTGAGAAAAATAGAATTGTGGCACTGCGCGCTGCTAAGAAAAAAGTGTCTGTCGCTTTAGAACGATTGATATAATGTGTGTTTTTGTTACTTTCGTAAATATTAATAATACTGAAGTCATTAACAGGGCGCATGGAGTGACGTGTTCCAAACGGAAAGGTCTCCCCTTCTGGTTAGCGCGTTAATGCCTCCTTGAAATTCATTTTATACGATCCGATACCGGTATTTTTGTAACGAAGCGGGCATCTTGCTTCATCGTAGATGGAAGAAATGTAATCGTCGTACTACGTCTTGATGTTTTATACTTCGGTGCCCTTTATTTATCCGCCTTTTTAGTAATTTCGTAACCTGGGACCTTTCTCCTCCTGTGAGAGGATTGAGAGTGGGGTGCTCGCCTGCTTCCACTTTCAGAAAGCGGGACTGTTGTTATTCGTACAACGGGTATAAATGCAACGTATTTTATTCCAAATAAAAATAGGATCAACGAATGAGTTATTATGGCCTTTTTTTGTATCTTCAATATGGAAAACGCATACGAAAGTCAAAAACACAGTGCGCAAGTGGCTGCGACAAATAAATTATGAAAAATAAAACTCTACAGATACACTATCGAAAAATATGTTAATAATCTTAATCCAAAAAGTAAAAACCACGACCTTAGTCTATTAAGTGGATTTTCAAATTACACAAAAAATTTTTATCAATCATCTAAAAATTCGATTTTCATTGTCTCTCTTTTGCATAAATCATAACGGAAAATACGATGCACTCAGGAGTACTGCTTAAACAGCGATACCACTCATCGTTTCAGGTGTTAATAATTTAAGTGTACAAAAATACGCAACTTTTACCATTCATGACAAACTACCAGAACTAACGACGACGTTGTAGATAGATTATACATCAAAAAATTTCTAGGCACTTCGCAGTAACATTCTCAGTATGTTAAGTTCAAACAAAACCGACTGTGTTGTTCATAATGTCCAGGACAATTAGTGACTGAGTATTTTAGACAGGAATTCTTGTGCGCGTGGCGTTCTCGCTTGCGGGTCAGAAAAAAAATCCTCGGACGAACAGTCTTCAAGGATTTTTCCTTGATCCATAAAAATAACACGCTCCGATACTTTTTGAGCAAATCCCATTTCATGAGTTACACAAATCATTGTCATGCCTTCTTCAGCTAAACTTACCATGACGTCTAGCACTTCACCTACCATTTCAGGATCTAGAGCGGATGTAGGCTCGTCAAAGAGCATGACAAGTGGATCCATAGTTAAGGCACGTGCAATAGCAACACGTTGTTGTTGACCTCCAGAAAGCTGGCCCGGATACTTATCTTTATGTTCGAGAATCCCGACGCGTTCAAGATACAATAAGCCACGTTCTAACGCTTCTTTTTTGCTACGTTTTAAAACTTTTATTTGCGCAATCGTTAGATTTTCTGTAACAGATAAGTGTGGAAAGAGCTCAAAATGCTGAAAGACCATTCCCACGCGACTCCGCAATTTGGATAAATTAGTCTGCTTTGAGTGAATTGGTGTTCCATCAACCCAAATTTCACCTTTTTGAAAAGGTACCAAAGCATTGATGGTTTTAATGAGCGTTGATTTACCCGATCCTGATGGCCCACAGACTACAACGACTTCTCCTTTATTGATGCTGGTTGTACAGTTTTTTAAAACGTTAGTTTTTCCATACCAGTTGGAGACGTTTTTTATTTCGATCATTTGAGTAGACATTTTTTTTCCTGTTAGCGAATAATAGATATTTTTTTCTGCAGATGTATAACCACCTGCGATAATGTAAAACAGATGACAAAGTAGAAAACAGCCGCTAAGACGTAGGCTTCCTGCTTTGCACCAAAATTGTTGGCGACAATATCAAAGCCGTTTAATAGGCTGTTGCCACTGATTGCATAGACAAGAGTCGTATCTTGGAAGAGGATGATAACTTGCGTTAAAAAGACCGGGAGCATATCTCTAAAAGCTTGAGGAAGGATCACGGTGTACATATTTTGCCAGTATGTCATTCCGAGAGCTTGCCCGGCGTATTTTTGCCCTTGCGGAACTGAGTTTATTCCAGCACGCATAATTTCGGCAAAATAGGCAGTTTCAAATGCAGTAAAAGTAATTAACGCAGATTTATTCGCACCAATTGATATGCCAGTTAAAAAGGGTAAAAGCACAAAAAACCACAAAATAACCATAACAAGTGGTATTGAGCGCATGGCAGTTATGTAAACTATTGCAAACCAAGAAAACAATTTAATAGAAGAAAGCCGCATCATCGCCAACAATGTGCCGAAAATTAGCCCAAATATTGTAGCGAAAACAGTTAAAAAAATACTGAAGAGCAGTCCTGGAAGAATATAAGAATAGAATATATCAAAAGTGAAGAACGAAAAATCGAAGTCTGAAAAATTAAAAGGAAAGTAAAATTCAAACTGAGAGCCCATGAAATCTATCATATTTAACGTCCCCGTATTTGAAAACTAGGAATTTTAAGCATTTGCTCAATTAGCGTCATAATTATGAATACGAACAAAGCGATCAAGATATAGAGGACAGTGATGAGGAGGTAATTTTCATAAACATGACTTATTTCCTCGATCGTCTGATATTGGAATTGCATGAGTTCATTTATTGAAACGGCAAATGCTATAGATGAATTCTTTACTACGCCCATCGCTTCTGAGGTGAGTGGGGGGATGATCGTACGTACAGCGCGTGGTAATATGACGTAGCGGTAACTTTGATAAGTCGTAAAGCCCAGTGCCATAGCTGCGTAGCGTTGCCCCGAAGGGATGGATTCAATTCCCGAACGGACTTGTTCTGCAATGCGTGCGGATGTGAAGAACCCCAAGGCGCATGTCGTCAACAAAATGGGCGGCAGATTCATCGCTGGCGGGTAAATTTTAGGAACGACAAAATACCAAAAAAACACCTGAACAAGTAGAGGGATGTTTCGCATGATTTCTACCCAAATACCTGCTACAGTGCGAAATAAACAACGGGTCACAGATGTATTTGGCAAAGTACGCATCGTTCCTATCACGACGCCCAGAACTACGGCCAAGATCAGTGAAGAAATAGATAATATAACTGTATTTTTGAGTCCGTCGATGAGTGTATCTAGATAAGTATGACTTACACCAGGGATTCCAAAGCATCCAGCTACTGGCATCTGGCTGAGATCATCTGTGCAAAGGAAGGAAAAGTCCATCAATTAATGTTTCCTCAAATAGTTACTTGCGTACAGGACGAGAAAAATCTGCGCTCACGCATGCTAAAATTTATTTAAAACCATACAAAAACACAACCACCCCCAATTCTCAAAGAGAATGGCTATGTTTCTAAATTTTACAAATTATTTTCTGCGTAATTTTCGCGAGGTTCGTTATTTGGGTGTTCCCAAGCGTATTTTGTTAATTTTGATAAGGGAAGATTGATAACGACATTTGCGGGTGGAATCGGCTTCATAAACCACTTATTATAAAGTTCTTCAAGCGATCCATCCTGAATTTGGCGCGTAATGCTTTGATTGATCATTTCCTCCAAACCTTCATCATTCAACCGAAGCATACAAGCGATAGGTTCTACCGAAAGTGAAGCATCAAGAATGACATAATCGGATGGATTCTTTGATTTAGCAATGTGTCCCGCAAGAATTGAAGCGTCCATGACAAATGCATCTGCGCGGCCAGATTCTAGCAACAAAAAACTATCTCCGTGATCTTTTCCTTTCACAACATTGAAATTAACGCCTTTTGCACGTTGATTTCTACGAAGAAGCCTGACGGATGTTGTCCCTGTAGTTGTCGCGATTGTTTTTCCATTTAAATCATTAAGAGATTTAATATTGGAGTCTTTTTTTACTGCGATTCTAACTTCCTCAACGTAAGTGGTATGCGCGAATGCTGCTTCTTTGCTACGAGCAATATCATTTGTCGTTGAACCGCACTCAAAGTCATAAGTACTGTTTTGAAGTAGAGGTATCCTATTTTGCGACGTTATGGGCTGATAACTAATTTTAATTGGTTTGCCGATTTTTTTTGCAATATCATCAATGATACGCTTTGCCATCTCTGTGTGGAACCCTACATACTGCCCATTACCGAGAGTATAGGCTAATCCCGATGATTCACGAACGCCCAAAGTTACTCTTCCTGTTGCTTTTATTCTTTCAAGGGTGTCATTCCCAGCTTGCGCAACGCTCGTTAGCCCCATGGTCGTTGCCGCAACAAACATCAACAGCGATTTTTTCATTTTCTCCTCCATTCATTTACGATCTTTTATTATTCTTATTAAAGGTATAACGCCATTTTAAAGTATAATGCTGTTTGCATTGTGTAACACATTTATTACCCTAAGTGGCATATTTTTTGATTCCTTAAAAATAGTCCGAAGGTTATCATCAATTAACCAAGGTCAAGATGAACCCAGACGGGAGCGTGGTCTGATGGTTTTTGATATCCCCTTACTTCGGTTTGGCTATAAGCATGTACAAGCTTGTCGGTGGCTTCCGGCGATAACAGCAGATGATCTATGCGGATACCGTTATTTTTAGGCCACGCTCCGGCTTGAAAATCCCAAAAGCTGAATGATGGTTCATCTGTAACGCTGCGGATGGCATCGTAGTAGCCCAAGTGGATGATGCGCTGAAATGCGTGTCTCGTTTGTAAAAGAAACAAAGCGTTATCATTCCATTCCTGAGGATTTTTTGCATCCAACGGGGTAGGGATAACATTATAATCTCCAGCTAACACGAGGGGCTCTTCGTATGCGAGTAATGACTTTGCATGCGTATAAAATCTCTTCATCCACTCCGCTTTGTAGATGTACTTTTCACCATCGATCGGGTTACCATTTGGAAGGTAAAGAGACGCTATACGAACAGCCATTTTATTTACCGAATAAACGGCTTCGATGTAACGTGCCTGTTCATCGTTATCATCTCCTGGTAATCGGCGAATAACTTCATCTGGTGTTTTTTTTGAAAGAATCGCAACACCGTTAAAACTTTTTTGTCCGTGTACTGCTATATGGTAACCTAAACCTTCAATTGCATCGCGTGGTAAATTTTCATCAGTGCTTTTAATTTCTTGTAGACAGACCACATCTGGCTGATTTTGCTGCAACCACTTGTATAACGTTTCGTGCCGTGCTTTTATGCCTGCGATGTTCCACGTCGCTATTTTCATGATGTTCGCCTCAGATATCTCGCTATAATTTGGTAAGTCACCGCGTCGAACTGCCATAAAAGCGCCCCCTTGTACCACTGTCCTTTACACCCCTCACCATTAATACTACGGCGATTAGAATTATCAAGGGCCCCTAAAAGTCGAATTCTAAATGCCATGATTGCATATTATAGTCACAATGTTAATCTATTTTTTGCAGACCTTATGATGTTTAGTTCTTGACGAATGTACGTGTTCTCGCTAAAAGTCAGAGTGACTGATTCCAGGGTGATCGGAATTTTTATCTTTATTTCTGTGGTCGATCTGGTGGGGTTTGAAAAATAAAAGTAAATGCCGGTGCAAGAGGCTGTTGCCTTCTCTGCTTATGTTCGGGTAAACTGTCAATGACAGTCGTGCCCGGTTCCGTATATCGGGTTGGGTATTTTTTGCTAATTTGCGTCGGAATAGTGGGAGAAATAGCCCAGTGAGTAATGAGACGAATGTAAAAAGAAGGAAGGTTGCATGCCTACCGTAAACCAGTTGATCCGTAAGCCACGTGCAGTGCCTGTTAAGCGTAATAAGGTTCCCGCTCTTCAGGCAAATCCTCAGAAGCGGGGCGTTTGTACGCGTGTCTATACAACAACGCCAAAGAAACCGAACTCTGCTCTTCGTAAGGTTGCTAAGATTCGTTTAACAAATGGGTTTGAGGTGATTGGTTATATCCCTGGGGAGGGGCATAATCTCCAAGAGCACTCTGTTGTGATGATTCGTGGCGGTCGTGTGAAAGATTTGCCGGGAGTTCGTTACCACATTATTCGTGGGTTACTTGATACACAAGGTGTGAAAAATCGTAAGCAGCGTCGTTCGAAATATGGCGCTAAGCGTCCAAAATGATATTGAAAGACAAAGCTAATGTCCCGTCGCCATAGAGCAGAAAAACGTGAAATTAATCCAGATCCTAAATTTGGTGATTTGGTTATTACAAAATTTATGAATGCCATCATGTTTGATGGAAAGAAGTCGGTTGCAGAGCGTATTGTTTATGGTGCGCTTGATGTTGTAGAGGGTAAGGTTAAATCAGATCCTGTGGCTTTATTCCATAAGGCATTGGAGAATGTTGCTCCTCATATTGAGGTTCGTTCGCGTCGTGTTGGTGGTGCAACTTATCAGGTTCCGATTGATGTTCGTCCAGACCGCCGTCAGGCCCTCGCTATTCGTTGGTTGATTGCAGCGGCGCGTGGTCGTAGTGAGACGACTATGGTTGATCGTCTTTCTGGTGAGTTGGTGGATGCGGCTAATAATCGTGGCTCTGCAGTGAAAAAGCGTGAAGATGTTCATCGTATGGCAGAAGCCAATCGGGCGTTTTCTCATTATCGCTGGTAATTTTTAGACTAAGGCAAGTATGATGGCTCGTGAATATAAGATTGAAGACTATCGTAATTTTGGTATCATGGCGCACATTGATGCCGGCAAGACCACTATGACCGAGCGTATTTTGTTCTATACAGGGAAGAATCATAAAGTTGGTGAGACGCATGATGGTGCCTCTACCATGGATTGGATGGAACAAGAGCAAGAGCGTGGTATTACGATTACATCTGCAGCGACGACGACGTTTTGGGAAGGTCGCGATGGTCGGAGGCGACGTTTTAATATTATTGATACGCCAGGACACGTTGACTTTACAATTGAGGTTGAGCGTTCTCTACGTGTCCTCGATGGTGCGATAGCTTTGTTGGATGCTAATGCTGGTGTTGAGCCTCAGACGGAGACCGTTTGGCGTCAAGCTGAAAAATATCATGTGCCGCGTATGGTTTTTGTTAATAAGATGGATAAGATAGGAGCGGATTTTTATCGCAGTGTGGAGATGGTCGGCTCTCGTTTGGGGGCAAAAGCGCTTGTCGTTCAATTGCCAATTGGTTCTGAAAATGATTTTGAGGGTGTTGTTGACCTTGTAGAAATGCGGGCACTGAAATGGGATGGTGTTATTGGTTCTCCTGCAGTGGTAGGTGATATTCCATCTAATTTGAAAGAGAAGGCAGAGGAGTATCGCGAAAAATTAATCGAGATGGCTGTCGAGGTTGATGAAGCGGCGATGGAAGCTTATTTGGAAGGTGTGATGCCAACGAATGAAGAGCTTGTTGCTCTTATCCGTAAGGGGACGATAGAGGTTCAGTTTCATCCTGTTCTTTGTGGTACTGCTTTCAAGAATAAAGGTGTCCAACCGCTTTTAGATGCAGTTGTTTTTTATCTTCCTTCTCCGGTTGATATACCGGCGATTGCCGGCATTGATGTAAAGACTGGGTCTGAAACCGTGCGTGAGTCCTCGGATGATGCTCCGCTTTCTATGCTTGCTTTTAAAATTATGAATGACCCATTTGTTGGATCATTGACTTTTTGCCGTATTTATTCTGGTAAAGTTCAAAAGGGTGTTTCCCTCGGAAATACAGTGAAAGGGAAGAGAGAGCGTTTGGGCCGTATGCTTCAGATGCACTCAAATTCTCGTGAAGATATTGAAGAGGCGTTTGCGGGTGACATTGTTGCTCTTGCGGGGCTTAAAGAGACTACAACGGGTGATACTCTTTGTGACCCTTTGAAACCTGTTGTTTTGGAGCGAATGGAGTTTCCTGATCCCGTTATTGAAATTGCGATTGAGCCGAAAACAAAAGCTGATCAAGAGAAAATGGGTATTGCGCTTAATCGTTTGGCTGCTGAGGATCCTTCTTTTCGCGTTAAATCGGATGAAGAATCGGGTCAAACAATTATAGCTGGTATGGGCGAGCTTCATCTCGATATCATAGTTGATCGCATGCGGCGTGAGTTTAAGGTTGAGGCTAATATTGGACAGCCTCAGGTTGCTTATCGTGAGTCGATTACGAAAATTGCAGAAATTGATTATACCCATAAGAAACAGTCTGGTGGTGCTGGACAATTTGCGCGTGTGAAGATTATTTTTGAGCCTCATGATGGTGACGATTTTATATTTGAGTCAAAAATTGTGGGGGGGGCTGTTCCGAAAGAATATGTTCCTGGTGTTCAGAAAGGGATTGAGAGCGTTATGGGGTCGGGGCCTCTTGCGGGCTTTCCTATGCTTGGCGTGAAAGCCACTTTGGTTGATGGTGCTTATCACGATGTTGACTCTTCTGTTTTGGCTTTTGAAATTGCTGCTCGTGCGGCTTTTCGGGATGGTGCAAAAAAAGCTGGTGCGCAACTTCTTGAGCCTATCATGAAGGTGGAGGTTGTGACTCCGGAGGATTATGTGGGTGATATTATTGGGGATTTGAATTCTCGCCGAGGTCAGATTTCAGGAACCGAGGCTCGTGGTATAGCGACAGTGGTGAATGCGATGGTTCCTTTGGCGAATATGTTCGGTTATGTGAATAATCTTCGCTCAATGAGTCAGGGGCGTGCCCAGTATACAATGCAGTTCGATCACTATGAGCCTGTCCCTTCGGCTGTTGCTTTGGAGATTCAGAAGAAATATGCGTAATTTTGGTTACGCGGTTAATTTTTAACTTGGTCCTCAATTTGGACAAAATATGGAGAGCTCAAAATGGCGAAGAGCAAATTTGAACGTAAGAAGCCGCATGTTAACATTGGTACGATTGGTCACGTTGATCATGGGAAGACCTCTCTGACTGCGGCGATCACCAAGTATTTTGGTGAATTTAAGGCGTAT
>NZ_JAYMZI010000003.1:0-35219 GCF_037070845.1 Bartonella numerosa
ATCATTATACTTTTACTACTTCTAAAACAACATGTCCACATCCGAGACACCCAGCGCACCGGTGCCCGCTCAAAGGTGACAAACACACAGTTACCACTTCACAGACCCCATCCGAAGCGTATCCATTTCACAGACACCAACCGCAGCGTTTCCAGTTCACAAACACAGCCGCAGTGTTTCCAATTCACAAACACAGCCGCAGCGTTTCCAATTCACAGACACCAACCGCAGCGTTTCCAGTTCACAGACACCAACCGCAGCGTTTCCAGTTCACAAACACAGCCGCAGTGTTTCCAATTCACAGACACCAACCGCAGCGTTTCCAGTTCACAGACACCAACCGCAGTGTTTCCAATTCACAGACACAGCCGCAATGTACGATAATCGGCAGTTTTATAAATATGAAGTTTTCCTATGATTGTGCAGTAAAATGCTGAAAAAAGCGTGTCCCAACGCCACAACGACAAACTTTTTTGGGGGACGTGCAACATCAATTGCCGTTTTTGATATTTTTTTGATTGCCCGTTTTTATTTCATTCTCCACCCCTTTTCCTTAGTTTTTTATAGGGGAATGAGAAAAAAATTTTTCCCCAAAGAGAAAATTTTTTTTGTTATTCTTTACAGTCATTTTTATTTGAATGAGTCCCCAAAAAAGAAAACACTCAAATTAAGTTTCTATAGCTATGACCGTTGAAGCTCGTAATACAGCCGCTGTTTTCTGGGACTGATCGCTTGACAGAAATGATCGTTTTTGCTAGAAGTGTTGCGAGTTTTTGCTTGTCGGATGTGGTAATGGGGTGGTTCGATGGGTGTGTTTCTTATTGTTTTGTATTTTCTCGCGGTTGTTGTCGTTGGTGAGATAATCGGCTGAGAATTGTGATACAGTGTTGTGGAATATTGTGCACCAGAGTTTCGGAATAGCGGGTATGGTGCTTTTTGGTATTGACGGTGGTTATAATGAAAATTAAAAATTCGCTTAGAGCACTAAAGGAACGTCACCGTAACAACCGTTTGGTGCGTCGCAAGGGTCGTATTTACATCTTAAATAAAGTGAATCCGCGTTTCAGGGCACGTCAGGGTTGACAGTTTTTAGGTTAGTTTTTTTTCCTTTTTTAGGTAAGATGCGGTTTCTTTTGGCTTTTGTACTAAGGTTCTGAAGCAGGTTTTGTTGTTCTCTGTTTTTGAGGGCGTGTTTTTTTGGAATTTTTTGTCTTTTTGGAAGCTTTACGGTCTGGGAATTTCTCTGTTTTCCGCTATTTTCTTTTTACCTGTGTGGGGGTTTTTCTCTCGGTTTCTTCTGTGCATAGTCAGGATTTTTTTGAATCGCCGTTTGAGGAGCACTCGCCTCGGTCTCTTTTGCCTTTAGGTGACTTAATACCTGGCTCTCCCTCTTCTCCATCTGCTAACTCTAATGAAAAAGATGCCATCTCCGAGGAGTTTGACGCAGTGCGCCACCTGCAAGGAGACAGAGCCAAGCAGCGCAAAGAAGCAGAAATTTCACGCTTGCTAAAAGAATTGAAATTTTGCGCCGATGTAAGAAAAGCAAGAACGATAAGTCAGCAACTTCAGCGCTTATGGTCGCAGTCAGGAAGTGAAACTATTGACCTTTTAATGGCATGGGCTGAAAGAGCTATTGGTGCCAATGATTATGGTCTTGCCCTTGATTATATCGACAACGTCGTTGCGCTTTTTCCCGATTATGCTGAAGCTTGGGTCAGGCGTGCTTGGATTCACATTCAGTTCAGTGACTTTAAGCTTGCTATGCTTGACCTTAACCACGCCATCAGCCTTGAACCGCGCAATTATATCGCATTTTTTGAGCTTGGAGTTGTCATGGAATCGACCGATCGTCCACAACTTGCTATTAAGGCTTATGAAACAGCCTTGCATTATTATCCCCAAATGCAGAAGCTTCAAAAGCGCGTTTCATTTTTAATAGACAAGCGATCCCCACAAGCTATCTGAACGCAGGACTTCACTTAGCCGCGCAACAAACCTTTTGCGCTGAGTTTTTCATTATCGTTTAAGTTCAAATATCAAAGATCGCGTATTTTTCTAAATATTGCATTGAGACAATTTTGTATCTAGCAAAGGAGTTAAGATTATCCTATATATGGAGAGGTGTTCTGCGCTTCCCGACAGGAAATAACATATTCCTGAGACCTTATTGATTTCCAAGGGAGCTGTCCCTGAAGGGGCTCGTGGGTCTTTTCATACGGCGCCCACCTAGTGCTTAGGTTCTTGGGATCAACCTTTTCCATCGGCTGTTGTGGATCACCGTTTTTCGTGCCAAGTTGTTATCATTTTTTGCGAAAATGTTCTGCTACGATTTTTTTCGTAAGAGCTGCAGAAAATTTTTGTAATTTTTAGCGATTTACAGAATAGTTGAACAAATGATGGCACAAAATAGCAAATACCCGCATTCCTTTTCTTTGATTCGGTCACGTTTACGCCGTGTTGGCTTGTCCCGCCGTGATGCTCTCTCTCCAGGAGACCGCGTTCTTCATTCACAGCGTGCTTGTTCCCACGTAATTGATTATCTTAAACGGAGTGGCGAAGATTTTTCTCGCATAACATTGTCAGGATATTTTCCGATCAAATCGGAAATAGACCCTCGTCCTCTGCTGGATATTATAGCATTGCATGGTGGCAGTTTAGCATTGCCAGCAGTTCTTGACTCAACAACGATGGTTTTCCGTGCATTTTCAGATACTACAGTGCTAGAAAAGATGCGATTTGGCACCGTTGGTCCCACTGCAGAAAATGCAACTGTTGTTCCAAACTTTATCATTGTGCCACTTTCTGCCTTTGATAACCAGTGCCACCGCCTTGGCTACGGGGGAGGATATTACGACCGCGCCATTTCCTCTCTCGAGCAACAGGGACACCAGTTTCGTTTATTTGGTTTAGGATTTTCGTGTCAAGAAGTTGAATCAATTCCTCATGCAAAACATGATCTTCTTATGCATGGCATCTTTACAGAAAAAGGTTTCTTAGAACGTTAAAATGTGATTAAAGCGCTTATGCGATTTTTATTTCTAGGCGATATTGTTGGTGCAACAGGTTGTGAAGTTGTTTTTTTTGAGCTTCCGCAACTTATTGCAAGGTGGCGTCTTGATTTCGTCGTAGTGAATGGCGAAAACGCGTCTGGTGGTTTTGGGATCACTCGTGAAGTGTATCAGGACCTTCTCTCTGCAGGCGCTGATGTTATTACAACAGGTAATCACGCTTTTAGACATCGAGAAACATTTCAGCATGCTTATGAAAGCGAGCGACTTTTGCGTCCTGCCAATTTTCCTAAAGGCAGTTTAGGGAGAGGTTGCGGTATTTTTACAGCAAAGAATGGATCGCGTGTTCTTGTTGCCAATGTTTTAGGTTCTGTTTTCATGCCCTGCGAAGCAGATGATCCATTTGAAGCCGCTGAAAATATTTTGTCGGCTTGTTCATTATCTGAGCAAGCAGATGCGATTATTTTTGACTTTCACGCAGAGACAACGAGCGAGAAGCAATGTTTTGGCCATTTTCTTGATGGTCGTGTTAGCGTTATTGTTGGTACACACACCCACATACCCACAGCTGATGCGCAAATTTTAGAGGGCGGCAGCGCTTATTTGTCAGATGCCGGAATGTGCGGAGACTATAATTCGTCGCTTGGAATGGACAAGGAGGAACCTCTGTACCGCTTTCTTTATAAAAATAAGCGTGATAACTATGAGCCTGCACGTGGTCCTGCAACACTTTGCGGTTTAGCGGTGGAGATTTCGGATAGAACGGGTTTAGCTGAAAAGGTCTCAGCGGTACGCATAGGTCCTCGTTTAAAGTCTGAAACTCCGGATTTTTGGTGATTGTTTTTTCCACGTTAGGCTTTTCGAAACGCTCGATTTCAAAATGCAACTTGATGCCTCAGCAGAATCAATATTTCTGCGTCATAATTTTGCATTTTGAAAGATATTTGCCCCCTGCTTATGAATGAGAATACTAAGCGACTATTCGTTGAATTATAGCCTCACACTGTGCCAATTTTTTTTCCAACTGTTCGAACCCACGATCAAGATGGTATACGCGATTAATGACCGTTTTTCCCTCTGCGGCCAAAGCAGCAATGACAAGAGAAACGGAAGCTCGCAAATCGGTTGCCATGAGTTGAGCTCCTTGTAGATTCTCTGTTCCCTGAACGATTGCGGTCTGTCCATCGAGCTTAATCTGCGCTCCCAAACGTGTGAGCTCCTGAACATGCATGAACCGGTTTTCGAAGATTGTTTCGGTGATACGCGCTGTTCCTTGGGCGCGCGTCATGAGAGCCATGAATTGTGCTTGCAGATCGGTTGGGAACCCAGGATAAGGCCCTGTTTTAATATCAACGGGCATTATTTTTGTTTTCTGTTTGTTTCGTTTTACCTGGATTCCTTGAGGTTTTATTTCAATACCGAGTCCAGATTTTTTCAGCACTTCAAGAACTTTGGTCATATGGTTATGATCTGCGTTTTTAAGCAACACATCCCCCCCCGTCATAGCGACAGCCATTGCATATGTTCCTGCTTCGATCCGATCGGCAATAACGGGGATCCTAGCCCCATTGAGTTTTTTTACCCCCTCGATGGTAAGGATTGGTTCTCCTTGTCCTGTTATTTTTGCCCCCATTGCATTAAGGGCTTGAATAAGGTTTATCACCTCTGGTTCACAAGCTGCATTTTCGAGTACAGTTTTTCCTTTTGCTGTTGCCGACGCCATGAGCATAACATGCGTTCCCCCGACAGTGACTTTTGGGAAACGATAATTTGCCCCTTTTAATCCTTTTGATGCTTTTGCATGTACGTATCCTCTTTCGATAGTAATAGATGCTCCTAAAGCTTTGAGCCCCTCAAGTATAAAATCAACAGGTCTTGTTCCAATAGCGCATCCTCCTGGCAGTGAAACGTAAGCCTCTTTGCATCGTGCGAGCAATGGCCCGATGACCCAAAAGCTTGCACGCATTTTTTTCACCAGTTCATAGGGTGCGCAAGTAGTTGCTATTTTTTGTGCGGAAAAATGTATAGTTCTTGAAGCGACAGAATCTTCCGTTGCTCTTTGTCCCTCGACAGCATACCCGACTCCATGATTGTTCAAAATACGAATTAACAACTCCACGTCAGCCAAATGCGGTACATTGTCCAAAATGAGCGTATCTTCTGTAAGTAAAGCGGCGATCATGAGGGGCAACGCCGCATTTTTTGCTCCTGAGATAGGAATAGTTCCCTTCAGTTGTTTTCCACCAACGATTTGAATAGCATCCATAATAGCTCTGCTCTCTCCTTTTGAGTTTCCCTTTCTAAAGGTTCCAAATTCTTGAAAAGCCATCATCCACGAAAACCATTAAGAAATTTTGTTACAAAGATGCCGCATAATTATCTGATTTTAGGTTTCTTTTTGCGTCCTTTTTCTGCTTTGCTCTTTTCTGCGTTTTAGGTTTTCGCGCAATTGTTTAGCCAGTCTTTCTTTTCTGCGCTTTTCTTTTTCATCTTGGTGATTGACTTTTTCTTCCCTATTGTTTTGAAATATTTGTGTCATTGCGCGACCTTTTAGAAAAATACTCAGCTTTAATCCAAGCAATTCATTGCTGTTATGTAGAAACTCTGTGTTGTGTCATGACACAAGAATGGCTTTCTTGCAAGAATGCACAAATGCTCTCTTGCCTATTTTGCGCCAATATGGCAAAACGCAGCGCAAAAGCTTTGAAATGCTGCGGTAGCTCAGTGGTAGAGCACTCCCTTGGTAAGGGAGAGGTCGAGAGTTCAATCCTCTCTCGCAGCACCATTTTTCTGAGTTTTTTCTTATTCCTAGAGTTTTGTCAACTTTTTCTGATTCTCTTTTTACAGATTGTTTCTACTTGTTTTTTTGGAGATGGTCGCATTTTTTCTGGCGAATTTTCTTTTTTTTCTGGGCAGAAGCGAAAGACCGACGGACAGATCCGGAGATGTTTCCACCTCCCTTCCGCCTTCAGTGCTTTCCCCTTCGTTGAAAATATGCTTAATTTTCTCCACCATATTGTCCAAGGCATCGTTAAAACGGTTAATTTCGCTTTCCAGCTTACGAATATAGGCTTCGTCACGGTATGCTCTCTTGATCAGGGGCGGCATATCAGGCCAATGGAGCATGAGATCTATCCATTCACGTTGGGCGATCCATAATCCTCCCTGACACTGTGCTTTGTGTTCTTCAGGGAAACCTTTTTTATAGAAATGGGGTATCAAAATCTCAGGTTTTTTTGTTTTAATTTCTAATAACCCATTTTCTCCGATGAACGCATCAGGAGAGAATCCTTTTCTTCGATCATCAGAGAGAACGAACCCGATAGATTTAGGCTGCGTATCGGTAAGTGTACTATAAAGCTGCCGAGCGCTTGGTTCTAATTCTATCCCACGCCGCATTGCTGAAGTTGTCCCTTCTTCAACAATTTTTCCAGTAATTCTTTCCCCAGCGAGTTTCATCATAACAGAATGATATTTTTGTGTTTTTTGCCCTTGTTTTTTCCTTGCCATCACCGGCTCAAACAAAGAAGCGGTGACCAGACCTCTCCTCACTTTGAGCCACTCATCAGTTCCCTGAATACAATCGATAATAATTGGCATGATATTCCTCTCCCCCTCAAGAAGGCTCTCTTTGTCTTCGCAACGTTTTTTGGTTAATCAATTTTCATTTTTTTTCTCGAATTTCATTTTTTTTCAAACGCGGCTCTAATTTTTTTTCTCTTCTTTTGCAAACAGGCTTTTTCTTTTAGAATTTACGATGAAGAACCCTTTGAGTTTTTGGACATTTTTTTTCCATATACGCTCTCCCCTTTCCCGTGTTTAATTCGTTTGTTGTCCGAGACAGCGCCATACTTTGATTGGCGATTTTGTTGTTTTTTTTCTAATTTTTGTCACTTTTGAGCAAAGATTTTCATAATTTTTTTCAGATATCCCGCCTGACACTTTGTTATCAGAAATTCTAGCGCCGAGGATTGTCTTTTTTGCTTTTCTCCCGCAAGAACCACCTTCATTTTTTCCTTTTTCCATGGCGTGTTTTGTCGTGCCTTCTCCTCTCCCTTTTTCGCTTTTTTCCCCCATTTTTTTTCCTTTATGCCTTCGACATAGATATGAAAAATGAGGGAATCTTTACGCTATTGAACAATGAAAAAATCATCTCTCCGATATTCTTGAGCCAAATTTTTTGCAGCATGTTGTGCAGCTTCTTGCGATATAAAAGGAACCGCATTTTGTTTTTTTGGTTCAAGCCTAATAGTATCGTTTTCTCTTCCTGCGTAATAGAGAGAAATCCCGTGATAAATGGTTTCGAGGTAACGTGTCATGACCTTATCACCAATAGCCATTATTTTACCACCAATAGCCATTTAATACATCACGCGGCCGCAATCGGTTCTGTTTTTCATAAGATCCATAGACATTTTTTTCATAATCTTGCGCAATTTTTTCGTCTAAATACAGCTGATAAGCATCACTGTTTAGAATGAATGGTTGTAATTTCTCGTCATTTTCCTCGATATCATTATTTTGAACGTAAACATCGGCCACTTCTTCACTCACGTCATCAGCACGCAATGTTACGAGGTCAAGACGCAAAATTCTCTGTACAGTTTCGCGTTCATCAACCAGTTCAAGAACCTCTTCGACTTGTTCGATAGGTCCCTCATAAGCGTCTCCAGTTTCGTCTTCACAAAGAATTACAACTGTTTCATCCTCTTTAACGAATGGAACATTTTTCATGAATTTTTCCCCCTGAATAGTTGATAAAGCAAAGCTTTATCTTGACACGATCAAATATAGCATTAGTCTTATATCCTCTATTGGAGATATGTCAATTATTTTATCCTTAATAAAAGATATATTTTCAGTCCATGTAGCGTCAAAACAGCAGGTGTGAATGAGGACCTTGCCCACCTTCTTCCACTTCACGTCTCTGTACTGTTCTCTATTTGTTCTTATCTAAAGCAGTCATAACGGGGGAGTTAAAATGAGAGATTTAGAATTGGTACAATGTTGGTGCACTCTTGATCAAAAAACACGAAAAGATATTATCCTCATGCTTCGTCAGTTGGTCGCCGCAAAAGAGTTAAAATTGCCTTCCGCTCTTCAGGAGATATCCTTGAAACGAGGTCGATGAATTCTAGATCCTCAGCATTGGTTTTATCTCCATAAAGGATATAGCTCATGCTGGCATTAATTTCGTGACAGATACTTGCGAGTGATTCTATCGTCGGTTCTTTTCCTTCTGTAAGGATAGAATGAAGATACCCCGCTCCTCTCCCCGAGGCGAGAGAGACAGATCTTTTGGATCGTCCGCTTTTTTCAAGTGCCGCGTGCAATCTCTGACGCCAACCATCAATATTCATAGTCTCACCATATAACGCGTCCTTCAAAAAAAGACACGTCCTTTTTGAAAAATGGACTTGTATTATCCTCAAAAGAGGATAAAATTAAGAAAAACAAAATTTATTCTTTGGAGGGATAAAAGCTTATTTTCGGACCATAAAAACATTTCACCACCCCAAAGGATGCAAAAAAGGCGCCCCCGAAAACCTATGCGTCTAGAATGTTGTATTATTGATCATTTACCATTTACGCAACATCAAACTGCAAGGCCACTTATATCTTGGCACACGCAAGCACCTATGAATCTTTAATATGAGCACTCCAAAAATTGTCACCGAATAGAACAAACTGTAACACGAAGCCAAAGCATAAAATCTCTCATCCGAATATCTTTGATAACGAACATTGATTTCGATTTTACTGTGAATGGAATTGTATAAATAAAGAAGAAAGTGGATTGAAGCATGAAACACGCTCATCAACAAGAAACTCATAACTATGAATCTTCTACACTTCCCTATGTTTGTTGGTATCAGAATGATTTTTTAGGAGACGTACGTGGAATGCGTTCTCACGAGATTGGAATTTACACGATTTTACTCAACGAAATGTACGCCCGCGGTCGCCCTTTAGAGATATCGGTGGGGAGGTTAGCGCGCCTTTGTGGTTGTGACAAGCGAACTTTTACGAGTGTTTTAGAGATGCTGATTTCGGAAGGGAAAATTTTAAATTTAGCGAATGGTTTATGGAATCAGCGGTGCGAAAATGTGTTTCATGAGCGGATAAAATTGCTAGAAAAGAAATCATTTGCTGGTCGTGCTTCAGCAAAAAAACGAAAAGAAATCAATGAAAGAGTCCAGCAACTGCTGAACGAGGGTACGAAAGGTGATAAACGTAACTCAGAAGCTCAAATAGAAGAAGAAAAGCAAACACCTAGCGGTGTTTGTGAAAAGCGATCTTCTTCTTCTCAGACAAGGGAGAAGAGAGAATGGGGGGAATCATTTACGATGCTCTCTTCTCCCTTGACGCCAACACGGCAGGGTGAAACGGAAAGACTTCCCGATTCTGCAAAGAATGAAGGAAATTTTTCCCACTCTGGTGACGATACGCTAAGCCTTCTAAGTTCTCGGCAAAAGAGCGGTGGTCTTCAAGCGATTCCCAAAGGTCAGCGTCTCCCCAGCGATTGGACAGCAGACATTTCCGCTGCAGTGGCGGAGGGCTTAAGCGAAGATCAAGCACGTTGGCAGGAAAAAAAATTTCGTGACTATTGGCATGCCAAAAGCGGCAAAGAAGCGCTGAAGGTTGATTGGCACGCCACGTGGCGCAACTGGTTTCGCCGTGAGATTGAACGGATAAGAGAGAATCAGAAAAGACCTTCACCCATTTCTTCTCACACCGCGCAAGCACCGCATAGCAACAATGATGACGCCATTTACCGGAGCCTCATCAATTACCGTACGATTTAACATGAGCGCAATTTTTGAAATTAAACAAAAGCTTTCATCCCAAGCAAGCTCGGTTGCAGAAATGCTTCTCCCACAAGGCCATAGGCGTGGCAATGACTGGATTGTGGGGAGCACACGGGGCGAAGCTGGCAAAAGTTTATCAGTATGCTTGAGTGGTGATAAAGCGGGTCTGTGGTATGACTTTGCAGAGGGAAATGGCGGGGATATTTTAGATCTTTGGTGCTGCGTGAAAAAAATCAATCTCGCCCAAGCGTTAGAAGAAGCGCGGCACTATCTGAATTTAACACGTCCCAAACCATTTATGGCGCCCAAGCGCTCCTACCGACGCCCATTTCTCCCAGCAGGAGGCACGCCACAAAATTTAGTGAAAACTTATCTCAACAAAGAGCGTTGCATTCCTCTTGATATTTTAAAACGTTACCGCATAAGAGAAAGCGGAGGAAAGATTATTTTCCCCTTTTACAAACCCGATGGCACCCTTGCTTTGGTGAAAGAGCGACTGGCGCAGGCAGGCGCGAAGTCAAAGCCAACAACGGCGCACTGTGAAGCGATTCTGTTTGGCTGGCAGGCTATTTTCCCAGTGGAACATGCTCTTGCCTCCACCAACCAGCACGCATCACCAACGGTCAACCGGTACGCATCGCCAACGGTCAACCAGCACACATCGCCGACGGCCAACCAGCACGCATCGCCAACGGCCAACCAGCACACATCGCCAACGGTCGATCGGCACGCATCGCCAACGGCCAACCAGCACACATCGCCGACGGCCAATCAGCACGCATCGCCAACGGCCAACCGGTACGCATCGCCAACGGCCAACCAGCACGCATCGCCGACGGCCAACCAGCACGCATCGCCAACGGCCAACCAGCACGCATCGCCAACGGCCAACCAGCACGCATCGCCGACGGCCAACCAGCACGCATCGCCAACGGCCAATCAGCACACATCGCCAACGGTCAACCGGTACGCATCACCGACGGCCAATCAGCACGCATCGCCGACGGCCAATCAGCACACATCGCCAGCAAATAGAGAAACTGTTCGGGTAAGTCCGATAGATCATCGTTCTTCCCCTCAGGTAGCATCTTCAGAAGATAAAAAAACGGGACCAGAAGATCAGAAAGATCACCCATCCAACCAAGGAGGATCTCCAGACGACAAAGACAGAGCTTCCATGAACCGGTGCTTTGTCCCAACCAATCGTACAATCGTTGTCACCGAAGGAGAGATTGATGCACTTTCTTTAGCTGCTTACGGTTACCCAGCAGTTTCAGTACCGTTTGGAGGAGGAGCTGGAGGAAAACAGAATTGGATTGAAAATGATTTTGATCATTTAGAAGCTTTTGAGACTATTTTTTTAGCCACTGACATGGACAAAGCTGGAGAAGAAGCCGCCGATGAAATTGCCAACAGACTTGGCCGCCACCGTTGCTATCGCGTTTGTTTGCCACGAAAAGATGCCAATGAATGCCTCACGAGCGGTGTGGATGCTGCAATCATAGCAAACGCTTTTTCATCGGCTAAAAGCTTTGCTCCCAAAGGGTTAAGGCGCGCTTCAGACTATAAAGATCGGGTGATAGAGCTATTTTGGCCAGAACATGAACAACCTATCGGTTACACAGTACCCTACCCTAGACTCAAGGATAAGCTTTATTTTCGCCCAGCAGAATTAACACTTTGGAGCGGATCTAGTGGTGCGGGAAAAAGCCAACTGTTATCAGACTGCATCCCCCATTGGATCGCGCAAAAGAGCCGTCTTTGTTTAGCCTCACTGGAAATGAAAGGGGAACAATCTCTGCGTCGTTTAACCAGACAAACAGGAGGTTTAAATCAGCCCAAAAGGGAAATGATTGAACAGATACTGCATTTTTTAGACGACGGCCTCATTTTATACGAGCATGTTGGAAAATCGAGCGTCGACACATTGCTTGATGTGTTTGACTATTGCCGTGCGCGCTACGGCTGCGATCAATTTATCATTGATAGTCTGATGCGTCTTGGCATCGCCTCAGATGATTATGCAAAACAAGAACAAGCAGTTTATAAAATGGTTGACTGGGCTGTTTTAAATTCCGTCCACATTCACCTTGTCGCGCATGCACGAAAAAGTGGCATAGAAAAAGACGTCCCCAATACTGAAGATATAAAAGGAGCTTCGGAAATTGGTGCCAATGCTTTCAACATCATCACCATCTGGCGTAATCGCTCGTTAGAAGACAAAATTCGCGCAACATCGGTTGCAAAAGAAAAGATGGATTTAGCCAAACGCCCAGGTGTCATTATGAATATCGCAAAACAGCGTTCAGGCGATTTTGAAGGAAAAATAGGTCTTTGGTTTGACCAGCAAACTTATCGTTATCGTTGTTCTTATGAATATTCCGCACATGCACGGCGTTATCTTGAACACACAAACTAAATGGCTAGAGAGAGTACAAGAAATTGGCCACTCCAACAGCCAAGAAAATGTTTATTGATTTTGGCATCTTCTTCTCATTCTGGCAAACATAAAACCCTCTTCAAAAGCGTGCAAAATCAGTGGATCCAGTGCAAAACGAAACGCCAGTGGCTCTTATCATCCACACCCACCTCTAAAGAACGGGCTTAAAAACTTTCTGCTAAAGCAGCGGCCGTACAACACCAATATGCCTGATTTATTTTAATTCATAACCAGGTAATCATTTTTGAGGAGACAACATGATCCAAAAAGACAAGAAGAAAAATAAGGATGAACGTAAAAGAAACACATCAACTTTTCCCTCCTCTAAGCATAGTGAAAAAACACAACATATCGGACACTCAAAAACGCAAGAGGTTCTCATTGAGACGGATAATCCTTATTTTCATCCGGCCCATTCAGAAAGCTACGAAAACCCGCGCAATATCGTTGCCATTGCCGATGCACGCAATCACCCCATTGCGCTTTTATACGCAAAAGGACACATCAGCAAAGCGCAATATAAAGCAGCAGAACGTTTTTATATTTACTGGCGTCAAAGTCAGGCTGACTTTCATATGAGCCTAGACTATACACGCCAAAAAGTTGATGGAAATCAGGGTTACACACACCGCATTGAACGTCAAATAGAGGCATCAAATCATTTGCAGGCGATCAAATCCTTTCTCGGCGTTCTGGGCTATCATCTTGTTGAGAGAGTTGTCGGCCACGGACAAGCGATAAAAGACCTGAGTCCCCTAAAACGCAAGCAGAACTCACTTGCTGATCATTTACGAGATTGTTTAGACCTTCTGGCATCTCACTGGGGGTACGCAAACAAAAAACGTTTTTGAGCATCTTCCGCTCCGCAAAAAAGAGCAGTATCCCACGGTACAATGCAACCAAAAAGAAACCGAACGTTACACAGCACCACCGGAGACTTTATCAGGAACACAACCCATAAAGATATTTGGATAATAGCGGTAAATATTAAACATACAATTACCGGATCTCACTGGATCTCACCGGCCCTGGAATTTCCCTGCTACCAATTTTGTGTTACTCATTTTATTAAAGCACATTCCCCCAAAACAGCATCAGTGGGGCTGATCTCTATCATTTAAAAGTAAATCACTTATTTTTTTTGCACACTCC
Organism: Bartonella numerosa; assembly: GCF_037070845.1. Classification (NCBI taxonomy): domain Bacteria; kingdom Pseudomonadati; phylum Pseudomonadota; class Alphaproteobacteria; order Hyphomicrobiales; family Bartonellaceae; genus Bartonella; species Bartonella numerosa. Next base: position 13,410 of record NZ_JAYMZI010000003.1, read on the forward strand.
TTCTAAGTCTTTAATGGATAACTCTTTATATTTTTATTTATTGACTTAGTGTAGAAGTGTAATTTTATATGGTATCTATTGTTCTCGTTAAAATTTTGTTTTGTTATTTTCAAAAATAATTTTCATAACAATGTTACGTCGAAAACTATATGTTGATAAGGTTTTATAAAATAGGTTTAAAATAAAAAAATGATACTTATCATGATATGTGAATAAATAAATTAACAACAAAACAACAAATTAAAAAATAGCTTTTTCATTTATATTTTAACTAATGTTATCCACAAAGCACGCGTATTTTATAAAACTGTCAGCTACGGACCCTCTGTAAATGCTGTAAAGTATCCTATGGAGACGCTACAAAACCAAGTGAAAAATACCAACATTTTCTAGATATTATATTTTTGTTCTCTTTTAACAGAGTATTTGTTTATATATTCATAATGGCTGTAAAATTTTTCTCGTACTGTGTCTGATGAGAAAATTTATCGACTCTGAAATGAGAGATTTCAGAATAAAACAAGCATCCACAATTATAATATAAAATCCTCATAATAATGGCATGTTATATTAGACAGTATAGCAATATATTATGAAATATTACGTGATCTTACTTAGAATTTACGATTTCCTGTCTGATATAGATTCCCTTATCATCGAACAAAAAAAATATTCATAAATACTGATTTTACTACAACATAATTTATAGTTTTAAAATTATATTTTGACTACAAGTAAAACAGATTTTTTAAGAAAAACTCATATAAACATGGCATTATTTTTTCAGTATAAAAATAACTACTTTTAAAAAAACATATAAGTTTGACTCTTTTTCAAAACTGTTGCATTTTTACTATAGTATTTAAATAGCTTTTATGTATAATCCATTATGATATTTATTTAATAAAAAAATAAATATAGGAGAGAAACTATGAATATCAGATACCTTTTCATAGCTGGTGCTATTACTGGTGGCTTAGCCGTAGCAATTCATTCATCTGATCATAGAGTAATACAAAAAAACACTCCTGCTATTACTCACTTTACTGACATTAATAATAACTATACTACCAATAAAAAAGGTTCTACTATACCTAAAAAACCTTTTAATTCTACTAATAAAGACTTGCACTTTATTGAACGTACGAGCGGCGACCTTGAAGGCAACCTAGAAATGGTGGGGTTCATAGATACTTCCAAAATAAAATCGGACGATATGGACGATTTCTGTGCACAAGGAAAGAAGCTATTACAAGCCCTCATTGGTTTTATGCGCTCCCTTTTCACAATTGCAGTACAGGTATTTTTTCAAAGAAGTTAAATTGATAAAAAAGAATTCATAAATATAGTCTCCAAATGCAAAAATATATTCTGTGAATTCAAGCTCCTTAAAAGGCCCAACATCGGGCCTTTTGAGAATTTGTTATATCAAATACCTTTTGTTTTAATAGCATTTTATTATTTATAAAAAGTTAATATAAAAATCTTTTATTTTATCATTATTTACACTGTAATATATTTGTTTTGTTTGATTTTTTTATTATTTACATGATATAAGTTTTTAATAAATTGTTTATATTTCAGGAATTAGTAAATGAACCTTTCAATTAATCAAATAGCTTCTTTTCTCGGAACATTTTTTGTAATTGATTCTTATATTTACATTGCAATTATATTTTTTTTCATTTTATTAAGTGTTACTGCTAAATAAATATTTTTTCGTGAAAAAGCTGAAACAATAACATATCCTGAAAATACGAATTTGAGGCTAATATTTATTGTATTTTTATTCGGTTATGCTGTAAGAAATTCATTTTATTTGTAATTGTTATTTACGCTCGATATTCCTGATTGCCATCAGGAAAGTTTTTGTTTTTCTAGAAGATTTATTAATATTCTCTATTGCATTGTAATTGTCTACCATTGCAGAACGACTGGATTACGGAAAAGAGGAACACAGGAATAGGCCGCTTTGGATAAACAAACGAAAACTTTTTAGGATTCAAATGAACAAACGAAAACTTGTCGGAGACTAACTTTGGTGCTGTGTCAGTTTACTTCCTTAAACGGTATGGTGCGGGTGGTCGGACTCGAACCGACACTCCTCTCGGAACCAGATTTTGAGTCTGGCGCGTCTACCAGTTCCACCACACCCGCACATCATCGTAAAGAACAGACTTGTTCGTCACTCTCTGGCACTATATGAAGAAGTGCAGATTCGTCAACACAAGACTTCTCTTTATCTAAAGAATTTGTATTATTTTTATCTCACTTAGTTTATCGAATACAAGCACTTGAAATTTTTGCCCGTTTAAATTTATGAAAAAACCGATAACATTGAACACATTAAAGCTATGGACAATTTCTTTAGCGAATCGGCGCAGAGCGCCCCACTGGCTTGGGTTTGTTACTTTTATTGAAAGTTTCATTTTTCCAATTCCAGCGGACATCGTGTACATTCCCATGGTGTTTGCCCGTCCTCATCGTGCTTATCACTACGCTTTTATTGCCACTGTATTCTCTGCTTTAGGGGGAGTGACCAGCTGGTGTATTGGTTATTTTTCCTATGAAACAATCGCCAAACCGATTTTAGAATTTTACGACAAATATGAAAGCTTTCAGGAACTGCGGAGTGGCATGACGCTGGAATTTTTGGTAATTTTGCTCATTGTTTCAGGTTTTTTTCATTTTCCACCTATTAAGATCGTTACAATTTTGGCGGGTGTCATGGGTGTACATCTTGGCATTTTTGTTTTAGCCTCCGTTTTCGCGCGAGGAGGCCGTTTTTATTTTCTAGCGTGGCTTATTCGAAACTTTGGTCGAAAAGTGGTTGATTTTCTTTTCCGGAATCTCAAATGGGTCGTTTTTGTTAGTTGCATCGCGCTTTTATCAGTCTATGGGATACTTACCTTTTTCCTAAACAAAAACTTCTTTTCATTTTAAGGAACATGCTCAATGATGCGTAATTTGTCTCTTCGGCATATTTTACACAGACATCTCTATCTAAAACCAAGCAAAAAAGAGCAAGGATTATGGGCTTTTTTTCTGATTTTTTGCCTATCTACCACTATAGGTATAGCGCTTGGTTTTGAACATATTGGGGGATATATCCCCTGTAACTTATGTTTGATCGAGCGCTTCCCTTACTATATTTCTCTGCCATTTTTGCTTTTAGCTGGCCTTGGTGCATGGTTTTCTCGTATGTCTTTTGGGGTACAATTTTTGTTTTTTTGTGTTTTTGTCCTAATGATACTCAATTTGATCTTAGCGCTATATCACGTAGGGATTGAATATAGCCTTTGGCCAGCTCCCCCTAGTTGCGGTTCGAGTGCAACGATTTTAACAACCGATGTCAACCAACTGCTCAGTCAGTTAAACAACACCCATCCCCCTTCCTGTTCTGAAGCATCAGTGCGTTTTCTATTGCTTTCATTTGCTGGATGGAATGCTATTTCTGGGCTGTTTTATGCATCTATTAGCTTCTATGTTGCCTCAAAAGGCATCCTTTCAGGGCGTAATAACTTTAAAAGTGAAGCTTGAATTATAACAACAAAGCTTAAAGAAGGACAAAATTATATCACCTATCCTATTTTAGCCTTTGTTGGCCAATATTTTGCTTTATTTTTTCCCCTTTTACATTATTGTTTGGTTTAAAAGCAATGAAAAGGGTCGTGCGCCCTATGGTTTTTCTTTTCTGTATTTTTTTGGCAGTATTTTGGTAGAAACCGTGCAGGAAAGCCATGCAAGAAGAGAGAAAATATAATCAAAAAAGCCGCCACGCGAACGATATATCCTCCCAAACCCCATTTTATCCGCCTGATGTAAGCTAATTATAAGAGCTGCGCGGAACCGTATGAGATAATCCATGATTAAAGCAAACCACTGAAAACATGGAAAGGAGGAGAAATTTGAACGCACTCCCTAGGTATCGCCATCATAACCACCATAATACGAAGCCGCATAAATTTGCCGATAAAATTAGCACCACACGTTAAATGGTTTGTTGACGCGACTGTTCTCACGATGCAATCGACCTTTATCCGGATTTCGGGGAAAATGACCCAACCTTAGTTGCAAAACCATACAGCAATGCAACATCTCCGCCTTTTTTGACAGAACCATGGTTCAATGGTCCAGCATACTATCCACTGCCATGCTCCATGGGTAGCAAAAGGTACGAACTATTTGTGGCCACGCCATCTAGGCGACGGTCAGCTGTCTTAGTTGTTCGCACAATATGCAAGATTTTGAAAAGAAGAATTTAGCAAAATTATCGCGTTACAATTTTTATCACATTTACGACAAAATAAGTTCAAAATTTTATTTTGGCAATAGAGTTAAGCAGTTGATTTTACTATTAAATATACATAAAGGTGGTATTTTTCAGGGCGCCAGTACCAACGAACGACTGCCTTCCGGAAAGGAAAAATAAGAGTGGAAAAATTTACAGCCTCTGCTTTCACCATTTATAGCGCAGCGTAAACAAAACATGTTTTTTGTGCACCATTTCAAAATTCTTACGCATCTCTCACTGATCCATTACGAAGAGTTTCCTGTACAATTCCACCTACCGCGCTAGCTCCCTACAATCGCGCAAGCAACGTACAATATCCGTTCTACTGAGAAATCATATTTTGGATCTTTCATGTTAACGAAACCATAAACGATTCCCCTCTATCTCACAAAAACGGTTTTCGTCGAACATAAATTCTCAGTACAATCTTGTCTGACATAATCGACCCACACATCTCCTTACTTTACATTTTTTGTAGTTATCACCCGTGACATTTTTGCATATCTGCAATTTCTCGTATACCGCCTTCTGTAAGAATTTTGAGGCAATTTTCTTATTTTTGCAGCCAATTGCCTATTTTCTCGTTATCCCTTTTGCAATTTTTCATTAACTCTTTTTGATTGACTTTGATTTTTTCTTTCTTATATTTTAGAACTATTCTAAACTATAAGAGAAAAAACGGATGTTAAAATCTCTCTTTTCATTTGTGCGACGCAAAGCCCTTTCTTTTGATCCAAAGAAAAAGATGATGATTCGCGGAACGATAGCTCGTGCGTTGAAATTAAAAAGGCAACGTGCTGCTATCTATTTAAGATACGCACAAGCTTTGGCGCCTTATTACCCCGGTCAAACCGCGATTTTTAAAGAAATGGGAATCCAAGAGCTGAAGGGCTATGAGAAATTCTTTGATCTATCTCGTAGTCATTTTGCGAATACAACAGTAGCACTGCGTAATCAATCTTCCTTCGTGAGGAAAAAGTGCTCACTCACTCCCGCTAGAGCAACCGCAACGGCAAGGAGAGATAGGAAGAAACTGTCGCAAGCAGATAGACAAACGCTCTTAACTTGGATTCAACCGGGTCTTGCAGGGTTGATGGACGGATCTGTCTCCACCCTCGCCCCTATTTTTGCGGCAGCTTTTGCGACAGGAGACACACACAAAACCTTTTTGATCGGGCTATCTGCTTCGATTGGAGCGGGACTTTCAATGGGCTTTACAGAAGCCACCCACGATGACGGTAAATTATCTGGTCGTGGTTCTCCAATTAAAAGAGGCATCGCCTGTGGCGTTATGACGACCCTCGGAGGGTTAGGGCACACTCTCCCCTATTTGATTAACTCTTTTTACCTCGCAACGATTGTCGCGTTTATTACCGTATTTTGCGAATTGGGGGCTATTGTCTGGATTCAAAACAAATTCATGGCAACACCTTTTTGGCGCGCATCATTACAAGTCATTGTTGGCGGCGCTTTGGTTTTTGCCACGAGCATTATCATCGGCAGTGTATGAAACAAATACACGATAAAACGGGCGTTCAATTCACAAAATAACACAGTGGATCATCTGTCGCTGGAAACCTTGAACAGCTTGTTTTACGGAAGATTTTTCATTAGAGTGGGGTCCTTTTTTCTATTTTAGGAACCCTATAACCATGAATCATACGCAAGATAAAACACAGCTGAAGAACCAAGAACTTCTCTCTTCTCACTCTACCCAAAAGCTAGCCTTGTCCGTCCAGCGTCTCGCACATGGACAAGGGTTAGAGCTTCCTCACTACGCCACAGCAGGTTCAGCTGGCCTTGACTTAAGAGCAGCGCTTTTGGAAGAAGAAACGGTCATACTCATCCCTGGACAACGTGCCCTTATTCCAACAGGTCTAATCTTTCATCTTTCGCCTGGATTTGAAGCGCAGATACGCCCACGCTCTGGTCTAGCCTTAAAGCATGGCATAACGTGCCTAAACACTCCCGGTACAATCGATAGTGACTACCGCGGCGAGGTCAAAGTTCTTCTCGTCAATTTGGGACAAGAAGATTTTTCTATCCAGCGTGGGATGCGCATCGCGCAAACAGTTATCGCGCCGGTCATGCAAGTTCACATTCATGAAATTAAATTAAACCAACAGGACAGCGCACAAACGCTAGACGAAACAAAAGTCCGCGGTACAGGTGGTTTTGGCTCAACAGGACACGATTAAACATAAACATCACGGACGGATTTCTCACATTTAAAATGAAAATGCGGAAAACAGGCCACCCCTCAGAGCCGCCAGCCACATTGTTAACAGCACTGTTTTTGTGAGCATCCACCTTGTCGATGCGACTACCCGCCACCCAATCCGCTTGCGGACATATCGCTTGCCATGTTTGGCCGCATACTGCTCTCTACGCTGCCTTCTGCCCTGATCCCGTCTTTTTCAACGACATTTGCAGACTTTTGCAGCCCAACGAGACCGATTTTTGTATACCCCGCCATTCGTATCCTATTGAGTACATCCACAACAGAACCATAATTAATCTCGCTATCAGCCTTAATCAATATCTTGGTTTCTAAATTTCGATTTGTTTCTCTCAGTAAAGTATCAGCGAGCTCCACCGGACTGACAAGACTATCGCCAACATAAAGAGAATTATCTCTTTGCAAAGTGACATATAGAGGCTCATCTAGACTCGCCGGAGAAGGAGCCTGAGTTGTGGAAGGTAACTGGACAGGAATAACCGATGTCGCCAAAGGCGCAGCTACCATAAAAACAATGAGCAACACCAAAACAACATCAATAAAGGGCGTCACATTGATCTCGTTGTGCAGCCCACTCTCATCTGTATCCCAATCGTCGCTGAAATTTGCCTTCATTATTTGCAACTCTTCTTCTGCCTTTGCCTATCGAGCTCGCGACTCAAAAGTCTCTCAATGGCGGCAGCCATATCGCCTAAATCATTTCGGTAACTGCTCAGAGCGCGCATGAGGGCATTATACATCACAACAGCGGGGATAGCGACAAAAAGCCCAATAGCGGTCGCAAGAAGAGCTTCAGCAATCCCGGGCGCGACAACATCAAGTCGTGTTGTTTGAGATTCGGCAATCCCGATGAAGGCATTCATAATCCCCCAAACAGTCGCAAAAAGACCAACGAAAGGGGCAATAGCGCCAATGGTCGCCAAAACTGCACTCCCACACGCAATACGACGTGTGGCAGCTAGCAAACAGCGCGATAAAAGCAAATGCACGCGCTCCTTCACGCCCTCATTAAGGTCACGAGCAATGTCCCCATAGCGAACAGCCTTTTCATAAGAAATGTCACTGTCAATGTAAGCAGCACGCTCACCCTGCTTTTCATCAGAACCTTCATCTTTCATAAAGTTGATCTGCTGTGTAGAAAGGTAAATTTCTTTTAAAGCTTCCCTCAAAAATTCCACACCAACGCCTTTGCTATCTTTCAGGCTTGCGTCCAAACGAGCGATGGTCTGTGTATTAAAAATCAGCCGGAGCTCATGGCGCGCTCTCCGCTTTGCCAAAGTGATCTCAACAACCTTTACGAAAGCGATTGTCCAAGAAGCCAGGGAGGCCAACAACAAAACGATGATGACAGCCTTTACAACCCAATCGGCCGCCATAAACATAGAAAAAGGGGAAAGATCATGCGCAGAAACTGCAGCAGATACGCTGTTTGAGGGTATTGTATCAGGTTCCATTTCCGTCCTATACCACTTTTGTCTTACATTTTTTACTTGTGCTCCGGCGGCTGCGACAAGCTTTTCCGCCTCTGTAGCACCGCTTTCCACAACGCTGGTCCCCTATAATTCCACTGTGTGTTCAATTTAAGGAACAAAACTTGATAAATCAAGTATAGTTTTATTTTAAATGCATGCAAAAGTCCCACTTTGGAATTCTTTTTCTACACAACGAAATTCATTCATATATTCATGAACTCATCTCAATAGGCAGCTACATGTACTGATGAGAAAAATTCTTACGGGAAAAACAAATTTTGTCCCAAAGGGGCCCTTCAATGAAATATCAGATCAAATTTACGGGAACCAAGACAAACGTTTGACGTTACACAGTTGTGAAAATTTTTTACTCTAAATCAAATGATCATAGAAAATACAAAACAATTAAATAACAATACAGGGAGAGAAATGTCATCATGTCAAACGGTAGAACAGTGGAAGACAACAAAGCAACACAAGAAAAAAACTTGCAGGCGCAATTTGAAAAATTACGCAGTGAAGTTTCAAATATAACCTCAACATTAACCGACCTTGGTGCAAATAAATTCGATAAAGCCAAAAATAAAACAGAAAAACTATACAACTCAGCAAAAGAAAGTGGTGAAGAAGTGGTGTCGCAAGCACAAAACAGCATGAAAAACTTTGAAGAAGCTCTAAGCCGTTGCGTTCGCAAAAATCCAAACAAAAGTGTTCTGGTTGCAGCGGGATTTGGCTTTGCTCTTGCCCAATTATTCTGCCGTTAATTTCCATGTATAGGTTGGTCTCTCTTCTTTCAAACCATCTTGTTGATAAAGAATTAAAGAGCACGATCAAGCAAATACGCATTCAAGCTGTGTGCTGCGGAGTTGTTGGAGCCTCAGTGCTCATATCGTTGATATTTTTATGTATCGTCAGCTTTATGGCTCTATGTCTAGTTACTACTCCTCTCATTGCAGCCAGCGCAATGTTTTTTATTTGGCTTTTTGTCGCTGGAATGGGAATTATTATTGGGCGAATGCTTAGAATGCGTCAACGCTATCACCAACAAAAAAAATTGGAAGAACAACGTCATAAACTTATGGCGGAAGCAATGCTTCTCAGCACTACAATTCTGGGCAAACGTTTTTCTTTTGCAAAAATTGGCATTCCAGTTCTTGGATTCATCGCCTATTTTTTGTGGAAAAAAAACGATAAGGACATCCGCCCCTAAGCCCTAAGAGAGAGTACTTTGTTCCACCCCCCCAGGGCGTTTGTCTTTCTATAGAAGAAGGACAAACGTCCCCCCTCGGCAGGCGCTCTATTCATTTTTTTTAAGGATACAGTCGATCCTTTAAACAAAAATGGCCCCTTCTGCGTATTTTGTTCACCACCGCGAATATGCCTTAAAAATAATAAGACAAAAGCCGTTGTCCGGTAGTATTTTATGCAGATCTATTTTTGTTTTCTAATGAAATTAGAACCACTCTCTGAGCTCCATTACACAGAGCACAGAGCCACCCTGGAAAGGATGTCAGAACCTGCACGGAAGATACACTTTTCAGGCAGCATCATGGTGCGCAATAACGTCAATCATCTCCGCCACAACAGCATCGAGGGTTTCTTGATCCTCTCCCTCAGCCATGACACGGATCACAGGTTCGGTTCCAGAAGGGCGAATTACCAGCCGCGCCTCTTCTTTCAAACGCTGTGTTGCCTGGCTAATTGCTGTTTTTACTGCATTTTTTTTCAGTACATTTTTATCTTTGATAGAGACATTCTTCAAAATTTGGGGCACAGGCTCAAATCGTTGGCACAGGTCGCTCATAGAACTTTGACTTTCTTTCATACAAGATAACACCTGTAAAGCGGCTATCAGACCATCGCCGGTCGTTCCGAAATCACTTAGCACAATATGTCCAGAAGTCTCGCCTCCAACATTATACCCCCCCCGACACATTGCATCAACAATATGACGATCTCCAACATTTGTCCGAACAAGCTGCAGCCCTTTACTGCGCAGAAAGTTCTCGAGTCCGAGATTCGACATAATAGTTGTCACGACACCATTGCGCTTCAAGCGTCCCTTTTTTTGCCAATGTTCAGCGATGACAGCAATCAACTGATCACCATCGATGGCCTGCGCTTTTTCATCAACAAGCAAGACACGATCCCCGTCTCCATCAAGAGCAATTCCTACATCGGCACGCACTTCATGAACCTTTTGTTTTAGGGAAGTAAGATCAGTTGACCCACATTTTTCGTTAATATTAAAGCCATTTGGCTCATCATTAATAGCAAAAACTTCAGCCCCCAACTCCCACAAAGCGCGCGGAGCAGCTTTATAAGCAGCACCATTTGCACAATCAACGACAATACGCAAAGAATCTAAGCGAACATCACGTGGTAGAGTCCGCTTTGCATATTCGATATAACGATAAATATCCCCATCAACCCGCTTTGCATGGCCGATTTCTGCGGGATTTGCTAAAAAGTTTGAAAGATCAGTATCGATCAATTCTTCAATTTTTTCTTCTGCATTATCTGAGATCTTAAAACCATTAGGACCAAAAAGCTTAATTCCATTATCATAAAAAGGATTATGAGAAGCTGAAATCATCACTCCAATATCGGCGCGTAATGAACGACACAGCATAGAAACAGCGGGCGTCGGTACAGGACCAAGCAAAAAAACCTCCATCCCGGCGGCCGTGAATCCTGAAACCAAAGCATTTTCCAACATATAACCAGACAAGCGAGTATCCTTGCCAATAACCACACGTCGCGACTTATATTGCGATCTAAAAAAAACCCCGACTGCAATTCCCACTTTCATAGCAAAATCGGGTGTCATGGGAAAAAAATTTGCCCTACCTCTGATCCCATCCGTACCAAAATATTTTCGTGCCATCCTTATTTCCTTATAATGTCGTATGCACTTTTTCCGCGATCCTGATATAGTGGAATCACCCGCACCGTCTCGCCCCTCTAAGATACAATCAGAACTGCTGCTATAAGCTCCATGTTCAAAAAATCTTCAATTCTATTTCAAAAAATCTTTGGTTCTATAAAAGTCACGGAGCACCCCCACACAGACGTTTTTGCGCCTCGTATACTGATTAGTACTCCTATTTACCTGTCTCTGATCAATTAAAGCAAGCCAACCGACACCGGGCACCGCACCATTTTGCAAACGCGCCTGATAGCCAAAATCTGAGCGATATTCCCTTTTAAGATACTTCACTTACGCAGATATTCTCCAAAATACAATCCAAGAACGAATTCACGGCTCCTGCTAAAAACCGCCCTCATCTAAAGGCGGCACTCTCAACGCTCCTTTAGAAGCAATATCTCATCTACTCCACGAGCAACCGCCGCACGGTGCAAACCTGCCCGCACCTTTTTTAAAATATCATCCAAAATCTTAAGAAGTTCCCCTTTAAGAATCGTCAGAAGACCCCTTTTTTCCTTTACGTCCAACAGAATTTGACTTTTTACCATCCCCACTAGACTTTTCTCCTTTAAGCTTAGCGTCATTGGACTTTGTTGTTTTTTCTCCAACCTCGAATCCTAATTCTTCTACCTCTTTATTCTTAACATCTTCTTTCTCTTCTGCTTTTTCCACAGGATCCAGCTTACTCATCCCAGTTTTAGGAACAGATGATGCACGCGAGGGAGCATTTTCATCTTTTTGTGTTCTTGAAGGAGGTTTTCCTGCAATGACCTCGTTAATTTCAACACCTGTCAAAGTCTCATATTCCAACAATCCCTCGGCGAGGGCGAACCACTCTTTCTTTTTTTCTTTCAGAATTTTTGTTGCACTTGTATAGGCATTGTCGATGAGCTTGCGAACTTCAGAATCGATCATACGCGCTGTTTCCTCAGAGATATTTTGTGTCCGCGCGACAGAGTGGCCCAAGAACACTTCATCCTGATTGTCCCCGTAAGCAACATGACCAAGCAGATCAGAAAATCCCCATCTGGTAATCATTGCCCGAGCCAATTTTGTTGCTTGTTCGATATCAGAAGAAGCACCTGACGTTATGTTTTCCTTTCCAAACTTTAACTCTTCAGCGACTCTTCCACCCATCATAATAGCGAGACGAGAAACCATCCATCGATAGCTCATAGAATAACGATCACCCTCGGGTAATTGCATAACCATACCCAAAGCTCTTCCCCTTGGAACGATTGTCGCTTTGTGGACAGGATCAGCAACAGGAACATTAAGAGCCACGATAGCGTGTCCTGCTTCATGATACGCGGTGAGTTCTTTTTCTGCCTGCGTCATAGCGGTTGATTTTCTCTCAGCACCCATCATAACCTTGTCTTTAGCATCTTCAAATTCTTGCATTGTGACCACTCTCTTATTGCGACTGGCAGCCATAAGAGCAGCTTCATTGACAAGATTCATCAAATCGGCACCAGAAAAACCTGGCGTTCCTCTTGCCAAAACTTTCAGATCAACATTAGGTGCTAAAGGCACATTCCGCACATGAACTTTCAATATTTGTTCACGTCCCATGACATCAGGGTTTGGCACAACAACCTGCCGGTCGAAGCGCCCAGGTCTCAACAAAGCAGGATCAAGCACATCAGGACGGTTTGTTGCAGCAATAAGAATGATGCTTTCATTCGGCTCAAATCCATCCATTTCAACAAGCAACTGATTTAAGGTCTGCTCTCGTTCGTCATTTCCCCCTCCTAATCCTGCACCACGATGGCGTCCTACGGCATCAATTTCGTCAATGAAGATGATACAAGGCGCATTTTTTTTTGCCTGTTCGAACATATCCCTAACACGGCTAGCACCAACACCAACAAACATTTCCACAAAATCTGATCCTGAAATTGTGAAGAACGGCACATTGGCTTCACCAGCAATAGAGCGAGCAAGCAAGGTTTTACCGGTTCCCGGAGGACCAACGAGCAAAACCCCCCGTGGGATACGCCCTCCCAAACGCTGAAATTTTTGTGGCTCACGCAAAAACTCGACAATTTCTTGGAGGTCCTGCTTTGCCTCTTCGACCCCAGCGACATCCTGAAAGGTAACGCGTCCCTGAGCCTCATTGAGCAATTTTGCTTTTGATTTCCCAAACCCCATCGCACCGCGCGACCCACTTTGCATTTGTCGCATGAAGAATATCCATACCCCAACGATGATCAAAACAGGCAGCAATGAAAATAAAAGATTAAGGAAGATACCATTCCCAGAGCTTTCGGGAATAGCCTTAACATTAACATTTTTGCTTTCTAGTTTTTGTATCAAGCTCAAATCTCGCGGCGCATAAGTCGAGATCGCTCTGAACTCAGCGGTATATCCCGTCAATTTTTGACCTTGAATGGTTACGGATTTTATTTCGTTATTCTCAACCCTTTTCAGGAATTCAGAGTAAGATACCTCTCCACTCCCAGAGCGCTGCCCATCCCCATTAAAGAGAGAAAACGAGACAATCAAAATTAATGCAATAACCCCCCAAATAAGGAGAGAACGGTAATTGGAATTCATATCAGGTCCACTTGCTTAATCGTGCATAAATTCTTAAATAACTTCCTTAACATATAACCTTGTTTTCCCCTTGCCAAGATATAAGGAGCAGTTTACCATCTTTTCGGTTATTTTTCCTTTATCTTTTTATCTCTATGTTAAAAAAAGATTCAACAACATTAACAAGAGCGGCATCTTCGCATGATAAAAGCCAGTCGAATGGTGCCATAATTCGTTTTATAATAATATTTTGTTTTTGTTGAAAAACATTCTGATAAGTAAGCTCTGGAATATCGATACCTGCGCTATTTGATATCATCAGTAATGACTGCAAAGATGGAAAATGGGGATGTTTTAGATCCGGCACATTGTCTTTGAGCAAGGATTGCAAATGTCTTAAATCAGCCGCTCCGACCTTTATGGTTTCGTCTCCATGGTTGGTAACCTGATAGCGCCCATCCCATAAAAAAGAGCCTCCTGGATTAACAACAGCTTCTTTGATATTCCGAGCTTCGCGCCAAAGCATGATACCGTTTTGGCTATATTCAATGACAGACCCAGCCAAAGTAAAGCGCTGTTTTTTTGCGGAGGATAAATGCAATCTTTGCCCAAGAGTGGCCAATTTTGTATGAGGAAGCAAATAAGATCTTCCCCCCATCAGCACCGCGAAAAGCCCAACAACGAAAGAAAAATTGGGATGTTTGTATAAAAAAGGCGCAGGCTTTCCGATAAAGCAACGCCCATATTCAACTGCCACATCCAAAGCCAAAACCAAATCAGCAATATCTTGCGCCTGCCTACGGCGTTCAAGCGCAGCTTTACTGATCTTTTTAGCAATGACATTAAGCTTTTTGGGGTGAAGGGAACGGCGTACGCGCACACGTTCAAAATTGACATCTTCATTTGTTGGGTCATCAATCCATGCCTGCCCATTAACACGCAAATAGGCGCGCAATGTTTTGCGTCTCACACCAAGAAGCGGACGGACTAAACGCACTGTCCGGCGCAACAACGCCTCACGCGGGATACAAGATAAACCACGCCCATACACTAGTAAACGATCTTCTTCTGCAGTATTTTTTACTACTTCTGTAGAATAAAACCCTTCGCATACTGCTTTAAAAGACCCTTGTTGTACAGTATTCGTACTCCTTTGAAAGCGTTGACGGCGCATGTGATAGGTTTCAGCTTGATCATTGAGTGTATGTCCCGTCATGATAAGTGTTGCGCCATGTTTTTGCGCTTCTTGAAACAAAAGATCATAACGTGCAACACGCGCTTTCTCAGCAATATGCGTCTTTGGCTTCTTCCCTTCCCATCGCACGATGATATGCCGAATATGGTGGGCATGACAAATTTTTGCAACATTCTCTGCTTCACAAGCCGAATCTCTGCGCAGTTGATGATCAACAGTCACAGCGATCATTTCCGGAGGAGCAGACAAGGTTCTCAAATGGTCTCTAACCAAAAACAATAAAGCAAGCGAATCACTCCCACCCGAAACTGCCAAAATCAATTTTTTGCAATGGATGAAATCTGACGTTGTAAAAATACCTTTTGCCAATTTAACAAGCACTTTGAAAGATTCCACCTCTTCTAAAGATGTTGACAAAAGGCATCTGCCAATGTTTGAGATCTATCTTCTTTGGCTGCGAAGAAAGTGCAGTCGTCTTTGTTTTTCCCAAGAGCAGCTATACTGATTGCTAATTTCAGTAAAATTTCAGAATCGTAGAAGATTTTTTTGTCTGTGTACCATAATGTAAGATAAATTTGCGCCGCTTCATGATAGCGCTCTTGCCTTAACAAAGCTTCTGCCCACCAAAATAAAGCATCAAAACTCAGTGGATCTTCTTTGTGATGGATATAGAAAGCGCAAAAAGCCTTCTCGGCCCCAATATAGTCGCCTAAAAGAATAGAATCGTAACCTTTTTTGTACAGGGACTTAGAAGTGGGTATAGAAGAATCTTCACCCCGATTTTGTACAACATGCCTGCGCTTCTCATCGTGCTTTTTCCCTGAAAGGCCGTACGTTTCCTCCAGGCCACCACCCTTGCCCTCTAAACCGTTTCTATAACCATGACACGGAACACCAGAAGCACAATTTTGATCACTGTCCATGGGATAAACCTTCCCTGGACCGTCTAAAGCTTGAAAACTTTTATCCAAGTAGGGATTATCAGAAAAACAAGAATGAAATGCAGCCTCCCCCTCACCAAAAAGTTGGTAGAACTGCTCTTTTGTATCTCCCAGGTTGTTGTTCTCAAGCACCGTTTGTACCGTGTGCAAGAGCTTATCCAGATCATAGTTTTTCAGAAAAACTTTCTGATTTTCCCAAATTTTTTTTTTGACTTTGGGTCGTATCTTGTACCGGAGAAGCCGCATCATCAGAAGAAGGCACAGCATCTTCGGCGGGATGTGTTGCATCTTGGGCAGGAGCAGGAGCAACTTCATCCGCAAAAAGGATCGTCGCGTCCCCGACGGGAGGTGTAACATTTTTGGCCGGAAGCATCACATCATGAGCGGGGGCGGAAGCAGCGTCATCAGCAGAAGAAGGCATAGAGCCCTCGACGGGAGGTGCCACATTCTGGGCCGGGAGCGTCATATCACGAGCGGGAGCAGGAGTAGCATCACCAGCAGAAGAAGGCATAAAGCCCTCGACGGGAGGTGCCACATTCTGGGCCGGGAGCGTCATATCGCGAGCGGGAGCAGAAGTAGCATCACCAGCAGAAGAAGGCATAAAGCCCTCGACGGGAGGTGCCACATTCTGGGCCGGGAGCGTCATATCGCGAGCGGGAGCAGAAGTAGCATCACCAGCAGAAGAAGGCATAGAGCCCTCGACAGGAGGTGCCACATTCTGGGCCGGAAGCGTCATATCACGAGCGGGAGCAGAAGTGGCGTCATCAGCAGAAGAAGGCATCGCATCCCTGCTAGAAGACGCAGCATCCTGATCAGAAGGAGCTGTATCGTAAGTAGAAAATCCCTCAGGGCTTCGCGATGCACTCTGAGCAGGCAAAGTAAAACACAGAAGGATAGGCACAAAAAAAGCAAATTTCCAACCCTGTTTTTTACACGCATACATATCTATTTTCCCTAAAAATCTGACCTTAATATATTAACTAAGAATTTAATTAATCTAGAACACTATCGGCCTGGGCGCCATTGATCACAGTAACAGCGCGCCGATTTTGATTCCAACAATAAACATCATTACACACAGCTACGGGTCTCTCCTTTCCGTAAGAAATTGTTCGTATCCGCTGCGCAGACACACCAAGAGAAATTAAATAATCGCGCACGGCAACGGCACGCCGCTGGCCAAGCGCCAAGTTATACTCGCGCGTACCGCGCTCATCGGCATGCCCCTCGATTGTGACAAAATAGATAGGATAACGGAGTAACCATTCGGCTTGACGCATCAAAGTTCGTCGTGCATCAGGCTCTAAAGAAGAAGAATCAAGACTAAAAAAGACGCGATCTCCAACACTGACTGTAAAGTTTTGCTTCAGATCTTCTGGAACCTGCTGAAGATCAGCGTCACTGAAAGAGCTATTCATATCGCTAGCAGCATTTATATATTTTTCTCCGCAAGCACCCAAAAACATTGAAAAAAGCGAAATCACTATCAATGGATGAAAGGGAATAGTTTTGAAAGAGCTCATATATTGGTTCTCCTTGTTGTAAACACAAAAACCGAGGGGACGAACCTCCTAGCTTGTTCTTCGGGAACAGCCTCAACCATTAACGAAAACGCCCCCGCTATGTTACCCCCCACATCTCCGCTCACAGTTACCCATCATAACGCGAACGGCCACGTCGATATTACGCAATACACCTTATTCTGCTTACGCGCTATCCTGACGATTTTTTTGAAGCGCATTCAATTTTGCAAAAACTTTATCTACGTCAAAGTTTTTGTTGATATCTTCTTCATCTTCATTTTTATTTTCATCGAGAGCAACGTTTTCCGTGACCGAAGCAGGAAGCAAAGACCTATCTCCTTCAGCAGGCACAGGACGACTTTTCGCGACACGCTGGAGCTCAATATCCAAATCAATTTGCGAACACAAGCCAAGCCCTACAGGGTCCAAGGGGACCAAATTAGCGCTATTCCAGTGAGTCCTGTTACGGATCTGCTCAATAGTTGCCTTTGTCGTTCCAATTAGCCTGGCGATCTGAGCATCTTTTAACTCCGGATGATTTATAACAAACCACAGAATACCATTCGGGCGATCTTGACGCCGAGAGAGGGGAATATAACGGGCACCTTTGCGCTTTTTTTCGGGAATGTGGACTCTCGATTCTGAAATTTTCAAACGCGCATTTTTATCAGCTTCCACACGCGCGATTTCACTACGCGTCAGCTGCCCAGAACTGATCGGATCCAAGCCTTTAATTCCACAAGCAGCTTCACCATCAGCAATAGCCTTCACTTCTAACACGTGCAATTTGCAGAATTCCGCAATTTGATCAAAAGAAAGTGCAGTATTATCAACCAACCAAACAGCTGTCGCCTTCGGCATCAAAAGTTGCGTCGCCATTCTATCATATCCTCTTATTCGCCTTATCTGAGGCGGACCACCGCCCGCCTTGAAACTCTGGGTATTTTCTGTCATATGCCAAGCCCTCTCCACGCGCTCCAAACAAAGCGAGACACAGAACAAGCCACTTTTATCATAAAGTTGCGTGTATTGTAACGTTATTTTTTATCAACGACAAGACTCCCCACCTCATGATAATCATCGAGGATGTACCTTTACCTTTAATGCAATTTTTTTTATAATGGTGTAGTTTTTTTACAAGAGTTTATTGGGCCTATTCACCTTACGTTTCGGCGCGCCTTCTGAGACACCTGTGTTTGTGTCGTGGAAGTGGGTGTTCGGTCGCTCCGATTTAGAAGAAATCTCCAACAGAAAGGAAAGCAATGGCAGGCCATTCACAGTTTAAAAATATTATGCATCGCAAAGGACGTCAGGATGCGGTGCGCTCGAAGGTGTTTTCCAAACTCACACGCGAAATTACAGTCGCGGCTAAACAAGGTTCTCCTGACCCTGCTATAAACGCGCGCTTAAGGCTTGCCATCCAAAATGCTAAAGCGCAGTCGATGCCAAAAGATAATATTGAGCGCGCGATTAAAAAAGCTACGGGAAATGATACCGAAAATTACGATGAAGTTCGCTATGAAGGATACGGTCCAGGAGGTGTTGCAATTATCGTAGAAGCTTTAACCGATAACCGGAATCGTACAGCTTCAAATGTACGTGCGGCCTTTACAAAATCGGGAGGAGCACTGGGAGAAACAGGTTCTGTAAGCTTCATGTTTGATCGGATTGGTGAGATAATCTATAAACCCGAGATAGGAACGACCGATAGCGTTGTAGATGCAGCGATTGAAGCCGGCGCCGAAGATGTGCAATCAGAAGAGACAGGGCACCATGTTATTTGCGCTTTTGAGGATATTGGCGAAGTTTCAAAGACGCTTGAAATGAAACTCGGCGAAGCAGAATCAATTAAAACTGTTTGGAAAGCCTCTACTCTTACACCAATAGACGAGGAAAAAGCTTCATCGCTCTTGCGGCTTATTGCGACACTAGAAGAAGATGACGATGTGCAGAATGTTTATGCAAATTTTGATGTAAGCGATGAAGTTTTAGCAAAATTGTCTGCATGACCCTTGCTATGAAATAGCCTCTTTTGCGCGATCGTCAGCTCGTAGTGTTTTCTGTGTTATTGTCCTTTATATAAATCTTGTCGATGTTGATTTATATCACAAAACCCCGCTTCAAAGCGGGGTATTTTGTTTATGTTATACTCCGCAGTGCCTTCAACAAAAAACCAGGCTTGAGTACAAAGAGGTCTTTATTCCCGAAATAAATTCTATTACACGGGGAAAACAGCAATCATGCGTAATACTTAGTGACAATCCAGATAAGTCTGCCCAAAAATCAGCCTCCAGGACAAAAGAAAACAAGCAGGATTTTTTTTCATTTTACCGTCTGCGCACTATTCATTTTTGTTGGGTAGCATGTTCCTCACTGTGTACTAAGCAGTGGAGACCATGCCGGATCAGAAGCATCATTTGGTGTTGGCAACCGGCGTTCATTGCGTCCGGTAATATCGATCGTGTAAATTTTTGGCCCCATACCAGGGTCTTGACGGAAGAACATCAGAACACGACCATTGGGAGCCCAAGTTGGTCCTTCATTGTGAAAACCTGTAGTCAAAATCCGCTCCCCTAACCCATCAGGACGCATAACACCAATGGAAAATTTTCCTTCTGCTTGTTTCGTAAAAGCAATGTAGTCGCCACGTGGAGACCAAATAGGCGTGGAATATCTTCCCTCATGGGGAGAAATAAGCTGAACATTGCTCCCGTCCGCATTCATGACATAAAGTTGTGGCTTTCCACTACGGTCCGATGAAAAAACGATCTTTTTTCCATCTGGTGAATAAGAAGCGGACGTATCAATAGCTGAAGTCGTCGTCAGCCGTGTCATCATGCGAGTTCGCAAATCCATCGTGTAAAGATTTGCACTGCCATTATTTTGCAACAAACTCATGATCACCTTCTGGCCATCGGGTGAGAAGCGCGGAGCGATTGTCATATTATTGAAAGTCCCAATCAATTCTCTCTGCCCCATCTCAATTTGCTGCAGATAAACATGAGGCGTCTGGTTGTTGCCGTAGGCCATGTAAGTAATTTCTTGTCGTTTAGGTGAAAAACGCGGGGTCAGTACCAATTCGCGCCCATCAGAGACATAGGTCAAATTTGCTCCATCTTGATCCATGATTGCCAAACGTTTAATGCGCGCATTTCTGGGTCCCGTTTCATCTATGAAAACAATCCGCGTATCGAAATAACCGCTTTCTCCTGTCATCGCACTATAGATTTCATCCGCAATCATATGCGCAACACGACGCCAACGTTCTGTGGCCGTAGAAAAACGCTGCCCTTTGAGTTGACGGTGACCCAAAACGTCCCATAAACGAAAATCAACCCTCAATCGTCCATCATCTTCCCTCACCACCTGGCCAGTAACCAAGCCTTGCACATTTATTTTTTGCCAATCAGCAAAATGCGGTTGGCTGTTAAAATCGGGGTCCCGTTCTAGAAAGGACGACTTATCAACTGGCAAAAATAATCCTGACCGTTCGAGATCAGCCGTAACAACGGCAGCAATTTTCACCCCTAGCGAATCATTGGAAACAAAATCCATAATTGCAATCGGAATAGGATTAAAATCAGCGCTAGAAATAGTACCTTTCAATTGCGCATGAGCAGAAGAAAAACTCGATAACCACAAACAAATCATAAACCAAGAGAAAAATTTGCGCCTTGCTATAGTCATAACAGAGTGTATCCTTTCATTAAGAGAGAAAATATATCTGTCTCTCATCGGGTTATTTCTTGGAGGGGGTCAACATTAAAATCAAACCCCTGTCCCCACAAGTCATATTGTTCGCGCGGGAGATCTGTATAGGGTTGACAAGAAAAAACCGCCGCACGCACTTGCCTTATCATAATAGCTTCTTGACTTTGTGCGCCGCTTAATGGTTCGATGATTGGATCTCCTACGACCATTCCCTCACGATTTAGGTAAAACCGCAAATGCACAACCGGGCGGTTTCTTAAATCTCCACCAAGAGCAACAAGTTTTAACTTTTTTTGAATGCATGCACCAACGATATTAACCAACGTTTGGGCCATCTTTTCGGTATCACCGATATTTTTTCGTCCACCAAAAGCTTCAGCCTTTTTCGAACGCTTTGCCCCCCCTCCTTGCGTAGTTACTTGATTGAACAGATGTCTTTCTTCTGTTTCCAAAATATCCTCAATTGTCTGTTCAACTTTTTCTCGATCTTGTTTTTTTGCAACCCGTGTATTTTTTACCGCAGGCTTCTGAGTGAGATTGGGCTTAAATTGCGGATGAGGATGCTTTCTTGGCGATGTAGCTTCTGCAACTTGCTGACCCTTTGCAACTTGCTCTTCAGAAATTTCTCGTGCTGCCGGTTTGTGCGATGGTACGACTGGTTTATTTTTCGTCATACCTGCAGATACCCTCGGAAAAGTCTTTGAAATCGTCTCCGGCGCAACATCCTCAACAAGCTCTGGCTTAGCCTCTGGAGACGCTGCCGGTGCAACCTCTTTTACAACCTCTAGATCAACCTCTGGAGACATCTCCGGCGTAATCTCTTCAGCAACCTGTGGCTTAGCCTCTGGAGATACTTTCGGTGCAACCTCTTCAACAACCTCTGGATCAGCCTCTGGAGATACTTTCGGTGCAACCTCTTCAACAACCTCTGGATCAGCCTCTGGAGATACCTCCGGTGTAACCTCTTCAAC
>NZ_JAYMZI010000003.1:35319-112250 GCF_037070845.1 Bartonella numerosa
AACCTCTGGATCAGCCTCTGGAGATGCCTCCGGTGTAACCTCTTCAACAACCTCTGGATCAGCCTCTGGAGATGCCTCCGGTGTAACCTCTTCAACAACCTCTGGATCAGCCTCTGGAGATGCCTCCGGTGTAACCTCTTCAACAACCTCTGGATCAGCCTCTGGAGATGCCTCCAGTGTAACCTCTTTAACAATCTCTGGATCAGCCTCCGGCAATATTTCTTGGGGCATATTTGCTGTTTCTAAATTGTTTTCTCCTTTTGATGGTGCGAGTGGGACTGCAACACTACGAAGTTTTTCTTTTGGATTGAAAGGCGAGAGATTATCGACCTGTCCATCTCCAAAATGATGCGCCTCTTCTTTTTCTTGTGGTTCTATAGTCGGTTTTACTGCGGGGATCGCATGAACGGGAGCATTAAATGTACCTTGTTGAGAAAAAAGCTCTTGATCAAGAGGAGCAAGAGTGACTGCAATAGCCTCTGATTGCTGTTGTGAAGAAATGGAACTAGTGAGATGAACAGAACTCCAACTGAGGAGGATTACATGTATGGCAAGAGATAAAATCAAACTCCGCCTCGTACCAAAATGAAAATCGTTGCTCATCGCTATCCTTGCATTCTCTATTTTTTGTTACCTTGCCAAGCTGGCTAAAGCAACTTGCGAAAAACCCGCTTTCTGAATATCAGCAAGCAACTTTAATACCTGCTGATATTCGACAGTCTTAGCAACACGTACGAAGACGCGTCGATTTTTTTGCGCAGGGTTGGTCACGAGCTTAGCTTTGAGATGTGCAATCAAAGCTTCTGGTGTATCATAATAGTCCTGATTAATGGCAAAGCGCCCTTGTGCATCGAGAGAAACCGTAAGCGGAGGTTCGTTCATTTTCACAGGTCCAGCCTGGCTGTGAGGCAGATCAAGAGGGACGCCATTTACCAAAAGTGGAGCGGAAACCATAAAAATGATCAACAAAACCAGCATCACATCAACAAAAGGTGTCACATTAATTTCACTCATGAACCGACCGCGCGAATGACGCCGCCTGCGCGTACTTTTTCGGGAGGGAGAAGAAACAGTAGAAGAAGCGCCCATAGATGTTCTCCTTTACGATGACGAGTGAGATACCTGTATCTCATCAACGCGTCGCGACATAATTGTTGAAAATTCATCAGCGAAGCTTTCTATCTGTGCTATTATCTGAGCACTTTCATGAACCAACCTGTTATAGGCGATGACCGCAGGGATAGCCGCAAATAAACCTATAGCGGTAGCCAAAAGCGCTTCGGCAATACCTGGTGCGACAACCGCCAGAGAAGTGTTTTGAGAAGCTGAAATAGAAAGGAATGAACTCATAATACCGATAACAGTTCCAAAAAGTCCAACAAAAGGACCTGCCGATCCAAGCGTAGCTAAAAAATTTAATTTTGACTCTATTTTTTCGCTTTCACGCCCCAAGGCAAGATCCATGGCTTTATCGATCCTGCTTTGTAGACTAGCCGATGCATGGATTCCCTTCGCGAGGGATTTCTTCCATTCTGTCATTGCCGCTAAGAAAACAGCTGATATGCTATTCGTATGCTGGCTTTTGCACACTGCATAAAGGTCCTCCAGCGGCTTTCCCGACCAAAACGCGTCTTCAAAATGCTTTATTTCGCGTCGAATTTTCCGATAGGCGAAGATTTTATCAAAAATAATCGTCCAGCTCCATATAGAGGCTAACAGTAACCCAATCATTACAGCTTTAACAACCCAATTGGCCTGCATAAACAGGCTCAATACTCCAATCGTTTCCGGACTTGCTAATTCTACCTGAGGCATAATTTTCATCCCTCTCAATGAAAGACCATTTTTAAAATTTAATCAAACAAGCTACTTTAAAGTTTCAAAATTATAAAAAAACCAACTCCAGTCCGCTTGCGAATGAACCACTTACCCTATTATTTTCAATAAATAGCACTTTCAAATGAAAATTGTCTAAAAAAATCCTCGGGTAAACGCCGTGGTTTTCCTTGTACGTTAATGACAGCAATTTCGACCTTGGCATTGGCCAATACAACATCGTCACGAACAATATGTTGATCCATAAAAAAGCGGGCTCCCCGAACACAATTAATGCGTGTTTTAATCATTAAAAGATCATCGATTTTTGCTGGCCGAAGAAAATTAATTTCCATATGGCGTACAACAAAAAACAGCTTTTCGCGATTTACACCCTCAGCCAACATACCGTTATTAAGACCTATATCCCGCAAAAATTCTGAACGTCCCCGCTCAAAAAACTCTAAATAGCGTGCGTGGTAAACCACGCCAGAAAAATCCGTATCGGCAACGTAAACTCGCGCCAGAAAATCATGAAATTCGTTTGCACAGCTGCTCTTTACCATTTTAATCATCCACTTCGCCCCATAAAGTTGTTTGTATTGGTGAGCTACTCTGCGTATCGGATAATTGAACGCGTTTTTGTGTTGAAATCGTGGTGTCCGGAGCGCAAAGCCCAAGATGTGCCCAGGCCTTTTCTGAGAGAACGCGCCCGCGAGCTGTTCGCTGAATAAAGCCTTGTTGCAGCAGGTAGGGTTCGATGATATCCTCGATAGCATCACGCGGTTCTGATAGAGCCGCAGCAATGGTCTCGATGCCCACAGGACCACCTAAAAAAACTTTTGCAATCAGCAGCAAATAGCGGCGATCAAGTGGATCAAGCCCCAAATGATCAACCTCTAGGCGGGAAAGAGCCTCATCAGCGACAGTACGATCAATTGTTTCCGCAGATTTCACCAAAGCAAAGTCACAAACACGGCGCAAAAGCCGGCCTGCAATTCGTGGCGTTCCACGCGCACGGCGCGCAATTTCGTGAGCACCATCATCACTAATTTGCACTGAAAAGAGCCGTGCATTACGCCGCACAATATGCTCTAATTCTTCTATGGTATAAAAATTTAATCGAACTGGAATACCAAAGCGGTCTCGTAACGGTGTGGTCAACAAGCCCAGGCGCGTAGTCGCTGCAACCAAAGTAAATTTGGCTAAGTCAATTTTGACCGAACGAGCCGCAGGACCTTCACCAATAATAAGATCAAGCTGATAATCTTCCATGGCAGGGTAAAGAATTTCTTCAATTGTCGGATTTAAACGGTGAATTTCATCGATAAAAAGAACATCGCGTTCCTCTAAGTTTGTTAAAAGCGCTGCTAAATCACCTGCTTTTGCGATGACAGGACCGGAGGTAGAACGAAAATTAACTCCTAATTCTTTGGCCATAATCTGTGAAAGCGTTGTTTTTCCTAAGCCAGGAGGTCCCACAAATAAAACATGATCTAATGCTTCTTTTCGCGCCTTCGCAGCTTCAACAAATATTTTTAAATTCGCTCGTACCGCTTCTTGACCAATAAAGTCATCGAGCACTTGTGGTCTTAAGGAACGGTCTGGGTCGTTTGGGAGGGGAACGCTACTGAGAAGGCGTTGATCTTCATCTTTTTGCATTTTTACCTTGAATTCGTTGGGGAATAAAGCAATTTTAAGCTGTGGCGAATGAGCAATTCGGAGGAAATTGTTTCCCCTTCAAGAGCCTTTTTCGCAGAAACGAGAGCTCTTGCTGCTTGGTCGCGCTCGAAGCCAAGCGTAATTAAAGCAGAAAGTGCATCATCAGTGGGCTGATTATCTTCGCCCTGGCGAGCAATGGAAATAGAATGAAGTGCGTCACCGTTTAATGGTGGAGTTTTGCTTTTCAGCTCTCTCACAATTCTTTCGCTAACTTTTTTACCAACACCTGGAGCACGGCTTATCACAGCGACATCATTTAACGCAATCGCTTGAGCCAATTCACTTGGTGATAAAACACCCAAAATTGCTAAGGCGACCTTCGCTCCCACACCTGGCACATTTTGTAAAAGACAAAACCACTCTTGTTCAGCCCTCACGGAAAAGCCAAAAAGGCGAATAGCCTCTTCACGAACGTGTGTTTCAATAAATAAACTTAAAGTTTCACCGACAGCTGGTAGCGAAAAGCGGAGCTTGTTTGAGATAAAAACAATGTAACCAACACCGTGAACATCAAGAATGATACGATCATCAAAAACATGTTCAATGATACCTTTTAATTTACCTATCATGCCGTAGCACCCAAACGAGAATGCAGGCTAGTACGGTGAGCGGAATGGCAAAGAGCAAGTGCGAGAGCATCGGCTGCATCACTGCTGTCAAATTCGGCGCGCGGAAGGAGAATTTTTACCATCATATGGATCTGTTTCTTATCTCCATGGCCAACACCAATAACTGACTTTTTCACTTTATTTGGGGCATATTCAAAAACCGGAAGATTAGCCTGTGCCGGAACGAGGAGCGCAATAGCCCGTGCCTGACCAAGTTTTAGAGTTGCCGTAGCATCTTTGTTGACAAAAACATGCTCTACGGAAGCTTCATCAGGCATAAATTGACGCAAAATGCCCGAGAGTCCTTCATGAAGCTGATACAGCCTAAAAGCAAGATCGCGCTGTGCGTCAGAAGAAACGGTACCTGCAGCTACAAACTGAAGATGATTGCCGGAAAAATCGACCACCCCCCACCCTGTCCGCCGTAGTCCGGGATCAATGCCTATGATACGAATCGTCTCTGCCATAAAAATGAGTTTATGCTATTTTTTCGCGTTTGAACAGGTATCGGTGAGTAAATATAATGGGCAAAGAATACGGAAAAAGCACGCACTTTCCTAAGAGCGCCGAAAAGCAGTTTTGAGCAACTCGATTTGCTTATTCACTGGATTGTTATCTTCTGAATTACGGAAAGATCCGCCATCTTTATTGTAGCTCATATATCGCATTCGTTTTTCCAAGCGAAGCGAACGAGAGACAAAATAACGGAAAATTTCTGGCAGTTCTTTCCAATATGTACTTTCTGATTTCAAGGTTGGCGTATGAAGCGACACTTTTGCTATCTCTTTTTTTATCTGCTCTGACGACATTTCTCCTTCGCGTTCTGCACGGAAGAGAAGGAGCCGAGAAGCCAATTGCATGAGCCGTGTACTTAAATACATAGCTTCTTTAGCATAAATCGCAGAAACTTCTGTAGGAAGAGACCGCGCGGCTATTTTTCCATCTGTATCGATATACGACGCCGCTTCTTCAATCAAAGCCATTGTTTCTTCATAAAGACGGTTAAAAGCGTTCTCGAAAGCATCGTGCTCAATCATGACAATTGGCCCACCTTCATCATAAGGATGCTCATGTGCACTCACGCTCTCACACTCCAATACCAGCACAAAACCACGACATTAAAAGAACAAAGAAGGAAAAGATCTCTTCCCCTGTTTTGCAAAATTCCATCCTCAGATTAAGTACCTTTTTCAAAACTCTTGTTCAATTCGCTTCTCGCATTAAGGTTAACGAACGACCCTTCTCTTAAAAAAGACCAACGAAGAGACAAACACCCACTTTCACCGTGAAAAACGCCTAACTCCACCACGCCACCTACAGCCCCAGCATAGTACCGAAAAAAAGTACTTTCGTCACCACTGTTTTCAAAACTTGCACAAACACCGTAAAAAAGTGCTGGTATAAATACCGGCAAGCCACACCTGCTTAAAACCGCCAGAGAAACTCCGAGGAAAAACACGCAAACACTTGCCTGAAATAGGCGGGAAAACAGCTGAGCTCAGTAGCACAAAAATATGAAGCAAACGGGGCAAATCTGGAAAAGTTTTATTAAAATTAAACAACGAAACAAATAGGCAAAACCGCGTCATTCTCCCTTTAACTCAGGCAACACTACGGCCACGCAAAAAAATTTATCATAAAAAATATTCCTGGCGACGCAATATTAATAAAGGGTTAGAGAAAAGCTTCACCCCCTTTTGAAAATGTAAAATACTGGCAACCTCTGTAATAAAAAAATTGTCGCGACATAAAGGCTCAAAACCGCATCCTATAATAAAAGTGAGAAGGAGAGAAACCTTGAGTCAAATCTGCAAACAGAGTATAAACTAAACTGTTGTAAAAGCAGTAGTCTCCCGCCCACCTATAGAAGTAACAAAGCGGAAGAAGCAGATCTATAAGAGCAACATAGAATGCTAAGGCACCGTTATGGCTTAATAGCCAAAAAACTTAGCATCAAAAACGCGACAAAATATTGGTTAGATAGCTCTACATCATTTTACTCACTTGATAATTTCCCTACGCACCACAGCAAGGACTTCCAAAAAGTCTCAAAGCTAAGTGCAAAGCGGAAGAGGCTCGTTTCAAAGAATTCTACACGATGAAAGAAAAAGATTCTCAGCATACGCAATCAAGAAGACACTAAAACATCAGTTTGCAGAAAGACCCTGCAGGCAGAATAAATTTTCTAACAGATTAAGAAAAACCAAATTTTTTATGTATTATGTATCCGTACAATGTACTAAAAATAGGATTGATGGAACTTATCAACGAAGATGAAGAGCAGGAGATGCCACCGGGTATACCACGGCTAAAAATGTCGTGGTGTTCTAAGGACTTTCTCCCGTAGAGAATAGTATCTAAATCGAGACGAATTTTTATTTTTACAGAGTTGGGAATTTTGTTATGATCAAGCAAGAGAATGAACCTGTTGAGCCTCACCTTTTTCCTCAACTTGTTTTAACATTGGATGTTCGGCGGACTTTAAATACCACCTTCTTGCGCCAAATTATGCAAACAAAGTCCTTTGTGAGTGCTATTCTCTATGATTCCTGGAATGATGAATTTTTCTTGCAAAAACAAGCTCAAATCTACGCTGAAGATATCCAACACAATGGTGCAGCACTTATCATCGCTGGTGATAGTCGGATTTCTGGGCGAGTGAAAGCCGATGGTTTGCACCTCGAGAACGATCTTGATACCATCAAGAATTTTGACAACCAAAAAAAGGAACAAAAAATAAAGGGATTTGGGAATTTACGTAATCGCCATTGCGCAATGGTTGCCGCAGAAGCTGGTGCTGATTATCTATTATTCGGAAAATTAGGCGCCGACAAAAAGCCGCACGCACACCCCCGTAATATTCAGTTAGCACAATGGTGGGCAGCAATCATGGAAATCCCTGCAATTCTTCAGGCGGGGAGTGATTTTGCATTCTTTGATGACATTGTGGAGACAGCATGCGAATTTATCGCCGTCGAAGAAATCATTTTTGCACACGATAACCCTCTCATTGTTCTTGATATGATGAAAGAAAAGTGCAAAAGTTCCCCTCTATTGGCGGGGAGGAAATATCCATGATAAAGAAAGGTGTTAAGCTTTCCATTTTGGGGATTGTCTGCCTTGTAATGGCTGTTACCAATTCTCCGGGAAGTTCTTTCGATACCATTCAAGAAACTTCAAGCCACAACAGCAGGCCCGTTCATCCCTTAAAAGCTGGGCAGTACGACCAAGCCTATGACTATTACGTCCGAGGTTATTATTTGAAAGCCTTCCATGAAGCACTAAGGCGGGCCGAGCAAAATGATCCAACGGCACAGACCTTAGTCGCTCGACTTTACACGGAAGGAAATGCTGTACCAATAGATGGAGCACGTGCGGCTCTATGGTTTGGGCGTGCAGCAAAACAAGGCGAACCACAAGCACAATTACGCTATGGGCTTATGCTATTTGATGGACATTTCATTGCACAAAATCAAAAACTTGGTGAGGAATTTATTCAAAAATCTGTAAAAGCTGGTGTAAAAGAAGCTTATTTTTATTATGGACAACTAATTCTTTACAAAGCTTCACGCGAGAAACAGGCTTTGCCCGGCGTCTCTTCACCAAGCAAAGACAGCGAAGCAGCAGAGCAAGCGTTAAAATTTTTCTTAAAAGGTGCATCCCTTGGTGACCCAGAAGCTGCTTTTGCTGCTGCAAAAATTCTCTCTCTGGGAACATCAACAAGGCCAAGGGACGATCATAACGCACGTAGACTTATGGAAATCGCTGCTAAAAATCGGCACCCTATGGCACAAATCCTCTTAGCTGAATGGCTTGTGGAAGGCCGCGGCGGAGAGCCTGATTTTCAGCGCGCATTCTCTCTGCTCCTCCCCAATGCCCTCAACATGATCGCTCCTGCACAAATTTCTCTTGCAAGACTTTACCGTGATGGAATAGGAATAGAAGGCGATGTTGTGACAGCAGCCGCATGGTATATGGTAGCAAAGAAGGCAAAAATACAGGCATCTGATCTGGAAATCATGCTCCAAGGTATGTCCGGTGCGCAATTAGAAAAAGCGCGTGAAGAAGCAAAAACGTTTCTGCCCGCTCTCTAAAATATGGATTTCAATAAAATGACATTTTCTACTTCAAATAAGTGAATTCCCACAAGAAATTTTTAGCAATTCTTTAAAGGACTTGCGTCTAAGCTGTTTTT
Source organism: Bartonella numerosa (assembly GCF_037070845.1). Taxonomy (NCBI): domain Bacteria; kingdom Pseudomonadati; phylum Pseudomonadota; class Alphaproteobacteria; order Hyphomicrobiales; family Bartonellaceae; genus Bartonella; species Bartonella numerosa. Next base: position 43,660 of record NZ_JAYMZI010000003.1, read on the forward strand.
GTGGTCTTGCAAAAAGCTGGGATGCGCGAAGATTTATTTATAGATTTCTTTCGATTTTTTTCTATGAAAAAACAGTAAGATAGCTCTTTTTCAACAATAGAATTGGATATAATCATGAAAATTAATGGCAATGAAATTCGACCTGGAAATGTGATAGAACATCAAGGTAGCTTGTGGGTCGCAGTTAAATGCAATGCCGTGAAACCGGGAAAAGGAGGCGCATTTAATCAAGTCGAAATGAAAAATTTGATGGATGGAACAAAACTCAATGAACGGTTTCGTTCTGCTGAGACTGTTGAAAAAGTGCGTCTTGAACAGAAAGATTTTACCTTCCTCTATCAACAAGGTGAGGCTTTAGTTTTTATGGATTCACAATCCTATGAGCAACTTGAACTACAAAAGGACTTTGTTGGTGAACGCTCGGCTTTTCTGCAAGATGGAATGACAGTAACCGTTGAACTTTATCAAGGAAAACCAATAGGAATATCGCTTCCTGATCAAGTTACCATGACAATTGCTGAAGCTGCCCCCGCAATAAAGGGGCAAACGGTCACATCCTCTTATAAGCCAGCAGTTCTAGAAAATGGTATTAATATTCTCGTGCCACCTTTTATTAATTCTGGTGAACGTGTCGTTATAGACACCAACGAGCTGATTTATTTGCGTCGTGCAAATGATAAATGATGAATAAAAGGATAAGTTATGGCCCACTCCGCAATCATGAATGTCATGGTGCAAGCCGCGATGAAAGCAGGACGCTCGTTGGTGCGTGATTATGGCGAAGTCCAAAATCTACAGGTTTCTTTGAAAGGACCTGCAGATTATGTAAGCCAAGCAGATCGCAAAGCCGAGAAGATTATTTTCAATGAATTGAGCAAGGCACGACCAAAATTTGGTTTTCTCATGGAAGAATCTGAGGAAATTACTGGAGAAGATTCTCAGCATCGTTTCATCGTAGATCCATTGGATGGAACAACAAATTTTTTGCATGGAATCCCCTTTTTTGCTGTCTCTGTTGCCCTGGAAAGTCAAGGACAGATTGTTGCTAGTGTGATCTATAACCCTGTTAGTGATGAATTGTTTACTGCTGAGCGTGGTAATGGAGCTTTTCTTAATGACAGACGTTGCCGTGTTTCTGCACGAAAAAAACTGGAAGACTGCGTCATTGCAACGGGAACGCCCCATTTAAGCCGTCCTAATCATGGGACATATCTTATCGAACTGCGCAATGTGATGGCTGAAGTGGCAGGTATTCGCCGTTTCGGAGCTGCCGCTCTTGATTTGGCCTATGTTGCTGCGGGTAGAGTAGACGGATTCTGGGAAGATAATCTCCAAATTTGGGATATAGCTGCCGGGATATTGATCGTACGCGAAGCTGGTGGATTTGTCACAGACAAGGAAGGCGGTAACGATATATTCCGCAAAAAGAGCATTATTGCCGGTAATGAGCGCATACGTACAAAATTAGAAACAGCTATAAAAAAGGGGATCTGATCTCCCCAAAAAGTACAATTACCAAAGACGTTGCACTATATCCCCCAACGTCAATGATAATTGATGGTCGTGATAGATTTGTCCGTAGCGACAACTTATTCGAGTCATTCGGGCGAGAATTGCAATTTGGCCAAGTTTGCGTAAACTCCGTTTTGCTCAACGAGCTGCGCATGAGTTCCTTCCTCAACAAGCGTACCCTTCTCCATGACGAGGATGCGATCCGCTTTTAAAATTGTTGCCAAACGGTGCGCAATCACCAATGTTGTGCGATTTTTCATCAGCCCTTCCAACGCTTCCTGCACTAACCTTTCACTGCCGGCATCTAAGGCAGATGTTGCCTCATCAAGCAGCAGAAGGGGCGCATTTTTTAAAATTGCTCGCGCGATGCCAATGCGTTGTCTCTGCCCACCAGAAAGCATAATACCACGTTCTCCCACTTCCGTGTCAAAGCCCCTTGGTAAAGCCTCAATAAAGTCGAGCGCGTTGGCTGTTTTAGCTGCAGTTACGATTTTCTGTTCATCGATATCTTCTCCGCCAAAAGCGATATTTTCGCGTAGCGTACCATCAAAAATAGCAATATCTTGCGGAACATAAGAAATTGCACCGCGTAGATCTTGAAGGGAAAGGCTGTCAATCTGGGTACCATCAAACCGAATTTTTCCACTTATCGGATCGTAAAAACGAAGAATTAAAGAAAAAATAGTGCTTTTCCCTGCACCTGAAGCACCAACGAAAGCGACAGTTTCGCCCGCGTTAACAGAGAAAGAAAGTGAGCGCAAAACCTTCTCTTGTGGTCTGGAAGGATAAGCGAAATCAACTTTGTCAAAAACGACGGCACCTTGGACAGGCTGCGCCAACAGCTTTGGTTTTTTTGGAGCTACAACTGTGGGCTTTTCTTGCAGCAGTTCAGCAAGCCGCTCAGCTGCACCGACGGCTTGTATTAATTCTGCACCGAGCTCTGACAATTGTGCAAAGGTTGAGGCGCCAAAAACCGCATAAAGAACAAATTGTCCTAGCGTTCCCCCTGACATAGTACCATTCAAAACATCATGAGACCCAATCCATAAAACAGCAACGACACTGCCAAAAACTAAAAAAATCGCAAATCCTGTAAAAAGTGACCGCAGAACCACGGAAGAACGTGCAGTTTGAAAGGCACGTTCAACCAATTTTGCAAAATGTTCGGAAATGCGTTTTTCAGCGGTAAAAGCTTGTACAATACGTATGGCGCTTACTCGTTCAGTTGCTAGCGCGTTAGCCTCTGCCAAACGATCTTGTGCGGCGCGTGTACGTGCGCGAACTTTGCGCCCAAAAATAACAAGTGGAATTGCAACAAAAGGAATAGCGAATAAGACTAGCAAGGATAATTTTGCATTCGTGATAACCATCATAACAACGGCCCCAACTACCACGATTAAATGACGTAAAGCCGTAGAGGCCGTAGATCCGACGGCTAATTTTATTTGGGTTGTATCTGTTAGCAACCGAGAAACGATCTCACCGGAATGAGATTTGTCAAAAAAAGCTGGGGAAAGCTTCATGATATGCGTAAAAACATCACGTCGTAAGTCAGCAACGATCCGCTCTCCCAGAGTGATGACACAATAATAGCGGCAAGACGAAGCAAGTGCGAGAAAAAGAGCCAACAGGAATAAAATGCCAAAGTAAAAATTAATATTGCCGCGACTTGAAGCAGAAAAACCATGATCGAGCATTTGACGAATGGCAACAGGCAAGGCTAACGTTACAAGAGCAGCAACAAACAAAGCCAAAAAAGCAAATATAATCAACCAGCGATAGCGTATGATATAAGGTGCAAAACTTGAAAGCAAAGAAAACCCAGGCCTCGTATTGAAAGATTTCACAGATTTTTCTGAATAGTTAAACAGCTTCATAAAATTTCTCTCACTTAGTATCAGACTATTTGTTATATTAAACTACTTAATTCTTAGTGCAACTACCCACCCTGGATACTTGTTTTTTGGCGCGTGCTCAGTTATAGAGGTAGCGTTTGAATCAACTTATCAAAAAGATGAAGAGAGCGCACCTAGAAAATAAAGCATGCGCGTTTCATTGTATAAAAGCAGAAGGTTTGCAACATGAAAGCGGATATTCATCCTGATTATCACATGATTACCGTTGTTATGACGGATGGTACAAAGTACACAACACGCTCCACTTGGGGGAAAGCGGGAGATACTTTGAATCTAGACATCGATCCTAAAACGCACCCAGCATGGATAGGCGGATCTCAGACATTGGTAGATCGCGGTGGACGTGTTTCTAAATTCAAGAATCGTTTCGGCAACCTCGGTGTGTAGAGTTTTACTTCTTGTTATGGATGACAGGCAATAATCACTTAAAGGGTAAATCACCGGAGGTGTTTGTCTGCCGTGTTTGCAGGGTTGTTTTTGCCATGGTATTTGAATTTTAGGTTATAGAGGAAGTGGAATAGGGTGGTAAATCATGATCCCAAGATCTTAAGATTTATGAAGAGGGGTACGAGATTGTGTGGAGTGGTTTTTGTGAGGTTTGTGCACAAAATGGAGACCACCGAGGGGTTGTAGTTGGCTGGTGTAAATCAATAAAGGCAACCCAATTCTAGGGCGAAAAAGACACCAAAGAGCGGCTGGGTGGATATGTGAAAATACAGGAAAACGGCTGAATCTGGTCCCTCTGTTTGAATCTACAAGGTAACTGATATCCAGATTTCCCTTTATAAAGAATAAGATTTTTATCATTCATGGTTGTGATTGTGCTTTTCAAGATCAACTTGGATTTTTTGTTATAAAGTTTGGATTTGGGATGTGTATCCTATAAAATGATGAAAAGAATACTTGACTATCATTGGTGTTGTTGAAGAAGAAGTTAATGCGCAATGTGGCCCTGTAAGGTTTATATCGTTCTGCTTGCTCCCGATGATATGGGATAACTGTATTCGATGGCAGGGGTGAAGTTTAACCGCGTGCCTGAAAAAATGTCGCTCTTGAAGTGGGGGACTGTTTTCCGTGTTTCATGAGTTGATAAACACAAAAGCGCCGACATTTCAAAAAGAAAGACCTTAAAATTCCTTCGGATATGAGTGGGGTTATGTGTATTTCTTCAAGGAAGCTATACAAGCGAGAGGGGATACCACAGCTCATTAATTTCCTGATCAGTTCCAGATTTTCTCCAGTATCCAGAAGCAATAGCTCGTACATTTCAAATATCTCATGTCTTACCTTTCCTCAAAAAATCCCAATCTGTACTTTAAATCGTCAGATATAACACACTATTTAACTTTCGGAGAAACATAGACAAAAACGGAGTGCTATTTTTATTGTGACCCCAGAATAGATGAAAACACGGTGCCGGTGGCAACTTTGCTTGCAAATATTGTAGACCCTGTTTGTATTCCAAAAGGCTACCCGCCACTAAAAACTGCTTGCAAGCTTGATCATGAAAAGAAGAAAGAGTCTCGAACCATTTTATCTCTTATAACTCTTGTCCTCAACCTTACGAGATATATGCCTTATAATTGACCCAAAAGAGATAATATCTTAAATAATTATTGTCATTCATACCTGGAAAGAAGGGAGAGTTTCTAAGACCAGCGCTCGAGCCTTGCCATCTCCTTCCTCTTATTTCGACTGTTCACCTTTTCAAGTTTCCGAAAACCCCCGGTAGGACATTTCAATGATAAAAGCTCCAAAACCGCTTCGTATTTTTGTGTCCCGCCATCCTTAACTTAATGGCTTTTGGTATTCTTCGTAAAGCGATAAATTGTCGTGGTCATCACCGACACTGCTCCAATCGTACACCTGCTGTATCTTAAAACTGCATCTCTTAGCCTCTCAGTACTGCCAAGCAATACAAATCCTACTTTAACGCGGAACTGTAATACAGAAAATATCCCTTGCAATCGCTATCTTCAAGCTACGAATCCCCAAATCATCCCCACTGTTTTTCTCCCTCTCCCGGGAGTGCAACATACTCCTAAACTTGAGTGGATTCATGAGGTGTGTATTCAATTCACTTCTAATCTTTCTTTGCTCTGCGATTCAACGGATATGCTAATTACAAATTATCATTGTTTAAAATAAAAACGACGTGCTATCAGATGTTTTCTTACAGCGCATTGTTTTATAATTTATGATTAAAAATCAATAAGTTATACCGCATGGTATGCAAAATTTATTGTCCTTTAAGCGCAAGATTTTTCTTGTTCCTTTGTCCATTGTCCCAAAGTGGCAAGGTGATTCATCCGCGCGCGGTGTCCAAAAGCCTTTTGTGCGGCAGCGATATTTTCTTGTTTCCCGCCCCACACTTTCAGTGCCGCTGCCTGCAATGCTCTACCATAAGAAAAAGTCAATCTCCAAGGCAATTCCCCTAAACTATTCATCGCCGATAAATGAGCTGTTGCTTCCTCATCAGACTGTCCTCCGGAAAGAAAAGCAATTCCGGGTACAGCAGCAGGAACAGTTTCTTTAAGAACACGAATTGTCTTTTCAGCAACCTCTTCCACAGAAGCAACCCGCATATCTTTTCCATCAATGACCATGTTGGGTTTCAAAATCATGCCTTCGAGGTAAACACGCGCCCCGGATAATTCTTTAAACACAGTACTTAAAACAGCTTTTGTCACATCAAAGCAGCGTGCAATTGAATGCCGTCGAGATTCCCCATCCATCATCACTTCTGGCTCAACGACCGGCACAATTCCCGCCTCCTGACACAAAGCAGCGTAGCGTGCTAAAGCTTGTGCATTTTGCCTTATCGCCCCTCTTGTTGGTAAACTCTGCTCATCAATTGTGATTACCGCACGCCACTTGGCAAAACGTGCTCCCAAAGCATAATATTCTTTCAAACGCCCTCGAAGGCCATCTAACCCTTCTGTAATCATTTCCTGAGGAAAAGCTGCGAGCGGCTTGGCACCAGTATCGACTTTAATGCCAGGTAGAGCACCCGCATCACGAATAACGTCTGCCAACATTTTCCCTGAAGCCGCTTTTTGACGAAGTGTTTCATCAAATAAGATAACACCAGAAATAGAGTTTTCCATTGCTTCTTTTGCGCTAAAAAGCATTTCGCGATAAGCGCGGCGGCTATCCTCAGTTGATTCAACACCTATGCTTTCAAAACGCTTCCCAATAGTAGCGGTGCTTTCATCAGCTGCCAAAATCCCCTTACCTACACGAACTAAAGCGAGCGCGATGTCCTCAAGATGTTCATTCATAAAAAATTCCTTTTTTCTATCTTCATTTCCGATATGTAAGCACCAATTGGATATAACTTATATTATTTATACGATCCGGCCATTTAATTCTACATGAGAGAAAGAATACCAGGAAGCACTTTTCCTTCCATCCATTCCAAAAAAGCCCCCCCTGCAGTTGAGAGATAAGTAAAATCATCTGCAACACCTGCATGATTGAGTGCGAAAACTGTGTCCCCCCCTCCTGCAATTGAAACTAATTGTTTCCTTTTGCTGCGCTCTGCTGCATGGCGCGCCACCGCAATTGTCCCCCGATCAAAAGGAGACATCTCAAAAGCACCCATAGGTCCGTTCCACACGAGGGTAGCAGCTTCATCGATTACCGCATTCGCGTGAGCAATAGAACGTGTACCAATATCTAGAATCATCCCATCTTCGGGAATATCGCCAATATCACAGAGGCGATGCGGTGTATCTTTTTTAAAATGAAACCCAACCACCGCATCCACTGGTAACAAAAGGGCACATTGACATTCTCGTGCTTTTTGAACGACTTTTTTTACTGTTTCTGTCAACGCGTGTTCACACAATGACTTACCCACGTGGGTTCCCTGTGCGGCCAAAAAACTGTTTGCCATACCACCGCCGATCACTAAATGATCGACCTTTTCGACCAAGTTATTGAGTAAAAAAAATTTGCTTGAAACCTTAGCACCCCCAATGATAGCAACTACTGGATGTTCTGGATTGCCTAGCCCTTTTTCCAAGACCTGCAATTCACGCTGCAACGAGCGCCCGGCATAAGAGGGGAGTAAGCGCGTTATCCCCTCTACAGAAGCATGAGCACGATGAGAAACCGAAAAAGCATCGTTAACGTAGATATCCCCATTTCGCGACAAAGCTTCTGCAAAATGGCAATCATTCTTTTCTTCGCCTGAGTGAAAACGGACATTTTCTAGTAGCAAAATAGAGCCGCTTTGTAACTCCTCGGTAGCCTTTTGAACGGGCTCACCAATACAATCGGATACAAAAGCAACTGGCTGATTCATAATCTTTTCTAAAATCTCGATAACAGGACGCAAAGAAAAATCTGGCTCTACCTGTCCTTTAGGGCGCCCACAATGTGAGAGAAGGATAAGCTTAGCGCCACGCTTTTGCAGCTCTGTGAGCGTTTCTTTGTGTCGCTCAATACGCGTTCCGTCGCATACTTTTCCCTGCGCCATTGGCACATTGAAATCCACCCGCACGAGAACGCGTTTTCCAACAACATCGACATCGTCAAGCGTACGAAAACCCATTACCGCTCCCTTTTCACTTTCTGTTGTTTTTGGCAAACATACATATGTTGCCTTCTTTTTACCCAAGATCAAAGAGATTAGCTATATCTCGCGATCCTTCAATTTTTATTTTACCAATCTGCTTTTCCAAACAGCATTCTCTCTTATGCATGGGAGGAAACCTCCGCGCTTATTTTCCTCAAAAGAGCGTGATTCAGCTTTCTAATGCGAAAGGGGGACCAAACACTCTTTTTCTTATATGGTTTTGGCAAAAGCTACAGCAGTATCAGCCATACGATTCGAAAAGCCCCATTCATTATCGTACCAAACCAAAACACGACAGAGCCTACCATCAATCACTTTTGTTTGATCATTGTGAAAAATGGCTGAATGCGGGTTGTGATTAAAATCACAACTGACGAGCTTTTCCTGCGTATAGTCCAAAATACCATTGAGCGGTCCTTTTGCAGCTGCGCAAATAGCCTCATTAATTTCCTCAATGGTTGTGGAGCGCTTAGCTGTGAATGTCAAATCAACGGCAGAAACATTGGGGGTTGGAACACGAATCGACACGCCATCAAGCAACCCTTTTAATTCTGGTAAAACCAACCCCACAGCCTTCGCCGCTCCTGTTGAAGTGGGGATCATAGAGAGAGCTGCTGCGCGTGCGCGATAAAGATCACGATGCATCGTATCCAACACGGGTTGATCCCCTGTGTAAGAATGAATCGTTGTCATGAAGCCTCTTTCAATTCCAACTGCATTATGCAACACTTGCGCGACCGGCGCTAAACAATTGGTCGTACAAGACGCATTAGAGACGACCTGGTGCTGTTTTCCCAAGGACTGATGATTAACTCCGTAGACTACCGTGAGACACGCTCCCTCTGAAGGTGCAGAAATAAGAACACGCTTTGCACCCGCATCAATGTGAGCGATTGCCTTTTCACGCGCAGTAAAAACGCCCGTGCATTCCAGAGCTATATCAATATCCAAAGCTTTCCAAGGCAACTGTGCTGGATCACGCTCTGCGGTCACCTTTATTGAACCATAGCCAATATCGATCGCATCACCAACTGCCTTAACAGCCCCAGGAAAACGACCATGAACGGAATCATAACGCAACAAATGGGCATTCGTCTCCACTGAGCCTAAATCATTAATTGCCACGACCTCAATATCCTGCCTACCACTTTCCATAATAGCACGTAAAATATTGCGCCCGATACGGCCAAACCCATTAATTGCAACACGAACAGTCATTTCACACTTCCCTTATCCATCTTCTCAAGTTCCTTTTTGACGGTAGCTACCACATTTTCACAGGTAATACCAAAATGCTCGTAAAGCGCTTCCATCGTCCCACTTGCACCGAATCCGTCCATTCCAATAAATATACCCTCATTGCCAATGAAACGATCCCATCCTTGCCGAACAGCGGCCTCAATTGCTACTTTAACTGGTGCATCACCAATTAACGCACGCTGATAGGAACGAGACTGTCCGGCGAATAATTCAAAACAAGGTACAGAAACTACACGCGTTGGTATGCAATTTTTTTCCAATACAGCATGTGCCTTTACCGCGATATGCACTTCCGAACCAGAAGCAAACAAAGTAACTTTAGCATCATCATTCGCTGTCAATAATTCGTAAGCGCCCAACATACATAAATTTTCTTCCTCATAATCTTGACGCAAAAGCGGCAAATTTTGTCGGCTCAGAGCCAAAGTAGAAGGTGTTTTTCGCGCCCCCAAAGCCAATTGCCAACATTCTGCAGTCTCTACAGCATCGGCAGGACGGAAAACAAAATGGTTAGGAATAGCACGCAATGCAGCCAAATGCTCCACTGGTTGGTGAGTGGGACCATCTTCTCCGAGACCGATTGAATCGTGAGTCATGACATAAATGACCCGTAGTCCCATGAGAGAAGACAAACGCATCGCGGGTCGCATATAATCAGAAAAGCACAAAAAGGTTCCTCCATAAGGAATAAAACCGCCATGAAGGGCGAGACCATTCATCACTGCGCCCATAGCGTGCTCGCGGATCCCATAATGCAGGTAACGACCTGAAAAATCACTGGCAGATATTGCCTTCATTTGCGTACTTTTTGTATTATTAGACCCAGTTAGGTCAGCGGAGCCACCTATGGTCTCCTCAACAACTTCATTGATCACCTCAAGAACCATTTCTGAAGCTTTACGTGTAGCGACAGAAGGATGGTCTTCAGCCAATTGTCTCTTGTAAACATCAATAGCGCCGTCAAACCCTCCAACGAGGTCACCCCGCATTACCCTTTCAAACTCCACGCGCTCCAATACTGGTAAATTGGCCAAGTGGGTTTCCCATTCTTGGCGCTTTTTTGCAGCATTTAGTCCTGCTAAGCGCCAATTATCAAGAATGTCAGCTGGGACGATGAAAGGCTCAGCATCCCACCCCAAAGCGACACGTGTCAAAGCAATTTCCTGCGCTCCCAAAGGAGCTCCGTGAGCTTTACTGGTTCCTGATTTATTTGGAGCGCCAAACCCAATGATTGTTTTGCACGCGATCAATGTCGGCTTGCTGGAAGACCGTGCTGTATCAAGGGCGCGTGCAATTGCCGCCTGATCATGACCATTGACTTTGATTGTATTCCAGCCAGACGCTTTAAAACGCGCTATCTGATCTGTACTATCGACGAGAGAGACCTCTCCATCGATCGATATGTTATTATCATCCCACAATACAATCAGTTTGTTTAATTTTAAATGTCCAGCAAGAGAAATCGCTTCTTGAGAAATACCTTCCATGAGGCATCCATCACCAACCAATGCATAAGTGTAATGATTGATTAAATCGCCAAAACGTGCGTTATGCAAACGTTCAGCAAGGGCCATTCCTACGGCATTAGCCAACCCCTGTCCAAGAGGACCAGTCGTTGTTTCAATCCCTGCAGCGTGCCCATATTCCGGGTGACCTGCAACTTTTGATCCGAGTTGACGGAAATTTTTAAGGTCTTCGAGAGAAATGTCCTCATAACCAGAAAGGTACAATAAAGCATAAAGCAGCATAGACCCATGCCCCGCTGATAAAACGAAGCGGTCACGGTTGTGCCAATGAGGGTTTTTAGGATCATGGGCGAGGAACTTTGTGTAAAGAACAGTTGCAATATCAGCCGCCCCCATCGGTAAACCAGGATGACCCGAATTTGCTTTTTCAACCGCATCAATAGCGAGAAAACGGATAGCATTAGCCATCTGATTTTGTCGTTCAGTATTTGTCATGAATGATAGACCATTTTATTAGTTTTACTGTTTTTTTCAAAAGTGCCTCAAGAAGTACTGCTTAACTCGACCAGATCTTCAAGCTTATAACTCTTAATTACCCAATTAAGTGCCTTCACAGACGTCCCGCGTATATATCATTTATGACAATGATTTTAAAAAATCCAGCCTTTAATTAACATGTGTCCCCTGCTTTGCTTGCCAAAATCTCTTACATACTTAAAAGTAAAATAAAAGATTCGTTTTTGAACACAGGGCTGATATAAGAACATAATCAGTCAAAGGATATAATCACTATGAACCAAGAAACTACGGTTCTGCCACACGCCTTGGAAAAATTGGAAAAAGCACTCAGAACCTTGGAGATCGCTGTTGTCAACCGCAATACCGTTCTTGATAAAAGTAACGAGTGGGAAGAAGAGATTCAACGAATGAACGCTGATCGCAGCCGACTAGCTCAAGCGCTTGACAAAACAGAAGCCCGTATAGAACGGCTAGAAGCAGTTAATAAAGATGTTTCCAACCGGCTCATTAAAGCAATGGAAACGATTCGTATCGTAATTAGTAGATAGGGACTTGAACGCATGGAAACCGTTTCCGTCACCATTGATGGTAGAGTTTATCGTATAGCCTGCAATAAAGGACAAGAACAACATCTTACGAGACTTGCAGCGCAATTGGACCAGTATATCACACATCTCAAAAAAAATTTTGGCGAAATAGGTGATAACCGTTTATCGATCATGGCTGGTATTATGATTATCGATGAAATGGAAGAAATAAAACGAGAAAATAAAAAATTGCAGGAAGAATACGATACTCTTTTACGGCAGCACAATGAAAGAGATCGTACCATGAATAAAATTATGAGGGATACAACCGAACGAATTGAAAAGCTTACCGATCAATTGCTTAAAAATAAGCAAAGTGATGTAATTTCTGAAGAAAAGGAAACAACCTAGCTCCGCCCAGGATTCTACGAGGAGCATTGACGCCACTCTCGGTAGCAAGCGGGATTGTGTAAACTGCAGCAGGTGTTAGACACCTTTTGTTCCGTCTTGAGAAACAGAAGCAATACGCAATAAATTTGTAGCACCGGGCGTTCCAAGCGGAACTCCCGCCGTAACAAGAAACCGATCCCCGCCACAACAGAAACCTTCTCGAAAAGATATTGCTGCCGCACGGTCGACCATATCCTCCAAATCACGAGCATCTTCCGTAACCACACAATAAAGCCCCCAAACCAAAGCCAATCGCCGCGCTGTTTCTACGATTGGTGATAGTGCAATAATTGGTCTATTAGGGCGCTCACGTGACGCGCGTACTCCCGTTCTACCCGAAGCTGTGTAAGCGACGATCACTGCTAATTGAAGTGTTTCAGCAATTTGACGCGCAGCAAGAGAAATTGCATCTGTTCCTGTCGACTCTGGAACAAGGTGCTGTGCACTAATCATGGCCGCATAATTAGGATCTTGTTCAATTTGACGCGCAATTCGGTCCATCATTAACACAGCTTCTTCAGGATAGAGGCCAGATGCAGATTCAGCAGACAACATCACAGCGTCTACACCTGCGTAAACAGCTGTAGCCACATCAGAAACTTCCGCTCGTGTTGGAACAGGTGAAGCAATCATTGATTCAAGCATTTGCGTAGCTACCACAACAGGCTTTCCTGCCAGACGACACGCTTTTATAATATCCATCTGGATAGCAGGAACTTTCTCCAATGGCATTTCCACACCGAGATCCCCTCTCGCAATCATGATACCATCGCAAATATTAATGATCTCTTCTATGTGCTCCAAAGCCTGGGGTTTTTCAATCTTAGCCATCAAAGATACTTTGCCTTTTGTCAGCTGACGTACTGCCGTAATGTCTTCGGGACGCTGAACAAAAGAAAGTGCAACCCAATCAACCGGCTGTTCTAAAATAGCTTGCAAATCGCCTTGATCTTTTAGTGTTATCGAACCAAAAGGCAAAACTGTATCGGGAAAACTTACCCCTTTTCGGTCAGCAATATAGGTACCGGCAACAACGCGACACTGGACATAATGACTATCACACTCTTCAGCACGCAGTTCCAGTTTTCCATCATTAATCAACAACCGATCCCCTGGTTTTACGGCTGCAAAAACGTCTCTGTGTGGAAAAAAAACACGCTGTGCATCACCAAGAACATCGCGATCATCTAACGTAAAGCTTTGCCCAACAACCAAATTCTCCTGTCCTTTAGAGAAACGGCCAATCCGCAATTTTGGTCCCTGTAAATCCACAAGAATGCCGATCGGTCGACAAACAGTTTTTTCGATATCGCGTATCTTCTTTACCAAATCGCACATCATTTCACGATCAATGTGCCCCATATTAAGCCGAAAAACGTCTGCTCCTGCTGCAAAAAGCTTTTCGATCATCGAGACGGAAAAAGAAGAAGGACCAAGAGTAGCGATAATTTTTACTTTGCGTGCATATTTCACGGCGGAGAAACTCCTGGAAAAGCGGAAGAATGCAGGACCGAATCATCAAACAAAGATTTATCAGTCAACTGCACTATCCAACTGGTCTGATTGCCTGTATCGATTTCTTTAAATCCCGCCTTTTGAAAACCTCTGGCAAAACAATCATGGACTCCCTGGATAACAAACTGGCTATCTTGTACACACATTGTCACGGGACCCAGCCAGCCACCTTTTTTTTGTGCACCCTCTGCATAAAAATAATAAAATCGCGAAGACAGAGCGCCTTCAATTAAAGTTTTGCACCCCGCATCCGGGATAACCCACCATCCCTCACTTACCCAACCTGAAAACGCGCGATAGCCAATAGCAACACCAACAGGCTGCTGCGTCGTATTACAAACTCGGAAATCCGCTTTTGCACAATTAACAAACAAAATGGAGAGAAGAGAACCCAGGAGGAAAGTTTTATATCTTCTCAGAAACACCCATTCCCATTCTTTGGAAACCACAAAAACACCCTTATGACGTAAACTACAAATAGAATATATACCTCTTTTTTTGCTTTTTTTAAGGTCCCTTGTATACGTGCGCAAATACATTCTGCATTTTTTGCTTTTCATTACCCTTTTGTCAATGTGTGTATTACGAAATTTAATAGCATATTTTTTATTTCATAGCTCTACACATTCGTTAATTATCGGCTTAAAATACAATGAAAGCAGAAAAATTTGATGCGTAACAAAAATTTTGTGTAAATCTTGATCAGTATCAAATAACAATTGTGAAGCTTAATCTCATTCATAAAATGCTAAAAATCCACCCACAAAATTAAAATATTCTCCTTCATATTTATTTTAGAAATTTATTTTAGAAGGTGGAGCTGTTCTCTCTGAGTATTAGTAATTTGAGCGGACATAAATTATTTCGAGGTACATTATTGATTGATTTAAACAAGGAGAATGAACAATTGCTAAGATTTTAATTTTTTCAGTTTGAGGCTTTCTGGCAGTCATCTCATCGATATGCTAGAGAATCAATGAGGAAAACTATCTTATGTCATCGTTACTTTGATTATAAAAGCCCATGAGAATTCTATTGTCAGTCTAAAGGTTGATTATAAAATTATACAGCTTGATTTATTTTCTGTTTTTCAAATATCCCCAACGTGAATTTATAGCAAAAAACAGCTTTAAACATATAATCTGGAGAAAAATACAATGGACGCAGTGACTGATCAAACACATGCCGTATCTGCAAATCAATTACGCGCTTTCATCGAACGTATAGAACGATTAGAAGAAGAGAAAAAAAATATTTCTGACGATATCAAGGAGGTTTATACCGAACTTAAAGGGTCTGGTTTTGACAGCAAAGCTGTGCGGAACATTGTGCGGTTGCGTAAAAAAGAAGACCATGAACGACTCGAAGAAGAAGCAATCATCCAGCTTTATAAAGATGCACTCGGTATGAGTTAGCGCGAGCGCGCTTCCTCTTCTATTTCTTCGCGTAAAAGCTCAAGATTTAACCATTCTTCTTCTTTTTGCATGCAAGAGTTTTTCTTCTCATCCAGCGCTGTCGATAAACGCTCAAAATGATTTTTGTTGCGGCAGTATAGTGCTGGATCAGAGAGTTCTCGTTCGATTTCTTTAATTTCATTCTGCAAAGCTGCAATTTGTTCAGGCAGTTTTTTCAGTGCATAAACCTGCTTGTAAGACAACTTGCGTTGTGCTTTTTTTTCTGGAATAGAAGTTTGCTTTATACGGCCCTGTGCGCAGAGATCTGGCAGCTCTTTACGTTGCAATGGCGTGTCTTGTTTGCATTGTGCCATCATATCACTATAGCCTCCAGCATACAAAATCCAACGACCACCTCCCTGCGGCGCTAACATGTGAGTCACCGTTCTGTCTAAAAAATCCCTATCATGGCTAACCAACAACACTGTTCCAGCAAAATCGGCAACAAATTCTTGCAACAAATCTAGTGTTTCCATATCTAAATCATTGGTTGGTTCGTCAAGAACCAAAAAGTTTGCAGGTCGTGACAGAAGCCGAGCAAGCATTAGGCGCGCTCTTTCTCCGCCTGATAATTCTTTGAGTGGTGTGCGCGCTTGCTCAGGCAAAAACAAAAAATCTTTCATATAGGAAACAACATGCCGCTCTTTTCCATTGATTAAAAGAGTATCTCCTCTACCACCCGTTAAATACTGCGCTACAGTTTCCTCTTCACTTAAAATACGCTGTTGATCAAGCAGTGCCGTAGATAGGTTGTGTCCATATTTGATTGTCCCACTATCGGCTGCTTCCTTTCCAATAAGAACGGAAAGCAATGTTGTCTTTCCTATGCCATTGGGACCAACCAAACCAATCCTATTACCGCGCTGAATGCGCAAAGATAAATCTCTGACAATTATATGATCGCCATAACGTTTTGAAATTTTCTTTGCTTCAATCACTAATTGACCAGAATCATGACTTTTGGCAGCCGAAAAAAGCGCACTTCCTAAAGGGCCTTTATGAGTTTTTTGTGCTTCTCGCAATTCTTTTAGAGCCCCCAGACGCCGTACATTACGTTTTCGCCGTGCTGTTACTCCGTAGCGCAACCATTGTTCTTCACGTGCAACTTGCCGAATTAATTTATGCTGTTGCAGAGCTTCTTCTTCCAGGGCCTTATCACGCCAACTCTCGAACTCTGAGAAGCACTTTTCCAGCCTCTTTACCACACCCCGATCAAGCCATACCGTTGAACGCGTAACATTTTCTAAAAATCGTCGATCGTGTGAAATCACCAAAACTGCCGAACGCAAAGAACGCAGTACACTTTCAAGCCATTCAATGGTTGGTAAATCAAGGTGATTGGTCGGTTCATCCAAGAGAAGAACATCTGGTTTCACAGAAATTGCCCGCAATAACGAAACGCGCCGTTTCTCACCACCAGAAAGCGTTGTTAATTTTTCGGCTCCTGAAAAACCAAGATCCTGGAGAAGAATATTTATCCATTGCGCGTCAGGTGCATTATCAAAACCTGCTTCCACATAAGCGCGAATATCCTGATCTCCATCTTCTGAAAAATCAGAATTTTGTGGCACATAACGTACCGTCACCCTAGGATGACAGAAAACCTCCCCCTCACTCGGCTCTATCATCCCAGCGGCAATTTTCAATAGCGTTGACTTTCCACAGCCATTGCGCCCCACCAACGCGGCACGCGCACCCTGCTCTATCGATAAGCAAACCCGATCGAGCAAGGAAACGGTTCCGAAGTTTAAGACAACGTTATCGAGCCGCAAAAGCGGCACTGCTGTCAACGTCGATGACAAGGTGCTTGATACAAGACACCCCCTCTACCTTGATAAGTACACAACTGGGGTGTCCGAATCTGAATCTGTTGCGTACAAGGAGCCTGGTAAGTACGCCCCCACTGCGTGCGATAAGTGCACATTGGCAGTTGCTGAGACAGGATGTGATGGCGAGCTATAGCATCTTTTTGCTGTTTTCTCTGATTTGCAGCAACACCTGTTACTGTCCCCGCGAAAGCACCAACCGCCGCACCAGTAAGCGCCGAATTTGGAGTACTTTCACCGATTGCTGTTCCTGCTAAAGCGCCTAACGCAGCCCCTCCAACACCATAACGCGCAACACGCTGTTCACTCGCAGTGCAAGCTGCCAAGCTCACACCTACAGCTAATACAGCTGCCGCTTTTAAAATTGATTTTAACATGTACAAAATCTCTCCTTTGAAGACAAAAATTATAAGGTGTACCGCTTATATCAGCACCAGACTACTGCCCCCTCCTCATCTCTCACACGCAAGCTCTAAGGGCTTGGTGGAACAGGTACAGACGCTAACAATATAGCTTTTCCAAAACACAGATGACAAGAAAAAGTTCCACAAATACGGTTAGAAAGTGTCAAAGAGGACCCGAAAAACACATTTCTCCTTTCGATTGGCCATCTCACCCCCGATAAAGTTAATCCCTGCAGATCAGAAAAGCCAATGATACTGAAAAGACAACCATCAGGTAGGTCACACGAAAAGGGCCCGGGCAAGATAGGCCACCCTTCTTCATCACCGCTGGTTAACAACGTTGGGACACCTGTTTCTTCCAGCACAAGTGCTTGTGTCATATGGGAAAGGTTATGATCGATCCTATCACCCCCAAAAGCACCACATAAAATGAGCTTTTTAGCGCCCCTTTGCAAAGCTTTCTCGCACGCTAGTGCACTATCAGTCATATCTTTATCGGGAGGATAAACTTCGCGGGGAACACCGCTATATTTACGTGTTAAATCATAATCAGATGAATCAAAGTCCCCTAACCACAACTCAGGCATCACATTCAGCGCAGACGCATGACGCATTCCACCATCTGCGGCAATCACTCGGCTATCGCGAATTTGGTTAAGCAAGCGATCGGTGACACAAATGTCCCCATTTAGCAATATTGTAAACGTTGTCATGACATATTGTACCTTTCGTAATGCTTTCTTCCGTATTATTTTTTATGATTAATCATTATGATACAATCAGAGGGATCTTTCCTAACAAGCTCGTTCAATTAAAAATTACGCACAAATCTATCCGACGCTTCCACCAATGAGAGAGGTATATAGTGACCAGGAGCATCAAATTATTTCGGCGAATATTTCTTTCTCGTGCCAAAACCTGCAAAGCACATTGTAATTGTATAAGCTTGGTGCTTCTTCTTTCTGCCTGTTACATGCCCTTTCCCCAAAATGATATGCCTTCTTCTTCGAACTCTTCCAAAGAGATCAAACGCACCAGTAGAAACGATGCCTACGCAACATTAGGTGCTACACAACATCCGCGTATTTTGCAAACATATGGAGGTGCGTATCATGACCCCAAGCTTGAACGCATGTTGGGAAAAATTATGTGTAAATTGGCTGCTGCTTCACAAAACTTTGACCGAGATTATCATGTTACGACCTTGGATTCGGAAAGTGTCAACGCGTTCGCCATGCCGGGCGGTTATATCTACATAACACGCGGCATGTTGGCGCTAGCTAATGATTCCGCGGAAGTCGCTGCGATCCTAGCCCATGAAATAGCACACATTATAGCCAATCATGGCGTTTTGCGCCTACAAAAAAAAGCAGAATTAAGGCTAGCAAACCGCAATTCTCAAGATTTGTCGTCACATCCTGGGGTTAGACACCAAAACACTATCGAAGACAAGCAGCAACTGGCGCAGTTTTCGCGTAATCAGGAGCTGCAAGCAGATTCAATAGCGATCGAAATGCTCAACAGCGCTGGATACGATCCATTTGCATCACCGCGCTTTTTACGTTCACTGGAAGCCTATAGCGCTTTCAGAAGTGTGCCGGGCACCATGAACGCTTCATTAGATTTTTTGGCAACACACCCAACGACCCCACGGAGAATTCATCTCGCTATAAAAAAAGCGCGTGAAATCCGTACACAAAATGCCAAAATTACGGGTCGCGACAATTTCCTAGACAGCATTGATGGTATGATTTTTGGTGGAAATTTTCGTGAAGGTTACGTCCGCGAAAATCGGTTTATCCATCCACAACTTGGCGTAACTTTTTCTGTTCCAGCTCATTTTATAATAACCAGCTCATCCAACGTTTTTTCGGCAAGTAGCCCAGACAAAATTGCAGTTCGTTTTGATGCTGTCCCACTTTCCGCCAACATGTCTGCAAGTGATTACTTGAAGAGCGGGTGGATTCTGGGATTGGATGAATCATCCGTACATCCAATCACGATACAAAAACTTCCTGGGGCTCGTGCCCGCGCTGCTAACGAACAGTGGCAATTTGATGTGGTGGTGATTGTGTTCAAAAATCATATCTTTCGCTTCTTTACTGCCGCACCTCACCACTCCCAAAATTTCGAAACTGTTGCTAAAACGATCATCCAAAGCTTTCATCTCCTCTCACCATCACAATTAAACAGGCTGAAACCTTTGAAAATCCGCATTGTCCGCGTTAAACAGGGGGAAAGCGTCGCAAGCCTTGCCCAAAAGATGCAAAATACAACACACAAAGAGAGACTTTTTCGCGTTCTTAATGCACTCTCATCGACCCAAACTTTACACGTAGGCGAACGCGTCAAAATTATATCTGAATAAGAAAATACCACCCAATTTCCTGGGTCCCTGATGCCCCCCGCTACCCTGACTACATCCCCGCGCTGGCACGACTACATCCCGCCTCCACCTGTACAGGTGAACTCTTTCGTTTCGCGCACAAAAATCCCCAAAAGCGCTTATACCTCATAAGCCTCTAGTGGATTGGCGCTAAGCAACGCAGAGCGCAATTTTTGCAGAGCACGTGCTTCGATTTGACGCACTCTTTCCTTCGATATCCCCAATTTTTCACCCAAAACTTCTAGGGTAGCGCTTTCCTCGTTTAAGCGACGAAAACGTATGATTTCTAGTTCCCTTTCATTGAGAATTTGTAACGCCTCATAGAGCCATTGTGTACGTCTCTGACCGTCAATAACCTGCTCAATTAGAGCATCTGGAAGTGGATTTTCATCCACGAGAGCATCCATTTTAGCAACAGAATTTTCACTAGTGTCAGAAACAGAAACGCTTAATGAATTATCCGCACCAGAAAAACGAAAATCCATCGTTTCGACATCGCGAACTGAAACGCCAAGCTTTTCGGCTATTGTGCGAAAAATATCTTGCTTCGTCAGGGCGCTATCATCTTGCACCAATTTAGCTCGTAACCGACGGAGATTAAAGAAAAGCGCTTTCTGTGAAGAACTGGTTCCTCCCCGAACAATTGACCAATTTCGCAGAATATAATCCTGGATAGAAGCACGTATCCACCATGTTGCATAAGTCGAAAAACGGACCTCCCGATCAGGCTCAAAGCGCGCAGCCGCTTCCAGTAGACCCACATAACCCTCTTGGACTAAATCCCCTAAGGGCATTTTGAAACGCTTGAAACGGTTGGCAATCGCAATCACCAAACGCATATGAGCCGCTGCAATTTGATGCATAGCTTCGTCATCGTGTTTATCTTTCCACCGCAGAGCTAAATCATGCTCTTTTTGCCGCTCAAGATAGGGCGCTTGCATGGCAGAACGCATCATATTGCGTCCCAAGCTTTTATCCGCATCGCCATAATTTTTACCGTTTTTATAAACAGCACCTACAAGATTACTCATCAATAACCCCTTGCGATCAAAATTACTAAAATTAACTTGGCAATGACACCACCGTTCTCTCCAAAAAGAACGTAAAAGTTGTTTATTTTATAATCGCTACTTTAACGTGTATTTTTATAATCGCAATTGTTTTTTTATTGTGATTGTAAAACTTACTACTTTTAGGTGTAAATAAACTGCTGAAACAGCCGCAATGCAGACATTTCCCTCAGATTCTTCAGGATCCACCGGAGGGCTTTTCCCCCATATCTTCGTTACACAAACAACGGAAAACCACGCGACCCGCGAAAGCACGCCCACCCTATTTGACGAGCAATTGACCTATCTCTTGGAACGAATAATTGACTTTATGTTTCCAACTTCTAATACTTTTTATTTTTAATTGCAACCAAAGAGTGCAATATATAAAAGACAACCAAAATAAATAAATAAAAGTCCCAAAATAAAAGTGGCAAAAAGAAGTATCAAAAAACAACAAGAATGATTGAAGCAAGCACAACAAACGTGCTAAGGGAACAGCACAATTCATAGAGTTGTCAGGGATAAGCGTTTTACTGATACGGTGCTGAGAAAGAAAGCGATCATGGATAGCAAGATTATTCAACAGGGTGATGTTCTTCAGGATGATATTCTTATTGAAAGACAAGGAAGTGGCAGATTCGAAGGTTTTCGTTTTTATGCCCAAAATAGTGAGACTAATCAAACGAGTGATGCGCAAAATCCGGTAAATGACGAAAACTTGGTTACAGCCTTCGTAAAGCGTGCAGCGCGTTTTTGCGCTTCCGCGAACGGGGATTTCACGCTCGGTTCTGACGCAATTGTGCGCTGGACCGGCCAGCCAGTAGGAAAATTAGCCGCAACAGAAGATTTTCTAAAGCCGAAACTTATTCTTTTGGCAGATTCTCAATTAACGGGAGAAGCTCATGAAAAGGTCGTACAGCGCTTAGAGCGTTTTGTAACCTTTCATTTTGAAACAGCCTTAAAACCACTATTTGACTTGTATAATGCTGACAGTTTGACGGCTTCAACTAGCGGCCTTGCCTTACAGCTTATTAAATCTTTAGGAATTTTACCTCGTCGAGAAATTGCTGAGGTTGTCAAGAATCTTGACCAGGAATCGCGGGCAGTGTTACGTAGACTAGGTGTTCGCTTTGGAGCTTTCCACGTCTATGTCGCAGCAATGCTTAAACCGGCTGCGGCTCAAGCTATCACACTTTTGTGGAACCTCCAAAATGGAGATAAAGACCAAACAGGCTTGGATGAAGTTTTAGCCGCCTTGGCTGCAGGTCGGACTTCCCTTGTCGTTGATCCCACTTACAACCGCCAGTTTTATCGATTAGCTGGTTATAGAATTTTGGGACGACGTGCCGTACGAATTGATATTTTGGAACGCCTTGCAAATCTGATCCGTTCTGCCTTGCACTGGAAACAGGGAGATACACCAAAACCTGATGGTGCATACGATGGAAAGAGTTTTTTTTCTACACCGACCATGATGTCTATTCTTGGTGCTAATGCAGATGATATGGAAGAAATTCTCAAGGGACTTGGCTATCAATCATATCCGTGCAGCAGTGCCACTTTTGAGCAGAATTTACTCCAAGGTGGTGTCTCCATTCATACGCACACAGCAGTAGAAAAAAAGGTTCCCGCAGCAGAATGCGTCGGTTCTCAATGGCAAGAAACGGATACAATAAAAACTGCCGAAGAAAAAACACAGGACCTACTTGCAACCGCTGAAAAACCACTCCTCGCGGCAAGCCCTTTACCTGAAGCAGAACTCGTAGGCAACTTTGCAAAACAAAGCACGGGAACGAAAGATAAGGTTGTTTTACTATGGCGTTATAATCATCAGTTTAACCACAATTCTCATAAAAACCGCGGTAAACCTGAGCGAGGATGGCAAAATAAAAATAGGAAAACTTTTCAGAAGGACGGCGATGTGGGTGAAAACACCTCCAAAAAGGCGAAATCGCGCACTCAATGTTCCCTAAACCCCAATAGATCCTACAAAAAACGTCAAAATCATGAGTCATATCAAAAGGAAAAACTTCCTGATCTTGATTCTCCTTTTGCAAAATTACTTGCGCTGCGCGATCAACTCAAAAATAAAAAAGATGCACGCACACCTCCGCACAAGGGGCATTAAATTGAAAAATGGAGTTTGATCTTGGCCTATGTAGTAACCGACAATTGCATTCACTGCAAATATACTGATTGTGTTGATGTCTGCCCTGTTGATTGTTTTTATGAAGGTGAAAATATGCTTGTCATCCACCCTGATGAATGTATCGATTGCGGTGTCTGCGAACCAGAATGTCCGGCAGAAGCCATTAAACCTGATACAGAACCAGGGCTAGAAAAATGGCAAGAACTCAATCTGCATTATGCAACAAAATGGCCGAATTTAACAACCCGAAAGGACCCTCTTCCTCAAGCGAAAGAAATGGATGGAATTCCTAATAAATTAGAAAAATATTTCTCAGAAAATCCCGGAAGTGGTGAGTGAACAGTCGCACAATTGTGGGTAAATTGCGTGCCTGCAAAAGTTTGGACTCATTCTATGCAAAATTAAAAAATTCCAGGCGAACTGATTGATTTTTTTAATTTTCAGTGTTACTGTCGGGGTGGTATAGTTATTTTTCTAAGTGTTTTTCTTTGCTTTTTTGATTATGGAGCGGGGTGTCTTTTGTCACGTTTAAAAGTTGTCAACTTTTACGCTCGCTGAATTAATGTAATATACTTGGTAAAGAATGTTTGGCCTCAGGCTTTGAGCCTGCTTTTTGGCACACTTATTAGTCATAAAGGGAGTAAACTCAGATATGGCATCCCCACACAGCAATTCTTCCAACGCTAAAGGATTCTCAACATCTGAATATATCGTCTATCCTACCCATGGAGTGGGGCAGATTATAGCGATCGAAGATCAGGAAGTTGCAGGGCATAAATTGAAGCTTTTTGTTATTCATTTTGCTAAGGATAAAATGGACGTCAAGGTGCCGATTGCAAAGGCTATTTCTGTTGGAATGCGCAAGCTGTCTGCTGTTGATTCTGTCGAACGCGCGCTGAAAATTTTGCAAGGTAAAGCACGAATTAAACGGACTATGTGGTCGCGTCGTGCCCAAGAATATGACGCAAAAATTAATTCGGGAGATCTCATCTGTATCGCTGAGGTCGTGCGTGATCTTTTTCGATCGGATATACAGCCGGAACAGTCCTATTCTGAGCGTCAGCTTTACACAGCTGCTCTTGAACGGATGGCTCGTGAAATCGCGGTTATTAATAGTATGTCTGAAACAGAAGCTATTAATCTCATAGAAATGCATCTCTCTAATAGATCAAAGCGTGAATTTGAAGCGGGGGTTGATAATTCTGATGCAAGCAGCAACACTGTCTACGCTGCATAGTATAATGGGCAGAGCAATCTTAACGGAGAGACTGGATTGATCATCCAGCGGTTTTGTTGTGGTTGGTTGTGAGCTTTTGTGTACAGAACAACTTCCGAAAAAAATAGCAATGAACGTTAGGTGCCAGTAAATTTGAGTGCGTTATTTCGCGTTTTCTCGTGGAATTTCGGGATATCGCATCACCAAGTCCACACCCTGGAGGGGTCTCGTTTGGGGGAGCCGTTAAATTAAAAAATCGGCTCCGCAAGAACCATCGAGAGTAGCCTACCTTTAAAAATGCGCGAAATGTCGGCAAAACCTCCCCACCCGCAGCCAAAAACCCTCTCGTTTTAGCGGATAAGAGACACTGTCAAAATATACATTAAGGTAGAAAAGCTCTCACCCATCTTAGCACTGAAAAATAACCGCCTGTAATCCCCGCTACTTACGAAATAAGCTACAATTTTAATCCTTCGCAGGTAAAACAAAACGTCCGCGATACATCCCAGTTTTCAGATCAATATGGTGAGGACGACGGAGCTCGCCAGAACTTTTATCTTCGACATAAGTTGGCGCTTTTAGGGCATCAGCTGAGCGCCGCATACCACGCTTCGACGAAGAGGTTTTTCGTTTAGGTACAGCCATAAGAGGATACTCCGAATCAACTAAAAAACAGGCGGCATCACGAATGACACGACCTCATGAATAATCACAAAATTAAGCCTGATCATACACTGATTAAAGCCAGGTGACCAGACTTTCACTAAATTTTTATTTGGCTTTAACGTTAACTCAATGCATACAATGTAAACGTAAAAAGGTAAACCGTTATTTTAATAAATATAGGTTCAAGCATATGCAAATTAATCTAAGATGCGAGACTTCAATCTTCGTGCTCTTAAATTTTGGAGCCTGATTTCTTTCGTACATAATGCAGCGATACAAGGAGCGATAATGCACGAATTTGCTACCCTTCTTGCAGAATACGGGAACACCATTGAAAAGCGACTGGATACACTGCTAAGTAATGAGGTCCAAAATGGTGAAATTGCTCGTCCTGAAATCTTAATTAAAGCCATGCGTCACGGTGTGCTGAACGGTGGTAAGCGTTTGCGTCCTTTTCTTGTAACTCAAAGTGCCGCGCTTTTTGATATTCCTGCCAAACATTCTCTCGATGTTGCAATAGCTCTAGAATGCATCCATTGTTATTCGCTCATTCATGATGATCTCCCCGCCATGGATAATGACGTACTCAGGCGTGGACAGCCTACTGTTCACGTCGCATTTGGTGAAGCTACAGCAATTTTAGCAGGAGATGCCCTCCTCACTTTTGCTTTTGAAATTATCGCACATAAAGCGCGCACTCTTCCCCTTGAAACCAGAGTAAATCTGATCACGTCACTTGCACAGTCAGCGGG
The DNA here is from genome assembly GCF_037070845.1 of Bartonella numerosa. NCBI lineage: Bacteria > Pseudomonadati > Pseudomonadota > Alphaproteobacteria > Hyphomicrobiales > Bartonellaceae > Bartonella > Bartonella numerosa. Next base: position 69,312 of record NZ_JAYMZI010000003.1, read on the forward strand.
AGTTGGTGGTATGATAGGTGGACAAATGCTCGACCTTGAGGCAGAAAAAAAAAACCACAACAGCAATGACATCGTAACTCTGCAACGCATGAAAACAGCTGCCCTCATAAGCTTTGCCTGTAAAGCTGGAGCCATAATCGGTGGTGCCTCAAAAACACTAACCCAAACACTCGCCGATTTCGGCACATATATTGGGCTTGCGTTTCAATTAACAGATGATTTGCTAGATATTACCTCTAGTACAAAAATTTTAGGGAAAACCGCACAAAAAGACGAGAAAGCACAAAAAGCGACATTCGTCCGTCTTTATGGTGTACAAGAAACAAAAGCGAAGCGGGACGAGCTCATAGCTAAAGCAGAAAAACTGCTAAGTCCCTTTGGTGCCAAAGCAAAACTGCTCAAGCAAGCAGCCCATTTCATAGCAAAACGCCGAAACTGACCGCCTGCCTGCACCTAAAACACCAAAACATGAGCAATGCTTAAAGCAAAAAATACCCGTTTTATTTCAGCGCTGTCCAAAACGCGTATGAATATAATCACTCAATATCACTTCAAATTCCTCAGCAATATGATCACCTCTTAAAGTCTTCACTTTTTTTCCGTCAACGAAGACAGGTGCAGCCGGACTCTCACCCACTCCAGGCAATGAAATCCCGATGTCAGCATGCTTTGATTCCCCCGGCCCATTGACGATGCACCCCATCACCGCAACCTTTAGCCCTTCAACACCCGGATATTTTTTACGCCATATCGGCATATTCTTGCATAAATCTGCTTCAATTTTTTGTGCTAATTGCTGAAAAACCGTCGAAGTTGTCCGACCGCATCCTGGGCAGGCAGCAACAACGGGCAAAAACTGCCGAAATCCCATAACTTGTAAAAGCTCCTGGCATACCCTCACCTCCCGTGTCCGATCTCCACCAGGCTCGGGAGTTAATGAAATGCGTATTGTATCCCCAATTCCTTGCTGTAACAAAATACCCAAAGCAGCAGAAGATGCAACAACGCCCTTTGTTCCCATCCCAGCTTCGGTTAATCCCAAATGGAGAGCATAATTACAGCGTTCTGCCAAAGTGCTGTAAACAGCAATAAGGTCTTGCACACCGCTCATTTTTGCAGAGAGAATAATTTTATCACGTCCCAATCCTATTTCTTCAGCCGAAGCGGCCGAACGAAGAGCCGACTGAACAACAGCTTCCCGCACAATTTCCACGACAGGAAGAGGATTTTCCTGTTGAGCATTCTCATCCATAAGTCCTGTCAACAACACATCATCGAGAGATCCCCAATTCACACCAATTCGGATAGATTTATTATACCGACAAGCAATCTCAATAATTTCAGCGAACTGGCGATCCTTCTTCGTGCCAAAACCAACATTTCCAGGATTAATTCGGTATTTTGCGAGCGCCTCAGCGCACGCTGGATTTTCTGACAAAAGCTTATGCCCAATATAATGAAAATCTCCCACCAACGGTACAAATATACCCAGGCGTTCTAATCGCTCGCGTATCTTTGGCACTGCAGCAGCTGCTTCAGAACGATCGACCGTTACCCGAACCAGCTCCGAACCTGCCTTCCAGAGAGCAGAAACTTGTGCAACCGTTGCATCAACATCGGCAGTATCTGTATTAGTCATCGACTGAACAACTATCGGATTATTCCCACCGACAATCACACCACCGACCGCAACCGCAACAGACCGGTGACGCTCAAAAGGCTTAGATAAATAATATACAGCGCTCATAAAATCCCTAAATTTTTAAAAACTGCGTTTCAGATTATCATGTTTGCAGCGACACTCAAATAAGAATACAATTTTTTAAAATGGATCGAAGAAAATTGCCTCGCCGAGCAGAAGTCCCCGATACCATTCGTAAAACAGCATAACCGATGCAACTTTTTCATTGTCCATTCGTTATAAAGAGAATCCGAGCATAGTCCCGACCCCCGTAAGGTAGTATGCGGTATGGAGGAATCAATAGATGTGTCCATTTTCACCTCAAAGGCTAAAGTCGGAAAGCGCATTGCACAATTAAAAAATGAACTCACGCCAATCCATCATCGACATTTTCACGGTAGCAGCTTTGGTATGGTTAAAACATAAAAGAAAAAATGCTCTCACGCACTTTATTGTCTAAACCAATACGGTATACAACGCCAAAAGAAGAAGAAAAAGAAAATCTTGAGATAAGTTCTCGAAGGAACCCCTAGGATCATTTCAGTGGGCTTTTTTTGAGCATGAAAAAGCCAAAAAAAAGCCGCTACAAAATTCTCCAGCGCTCGCTTTGAAGCGGGCTATTTTTGTATCTTAGAAAAAATACCACTAAACATAACAACCTCCGCAAATCAAAAATAGAGGTAGTAATCCAAAATCTTCGCCATCACAAACCAAACGAAGTCTTCCAAAGTAAAAGCCCACTTACTGTAAGCAAAGGGAATAAAAATAAGATTTAAAAGAACCAAAACTTTAACCTCCAGAAATAGCTTGTGAAGTATCTACATATGTAACCACGGACATTCCTGGAATGAGCTTTTCAACCCCATCCTGTCCAGGATCTAAAGAAATACGTACCGAGATACGCTGAGCAATCTTTATAAAATTACCGATTGTCGTATCTGTTTTTAGCAATGAAAATTCTGAACCCGTAGCAGGTGCGAAACGATCCACCCGCCCCGTTAATTTTTTATTGTTTAACGCATCAACAGAAAAAACAACCGGCTGTCCTACACGCATTTGGGAAAGTTGTGTTTCTTTGTAATTGGCAATAATCCAAATGTCATCAGAAATAACCGACACCAGCCGTGTACCGGGCAAAACATATTGCCCTACTCTAGCACCAACCAACCCAACGTGACCTGTTCCGGGAGATACAATCTTAGTGTGCTTCAAGTTAAGCTTAGCCAATTCGACACCAACTTTTGCTCCATCAACCTCAGATTGTAAGCTTTGCCGCTCAAGATTCAATTGCTTTTGTAATTGGCGTTTTGTCTCAAGTGTTGCCAATAATTGCGAAAGAGAACGAGAAACTGGACTTGAAACATCATCAAAGCTATGCTTTCTATTTCCAGGAAGGGCATTGGGAAATCTCTGAGAACGCGCCAATTCAATTTCCGCGACGTTAATTTCTCCCTGTAAAATCTGATCCTGCAACACGATACTTGCAAGCTTTGCGTTTTTTGAATTAAGGACTGCCCGTGCTTGCGCGAGTTGTTGTTGAAATAGGGAATCATCAAGTTCAAATAAAAGCATCCCCTCTTCAACTTTTTGATAATCTTGCACATAAATCCGAGAAACTACACCAGAAATCTGCGGGCTTACTAAAGTAAGATGACCTTTAATCGAAGCATTATCCGTTATCTGAATTGCACTAACGAAGGGAGGAAGCTTCCAGGCCCATAAAATCAGTAAAATACCGACAGCACCCGACAAGAACGCTATAATCGTTCTCTTTGACCTCAACGTTCTTATCATCTTTAATGCTTTCATCATTCTTACCCCTTTTGATGAATGTCACTCTATTTTTTGAGTGCTATCAAAGAACATGATTTTAAGAATACTTTTGCAAATAAAATAGCAAATACAACCGTTGCCATGTAAAAATACAGCCGAAAAACATCATTATAGGCGAAAATATTTGCTGTTAATTTTAATTTTCCAACAAGATCAGGTATCATATACCCATCTGCTGAAGCAGGAGAAGCTAAAATATCATAAGAAGATGAGAACAAAGCATCCATCTCGCCTAAAATAAAAGGATCTGTAACAATGATATTTTGCGTTAATTTTTCAAAATGCGTGTGAGCGAAAAAAAGCTGCAAACTGCCAAAAAAAGCCGAACTCATTAATCCCCCAGTTACCTGCGTCAGTAAAAAAATCGCAATAAAGCTTAAAACGTAACGGGGTCCCCTTTCGTTGGAAACTACAAATCCATTAAAAAGAGCAGGAGGTAAAAAAAGTGCATAACCAAGACCGATCAGCCCTTGACTCAGCATCATATCTTCTGGACGTGTAAATCGGCTTACGTAACTGTCTAAATAAGACCCGATTGCCAAGCAGCTCAGAGATACGAGGTAGAAATAATCTTCACGACCTGCTCGTAAAAAAGATACACAAATAGCTCCCCCTAAAATGGTACCGAACGTAACCGCAAGATACATGGGCCTCATCTCAGAATTTAACAAACCGAAAAGATTAAAAAACTCTGGTGCTAAAGTTGAATTTTCCAACAAAAAGACGCGAAATGCCAACAAAATAAGAACAGGCTGCACCATCTCTTTACTAAAAAGCCAGCGAAAATCAATTAACGGTTTTTCTCTATTAAGCTCGAGGACAACCGCAGCAACCAAAAACGAAATAACAAGGACAAACCCCCAACCAATCCACGGAACTTCATACCACCAGTATAATTTACCGACGGACATAATCACCGCATTTAATCCAAGACCAAATGCAATCAAACCGTAGCTTACCCAATCTAATTTTGCAATAACCTTGCTGCGTTTAACGGGGGTAAGTGGAAGGGCAAAAATACACCCCAAACCAATAAGGACTAATCCCATCTCCATAGCAGAAAGACTAAAAAATCCCCCATTTTTCAGCAAATTAGGCGAAATCAAATGAGACAAGGGCACCGCCAAATTTGCACTTGTATAGTTTAAACTGATACCGACAGTGAATTTTTTTTCTGGTGCAAAAGCCTCCATCATGTAAAGAAGCGCAAGCGAAGCCAAAGGCGCCGCAGCAATACCGGCAAAAAAGCGGATGATTAGCGCAGAACGCAAATCCGTCACAAATAACTGCAAAACGCAAACGAGAACAAATCCAAGGATTGACAACTCAGCAAAAGCACGCAGTCCAAAATGGTAGCGAATTTTGATCAACATGATCGCAACACTGACGTTTGGGGCCATATAAGCGGCAACAAGCCACATAGTTTCGGTTATAGTCGCGTGAAAGTCCCCGGTGAGCTGCACGATATTGGACTGAACAATATTCGCACCCAGACCATAAGCCCATTGCAAAATAAAAGAAGCAAAAATATAGATAAAACACTTCGGTAAAGGTCCCGCAAAAACGTTGCCCGGATTGGGAAACGGTCCAGCATGTTTAGCAGACACAGCCGATTTTCTCTTACCGCTCATGTCGCTTTTCCTGCATGCCCCACTATGCCTCCATCAATGCACCATCGACACCTGTCAATTGACGAAAAAATTTCTCTACTTCATGATTCGATTCACCGTCTGATTTCCCTTCTAACGCTGCGCGAACATGAGAAATTTTTTGTTCCAAAGCATCAAAAGAGAGATGCTCTACAGCAATAACTCTTTCAGCTAAAAGGGAACAACCAGCTGAATTAACATCCGCAACTCCCCCAAAAACAGCAAACAGCCTTTCTCCTGAAGAAGATAAAACACGAACGCTCCCCAATACGACACTTAAAACCAATGGTGCGTGATTCGCCATGACCGTTAAATAACCTGAAGCGGAAGGAAGAACGACAGACGTAACACGCTCTGAAAGAATAAATTTCTCGGGCGATATAAGCTCAAACAAAAAGCAGTCTACTTTATTGCCTTCCACAACGACCTCCACAAGATTCAATACAGGAACTTTTTGTCATTCCTTTAAACAGGCGCCCACCACAAACATCATCCACATCATGAAGAAGCTTCTGCAATCAGACGTTTTCCTTTTTCCACAGCTTCATCAATCGACCCAACCATATAAAAAGCTGCTTCCGGCAAATCATCATAATCACCAGCGCAGAGGCCTTTAAATCCTTTTATCGTATCCTCCAAAGGAACAAGCTTCCCGGGTGATCCTGTGAAAGCCTCAGCCACATGAAAAGGTTGCGAAAGAAAACGCTCAATTTTACGTGCGCGCCCCACAAGCAACTTGTCATCTTCAGAAAGCTCGTCCATTCCGAGAATGGCAATGATATCCTGTAAAGATCTATACCTCTGTAAGATAGTCTGGACCTGATTTGCGACAGAATAATGTTCCTCACCCACTATCAATGGATCCAGCATGCGCGAGAAAGAATCAAGTGGATCGACAGCTGGGTAAATGCCCTTCTCCGCAATTGATCGCGAAAGGACTGTCGTGGCATCCAAGTGAGCAAAAGAGGTTGCTGGCGCTGGATCTGTCAAGTCATCAGCCGGAACATAAATCGCCTGCACAGAAGTAATAGATCCCGTTCTAGTACTTGTGATACGCTCCTGCAGAGCCCCCATATCTGTTGCCAAAGTTGGCTGATAACCCACAGCTGAAGGGATACGCCCCAAGAGAGCGGACACTTCAGCCCCCGCTTGTGTGAAACGGAAAATATTGTCCACGAAGAAAAGAACGTCCTGACCTTCATCGCGAAAGCTTTCTGCAATAGTTAATCCTGAAAGCGCAACACGCGCCCGCGCCCCTGGCGGCTCATTCATCTGCCCGTAAACAAGCGCACATTTTGAACCTTCTGTTGAGCCATCATTGTCTTTTGGGTTTACGTTAACGCGGCTTTCGATCATTTCGTAATAAAGATCATTTCCCTCACGCGTGCGCTCTCCAACGCCGGCGAATACAGAGTACCCACCATGAGCCTTCGCTATATTGTTGATGAGTTCCATAATGAGAACGGTTTTACCGACACCGGCTCCCCCAAAAAGGCCGACCTTACCACCCTTAGAATAAGGTGCCAACAAATCAACGACTTTAATACCCGTAACAAGAATTTCCGATGTGGTCGACTGCTCAACATAAGGAGGAGCTTCTTGATGGATGGAACGCTTCTTCGTCGCAGAAATCGGCCCAACATTATCAACAGGCTCTCCAATAACATTCATGATACGACCGAGCGTCGCTTCCCCGACGGGAACAGTGATCTGTACTCCTGTATCAAAAACTTTTTGACCACGCACGAGACCATCCGTCGTATCCATAGCGATCGTGCGTACTGTGTTCTCACCCAAATGCTGAGCAACTTCTAAAACTAGCCGATTTCCCAAATTCTCTGTTTCTAATGCATTGAGAATATTTGGCAACCCGCCCTCAAACTGCACATCGACAACAGCGCCTATAACCTGTTTGATCTCACCAACCGAACCCTTCACGTCTGTCTCTTTAGAGGGAGTACGTACAGAATCTGCAGAATTCTTCACGCTAGTTCGAGATTTTGAGGCGGTTTTTCTAACGCTTGAGCGAGCAGATGGCTTCTTTTCCTCAACTTTTGTTGCTCCTTTGCTTGACGTCACTGCTTTTACCATCAATCCTTACCTTTTCAATTCAAAGCGCCTCAGCGCCAGCAATAATTTCAACCAATTCCGTAGTGATCTGCGCCTGACGCTGACGATTATAAGTCACCGTTAATTTATTAATCATCTCACCTGCATTACGCGACGCATTGTCCATAGCGCTCATTTTTGCACCCATTTCGCCAGCAACATTTTCAAGTAAGGCTCGAAAAATTTGCATAGAAAGGTTACGTGGCACAAGCTCATCTAAGAGGGAAGCTGCATCAGGCTCATAATCATAAACAGTCGACTGTGAAGCTCGGCTTCTATCTGCCCTGTCAGAAGTATCTTCTTGCCGGATATCCTCTTTTGGAGAAAACGTTGGAATTAAGCGAAAAGCCGTTGGACGCTGATTAATCACTGAAATAAATTCAGAATAAAACAGTGTGCACACGTCGAAAGCGCCCTCATTAAACAAATTAACGATACGCTGACTGATCATCGCTGCCTCTGCAAAACCAACCCGCTTAACGGAACGCAAATCAAAATGATCGATCATCAGATCTTTGTAATTACGCAGTAAAATATCTGCTCCCTTTTTGCCTACAGTTAAAATTTTAACTATCTTACCAGCAGAAAGCAGCGCCTCAACTTGCTCACGAGCGCGACGCGCAATTTGTACATTGAAAGCGCCGCATAAACCACGTTCAGCGGTACATACTACCAGAAGATGCACATCGTCCCTTCCTGTCCCAATCAATAAAGGGGGAGCGTCAACAACATCAACATCAACGGCAACATTAGCTAGAATAGCAGCCATTTGCTGAGCGTAAGGGCGTGCAGACTCAGCCGCCTCCTGCGCGCGATGCAGCCTTGCCGCAGCGACCATTTGCATGGCTTTGGTAATTTTCTGTGTTGCCTTAACCGAGGCTATACGGTCTCTGAGATCCTTTAGCGACGCCATTTAAGCATTCCACCAATCATCACGAAAATTTTTTCGCATAAGTGTTAAGGATAGCAATCAATTTTTCCTTAATACCGTCTGTTATCTGCTTTTGTTCAGCAATATCCTGCAACAGGTCTTGGTAATCGCTACGCAAGAGTGTCAAAAGACCTTGCTCAAACCGACCAACATCAGAAACTGCCAACGCATCAAGATAACCATTAACGCCAGCGAAAATGACAACAACCTGCTCTTCGACTTTCAATGGCGAAAATTGCGGCTGTTTTAGAAGCTCAGTTAAACGCGCACCACGATTCAACAGGCGCTGCGTCGATGCATCTAAATCTGAACCAAATTGCGCGAAAGCCGCCATTTCTCGATATTGTGCCAACTCACCCTTGATCGAGCCCGCAACTTGCTTCATCGCCTTAATTTGTGCGGCAGAACCAACACGCGACACAGAAAGACCGACATTTACAGCAGGACGAATTCCCTGATAAAACAAATTTGTCTCCAGAAAAATTTGCCCATCAGTAATCGAAATCACGTTGGTTGGAATATAAGCGGAGACGTCATTCGCCTGTGTCTCGACAACCGGCAAAGCTGTCAAAGACCCAGATCCATTTTCAGCATTCAACTTTGCAGCCCGCTCTAGAAGGCGTGAGTGAAGATAAAAAACATCCCCTGGATAAGCTTCACGACCAGGAGGACGGCGCAGCAAGAGCGACATCTGACGATAAGCAACCGCCTGCTTTGAAAGATCATCGTACCCAATCAAAGCGTGCTGACCATTGTCACGGAAATATTCCCCCATCGCACAACCAGCAAGCGGCGCAATAAATTGCATAGGCGCAGGATCAGAAGCAGTAGCAGCTACAACAATTGAATACTCCAAGGCCCCGCGCTCTTCCAAAACCTTCACGAACTGCGCAACTGTCGAACGCTTCTGGCCAATCGCCACATAAATGCAATAAACCTTATCTTGATCTCTTCCAGAACCTTTTTCGTGAAATGGTTTCTGATTTAAAAATGTGTCAAGAAGAATTGCCGTCTTTCCTGTTTGACGATCCCCAATCACCAACTCACGCTGCCCACGTCCAATAGGTATAAGCGCGTCGACGGACTTTAATCCTGTCGACATTGATTCATGTACGGACTGACGAGGAATGATTCCCGGAGCTTTAACATCAACACGACGACGCTCCGTTGCTTTAATAGGGCCCTTGCCATCTATGGGGTTTCCGAGAGCATCAACAACACGGCCAAGAAGCTCTGGACCTACGGGAACATCCACAATAGCGCCCAACCTCTTAACGCAGTCACCCTCGCGAATATCACGATCAGAACCAAAAATAACAACCCCAACGTTATCCATTTCCAAATTCAGCGCCATACCGCGCACACCATTTGAAAAAGAAACCATCTCACCTGCCTGGACATTATCCAAACCATAAACACGGGCGATACCATCACCTACAGACAAAACCCAACCAATTTCTGATACCTCAGACTTTTGATCAAAGTTCCTGATCTGCTCTTTTAAAATTTTTGAAATTTCAGACGGTCTAATGTCCATCAGCTGACCTCTTTTTTCAATGCAAGCTTAAGCGAAGACAACTTCGCCACAAGAGACGCATCAATCTGAAATGACCCCAGGCGAATAATCAGCCCACCTACAATCGTTGGATCAACAGAGATACGCAGAAAAACTTTTCCCCCAACAACACTTTCCAAAGCCACACGCAGTTCTTCTTCTTGCTGGAGACTCAACGGACGCGCAGAAATAATCCGCGCAGAAACCTCCCCACGGGACAAAGCAACACAGCGCTGAAAAGCGCGAAAAATGCCAGACAAAGCACCAAGACGGCGGTTTACCACGATCATACGCAGAAAACTACGAACAACCCCGCCGGCACCCTCGCCAGGAAACCCAAGACCATCGCATATAGAACACACCACTCCGACTTGCTCTTTCACCGAAAACAAGGGGATCTGCACAAAGCGCTTTAAGTCTTCATTCTGATCCAGCACAGTAAGAAAAGATGCTACAGACCTCTCAACACCTTCGATAGACCCCAACTCTCGAGCAAAATCGAAAAGCGCTTCTGCATAGCGCTGATCTACCAACGGCAGCGGTATAAGAGAAAACGAATCTGACACGAAATACCGCCTCTTTCCCTAGAGCAACTCTCTGAATAATCACCATGAAACGAATCAGACATCCCGAATTTCAAGAATCTCCTCCCTAAAACTCAGAATAAAAAACCTTTTGGCTTCTAGCATAGACATAGCCGACTCGCAACACCGCAAATCAACACTCCTTAAAAAATTTAACAAATATCCTGTAGTTGATCTTCGGAATACGGAACAAAATTGCAATTCTTTATGCCTCCTGCAGGCATATCCTCCAATTTTTCTAAAAGTAAGCGAATTCTAGGAACGCAATCTCTTTTAGAGGATATTCTTTAGAAGTCCTCCGATGGGTCTTTTGCTTTATTTTCAGAGAAAACTTTGTGGATCGATATCAATTTGTACCCAAACAGAACTTGGCATTTTAGGTGCATTTTTGAGTACTTTACGAATAAACCCCTGCATATCGAAAGAGCGCTGTCCCTGTAGCAAAAGTCGAAAACGATGACGTCCCCGAACAAGAGCCAGCTGAGCTTCCGCAGGACCTATGAGTAAAACATCTTTTTCCTGTGGAGCTGCCAAACGTAGCGCGCGTGCGTAATGTTCTGCAGCTTGGCGCTTTTCTGACGACACAATTAAAGAAGCAAGTCGCCCGAAAGGTGGCAAATGATACTGCATCCTCATTGCGAGTTCATGCTTATAAAAGTCCTCGCGTTTCCGTAAAAGTAAAGCTTTTATAACTGGATGATCAGGTTGATAAGTTTGCAATAATCCAAAACTTTTTAACCCTGCACGCCCTGCACGCCCTGTAACCTGAGATAAAAGCTGAAAGGTGCGCTCAGCGGCACGTAAATCGCCATTAGCAAGGCCAAGATCAGCATCGATTACTCCAACCAAAGAAAGCTGAGGAAAATGGTGCCCCTTAGCAACCAACTGCGTCCCAATAACGATATCCACCTCTCCTCTTGTAACTGCCTCCAATTCGTTTCGCAATTGCCTAATCCCGCCTTTCAGGTCGGTTGACAAAATCAACAATCGCGCTTGTGGGAAAAGTGTTTGTGTTTCTTCAGCAATTCTTTCTACACCCGGTCCACAAGCTACAAGATGATCCAAAGTGCCACATTTACAACATGCTTCTGGAAGCAACCGATGAAAACCACAATGATGGCATTTAAGCTGCCCCTGTACACGATGTTCAACCAACCAACTCGAACAGTTTTCACAATGGAAACGATGTCCACAAACTCGACATAAAATTAAAGGTGCATAACCACGTCGATTAAGGAAGAGAAGCGCTTGCTCCCCCTTTTCGAGGGTTTGTGCTAAAGCCTGTTCGAGAACAGAGGAAATAAAACGCCCTCTCTTCAAACCCTCTTGACGCATATCGATGGCTTGCAACTGTGGGAGTGCGGCCGCTTTAAAACGCGATGGTAAATTAACCCGTTTATAACGCTTCCACAAAACGTTCGCCTGACTTTCAATCGATGGTGTCGCTGAAGATAAAATAACTGGAAAACGTTCAAAAGAACCACGCGCCACTGCCATATCACGTGCGTGATAAAAAATGCGCTCTTCCTGTTTGTAAGCACTATCGTGCTCCTCATCAACCACGATGAGCCCAAGCTCTTGAAAAGGTAAAAAAAGTGCTGAGCGCGCTCCAGCAACAACCCGAACGCGTCCTTCTGCAACTTGCCGCCACAAGCGTTCTCGGCGACGAGGTGCTAAGTCCGAATGCCACTCCGCCGCTGAAGTGCCAAAACGCGAATGAAAACGATCTAAAAATTGCTGCGTTAAAGCAATCTCTGGCAATAAAATTAGAACTTGTTTACTACACATGAGCGCTTGAGCGACCGCTTCAAAATAAACTTCGGTCTTCCCTGATCCTGTGACACCATCAAGAAGAAAAACCTGAAACTTGGAGGATAAAACCCCCTCCCGTAACGCTGCTGCCGCTTCACTCTGTGCGCCTTCTAACTTAGGGGAACAAAAATGAGGATCAGGCACTGAAACAAGATCAGGTGTCGGCACCATGACATCCTCAAAAACTCCAAGCGACTTTAGCCCCTCAACGACAGAAACGGAGACACCTGCCGCATGTGCAAGACCAGAACGAGTCCAAATCGTACCATCGCGCACCAATTCTAAAACCCGTGATCGCGCCGATGTTAAACGTTCCACTTCCCCTCCACAGTACCGCAACCCTGGCATTCGCGCCTCTGGCTCCAAAGCAGCAGAAACACACAAAACTAACCGCGCAACAAGTCCGAACGGAGCCATTGTGTACTGACTAACAAAACGCAAAAACGCAATCATCTCTACCTTTAGCGGCGGACAATCAAAAACATGAAGAATTAAGCGCAGCTTCTCACGCGCCAATGGCTTAGCCATTTGCGAAACTTTTTCTGTTTGCTCACCAACATCTACTACAAAGCCGCAAACCTCACGCCCCATTACTGGAACACGAACAAAGGAACCAACCCCTACTTCCATAAAGGGCGGAACCAAGTAACTATAAGCACAAGAAACAGGGAGGGGTACTACGACAGAGACAACCTCTCCCTCTGCCGCATTTGATTTTACTTTTTGCACCGACATTGCCTGGCATGCCTTGTTTTTTGACATAATCAAAAACCTCTCTCTTGCGTGATTTACCACCCTCCGCTTAGCAACAAAACCCTGCTGATCATAATCATTCTCGAAATGCTGACACCACAAATACCAAAGTCATGAACAGAATCTCCTCTATATTTTCCCCTTTCCCAAAAGCTTATTTTTTTAATTTTATCCAATGAATCATCAAGCTACGCAGGTACCAGGTCACCTTCTTGCTGTTACACCCAACAATAGCGCATAACAAAAATGGAGCGAAATATCAGAAATTTTGAGCGCAAAATAAGGAGGATTGGCAACGAAGTTTTTTGTGGATAGCGCAAACGTCAAAGATATACGAGGATTACAAAATTTGAACTTAATTGACGGTGGTTACCACAAACCCCTCCTTTATACTAAAATCAGGACGCAATACCATCGATGCAGCGAAAGAAATCGTGACCTCATCGATAGGACCGTTTCTGTCAGTGTTGCTGCAACTGAATTTTAAGATATTATGGCAGAAGCTGCTATTTTCGCAAAAATTTCTGATAATATCTGCCTTAAGCTTCAAGCTTCCTCTAACATTTAGTGGATTGAAAGCATGCAGCACCTTGGCAAAACAAAGAATAAAGGCAAATTTCGCTCTCTGTTTTTCTGCCAACCAGGACTTACTGGAAGCAAAAGCGGGCGCGGCATTTGTTTCTACCCCTTATTGGTAAAGTCGATGATTGTGGAGCAGATGGTTGTCATTACTTCGTGAAATTTGCGCAGTCTACCATAATTGTAGCTTTAAAAAAAATCTTAAGCAGCATCAATTCGCACAATTGACCACGTCAAGCGCGCCGCACTAAGCGGCGCAGATGTTGCGACCATTCTACCAACGATATTAAAAGCTTTCATAAAGCACCCTCTAACAAATTAAGAGTTATAAACATTCTTAGAGGATTGGCAAAAAACCCGACAAAATACCGCTTAGCGTCTCGAAAGATTTCTCGAAAGCGACAGTAAGATCCGTTCGGCCACTTCTTCGGCTGCGCGTCTTTGCGCATCTTCTTCTGCTTGCAAAGTTGCGTACTCTTGGTCAAGCCGCTCGAAAGATACACTTACAGTCCCCATTCCTTGAGAAATGGTCACGTTCTTCATATCTTGCAGCGTATAAGAGGCCTTACCCGTTACAGTCCCAAGAGAGGGACGTCCTTCTCTGTATCGATCAAACTCTATTTGCACGGAGTTCCTTGTAAAAACCGATGCCTGTAATGCTAATCTATAAGCCGGACTGGAAGGCTTGCTCCCACTTCCATATAGAAGAAACAGCAAATGGTTGCGCACCATTTGACCAAAACGATCGGAAGGTTCGTCAATAATAATGCTAGCAAGCTTAGTGGAAAGCCCCACGGAACTCTTCGCCGAAGTCTGGGACACTCCACGATAAAGCGGCTCAATAGTGCATCCGCATAAAAATAAGAAAAAAACAGCAAATCCTGCGAGAGCAAAATTTTTAAAGAACGACATTAACGATCCTCCGCGGAACAATAATCATTTTTTTGACTGTTTTCTCAACCAAAAGCGCCTGAACAAAATCGAGAGCCAAAACAGCTTCCTTTATCGCCACTTCATCAGCTGTTACTGGAACTGTTATTTCACCACGCTTTTTGCCATTAATCTGCACCGGCAAAGTATAGGAGTCATCGACAGTCAATACTGGGTCGTAAATAGGCCAAGCAAGCTCAGAAATCAATTCCTCTCCCCCCAAAGCAGTATGACACTCTTCCGCTAAATGAGGCATCATAGGTGCAATCATAGCGAGGAAGAAATCCACTGCTTGACGCAAAGATGCTTTCATCTCATCCTCGAGACTTGCAACCTTATTCAGCAACGGTGCTATGACATTCAAGAATTCATATAAGCGCGCAACCGCCCGATTGAACGCAAGCTTTTCTAGATCATCTTCTACAGCGCAAAGCGTGCGATGCGCTACCTTTGAAAGTTCCAAAGCAGCACCCTGACGCCCTGCGCAAGGAACAACGTCCCTTAAGACTGTAGCACTTAAAGCCACACAACGCCAAATACGCTGTATAAAACGATGCGCTCCCTCAACACCGGCCTCTGTCCAGATGACATCGCGATCAGGGGGAGAATCCGATAACACAAACCAGCGCACAGTATCAGCCCCGTAAGATGCTACAATATCGTCAGGATCAACGACATTCTTTTTTGATTTTGACATTTTTTCAATAGAACCGATCGTCACTTCACTTTGGTCGGTCAATTTATAAGCCCGGCGTTTTCCATCTTTTTCAACGATTGAAATTTCTGCTGGAGAAACCCATCCCTGATCATCTCGGTAGGTTTCATGAACAACCATCCCTTGAGTAAAAAGCCCCTTGAAAGGTTCGTCCATAGCCACATGACCAGCTACCTTCATGGCACGCATGAAAAAGCGAGCATAAAGCAAATGCAAAATTGCATGCTCAATTCCACCGATATACTGTTGCACAGGCAACCATCCAGCTACCGCATTTTTATCAACAGGCTCTTGCGCCCGAGGTGAAGCAAAACGCGCATAATACCATGAAGAATCAACAAAGGTATCCATCGTATCTGTTTCTCGCTCGGCAGGTTGACCACAAGCAGGACAAGCAACCATTTTCCACGTTTCGTGACGTGCAAGAGGATTGCCAAGCTGATCAAAAGTTACATCATCAGGCAACACAACGGGCAAATCGGCACGCGGAACAGGAACTGCCCCACAAGCTGAACAATGTATTATTGGAATTGGACACCCCCAATAACGTTGACGAGAAATACCCCAATCACGTAATCGAAATTGTGTAGTCTTTTTCCCTTGGGGATGACCACTCAGCACTTGTCTCTCGAGCCGCTTCGCTGTCTCTTCAAAAGCTTGTTGTGGCGTCAGACCATCCAAAAAATCTGAATTGATCATCACCCCATCACCAGTATAAGCTGTTTCAGCAATCGCAAACTCTTTAGCATCATTCCCCTTTGGAAAAACAACCGGACGTACAGGAAGTCCATATTTACGTGCAAAATCTAAATCTCTCTGATCATGGGCGGGACAACCAAAAATAGCCCCTGTCCCGTGGTCCATAAGAACAAAATTAGCGATATAGACAGGAATATGCACTGTCGTATCGAATGGGTGGACAGCTGAAAGCGGCGTACGAAATCCTTGTTTTTCAGCGGTTTCAAGTGCCTCAGTTGTTACTCCACCGCGCTGACAGCCTTTGATAAAAGCGTCTAAAGTCTTGTCCTTTCGTGCTAAGGCTTGCGCAATGGGATGGTCAACAGACAACGCCAAAAAAGAGGCACCAAAGAGCGTATCAGGCCGTGTCGAATAGCAAACAATTTCGTTGAATGTTTTACAAATATCATCAGCAGTATTTGTCGTATTCAAAGCCCAACGAATCAAAAGACCTTGAGATTTACCGATCCAATTTTTTTGCATGACGCGGACCTTTTCAGGCCACTTCTCAAGTTCTTCAAGACCTGCCAATAACTCTTCACTAAAGTCACTAATTTTAAAGAACCATTGCGTCAACTCACGCTGTTCAATCAATGCGCCAGAACGCCACCCTCTTCCATCAATCACCTGCTCATTTGCCAAAACGGTTTGATCAACAGGGTCCCAGTTCACCCTAGCTACTTTACGCGCAACCAATCCCTTTTGGTATAGATCAAGGAATAACATTTGTTGGCAGTGATAATATTCCACGTCACAAGTTGCAAATTCGCGCGACCAGTCAAGAGAAAGCCCTAATTGCTTCAGCTGCCTGCGCATTACCTCAATATTCTGGTAAGTCCAAATTTTTGGATGTACTTTATTTTGCATAGCTGCGTTTTCAGCTGGCATACCGAAGGCATCCCATCCCATAGGATGAAGTACATTAAACCCCCTTGCACGTTTATAGCGCGCTATAACATCTCCCATGGCATAATTGCGCACGTGCCCCATATGGATGCGGCCAGAGGGATAGGGAAACATTTCTAAAACATAATATTTTTCACGCGGATCCCCTTGATTGGTTTGAAAGACCTTCCTTTCGTCCCAAGTTGCTTGCCATTTTTGTTCTTGGGCATGTGGATTATAGCGTTCGACTGTCATTCCCATTATACTCTACTAAATTAATAAAATCGGACCAAAAAACTTGTTTTATCCTTCACCATGGATTAAGCCCACCGTCAAGATCGTCACTAATTATTTTCCTAAGCAGTTTAGAAAGCTTTATAAACAGTTGTCTGGTCCCCAAACAAAAATAGAAAGCGCAAATCATGAGCACTCCCTGTACCACGACACTTAGCGGATCTTCTGTTGAAGCGTGGAAAAAACTTCAAACGGATATTGCTGAAACATGTAAAGATTCGCACCGCTCTCCGGAAGAAGTGCAACTTCTTGCTGTTTCAAAGACCGTGCCAGCAGATAACATTGTCCCTCTTTTACAAGCAGGGCAATCTCTTTTCGCGGAAAACCGAGTGCAAGAGGCTGCCGAAAAATGGACTCACTTACGTCAACGATTTCATCCTATTGAACTTCACCTCATAGGACATCTACAATCCAATAAGACAGCGCAAGCTGTCAAAATTTTTGATATTATCCAAACTATTGATCGCGAAAAAATAGCAAAATGTTTAGCAGAAGAAATGCAAAAACAAGAAAAGTATCTGCCCTGCTATGTTCAGGTAAACATTGGATTAGAGCCCCAAAAAAGTGGTGTTGCACCACAAGACGTCGTTTCCTTTGTTGATCGATGCAAAAAACACTACGGACTCAACGTTGTTGGACTCATGGCCATCCCACCAATACAAGAGAATCCTGGTCCCTATTTTGCTCTCTTAGCAAAATTAGCAAAAAAAGCCTCTCTTCAAAAACTTTCTATGGGAATGTCCAGCGATTTCAAAATTGCTATTCAATTCGGCTCCAATGTTCTTCGTATTGGCTCAGCCATATTCGGAGAACGTCTTTCTTAGCCATATTTTCGCTGGAGTTGTAAAACTTCAGCACTATAAAGGTGTAGAAACTCTTCCTTAAACTGAATATAATCCCTGAGACTTCAAAACTTGATTGCACAAAGCTTTGCGATTTGATCTAGTCTGAAAAGCTGTTTTTAAGAGAAATACTTTTGGAGTAGGCGTTCTGTAAAAATAATGCCGATATATCGTCTTATTTTTTCAGATCATAGATAGGGAGGGAAATATGTCCAAAAAAATTTACCCAATACTGGATGATATTAAAAAAAATACTTTTATCAATGAAGAAACCTATCAACAATGGTATCAGGAAAGCATTAATGACCCAGAAACTTTCTGGGCAAAACATGGACAACGTATTGAATGGTTTAAGCCTTATACGAGAGCAAAAAATACTTCGTTTAATGATGATGTATCGATTCGATGGTACGAAGACGGAGTGACGAATGTTGCCTATAACTGTATTGACCGCCATTTGAAAAAACATGGTGATCGCACTGCCCTAATTTGGGAAGGCGATAGCCCCTATCATGATCAAAAAATAACCTATAACGCGCTTTATGAGCATGTTTGTCGTTTTGCCAATGTTCTCAGGAATCATGGTGTAAAAAAAGGCGACAGAATTACTATTTGCTTACCGATGATCCCCGAGGCTGCCTATGCTATGTTGGCCTGCACTCGCATCGGTGCTATCCACTCAGTTATTTTTGCGGGCTTTTCCCCTGAGGCGATAGCAGGACGCATTGTCGATTGTGAATCGACGTTCGTAATCACTGCTGATCAAGGCTTACGTGCAGGAAAAGTGATCAAATTAAAGGACAACATCGACCACGCCATCGATATTGCAGAACGCCATAACGTGCATGTTAATCGCGTTATGGTTGTACGACGCACAGGCAACACGATTAAGTGGGTAAAAGGGCGCGATTTTTGGTACCATGAAGAAATCCTTGACGCCAAGACGGATTGTCCGCCAGAAAGAATGAATGCAGAAGACCCTCTTTTCATCCTTTATACATCTGGTTCAACAGGCAAACCCAAAGGTGTTCTGCATACAACAGCTGGCTATCTCGTTTATGCGTCGATGACACATCAGTATGTTTTTGACTACCTGCCTGGCCAAATTTACTGGTGTACAGCTGATATCGGTTGGATTACTGGCCATTCTTACTTGATTTATGGCCCCCTATGCAACGCCGCCACAACCCTAATGTTTGAAGGCTCACCAACTTTTCCAGACCAAGGCAGATTTTGGGAGATTGTCGACAAGCACAGCGTGAATATTCTCTACACCGCACCAACCGTTATTCGCATGTTGATGGGTGCAGGAAATTCATTTGTTGAACGCTACAAAAGAACGTCCTTACGCTTGCTCGGCACCGTAGGTGAACCTATTAATCCAGAAGCGTGGGAGTGGTTTTATCAAACGGTCGGAGATAGTCGCTGCCCCATACTCGATACATGGTGGCAAACAGAAACAGGTGGACATATGATAACGCCCTTGCCCGGCGCAACGCAGCTTAAAGCAGGGTCAGCCACACGTCCTTTCTTTGGTATTCAACCCCAAATTATTGATACACAAGGAAATGTTTTAGAAAATGAAACTGAGGGCAGCCTTTGCATTATTGATTCGTGGCCAGGTCAAATGCGCACGCTTTATAATGATCATAAACGCTTTATTCAAACTTATTTTTCTCCATATAAAGGAAAATATTTTACAGGTGACGGCTGCAAACGGGATAGTGATGGCTATTACTGGATTACAGGACGTATCGACGATATCATCAATGTCTCTGGACATCGGTTAGGAACAGCTGAAATTGAATCGGCGCTCGTTGCACATCCCACTGTTTCAGAAGCAGCTGTCGTTGGTTACCCTCACCCCATTAAAGGGCAGGGAATCTACAGTTTCATTACTTTAATGGAAGACGTAAGCCCAAGCGAAGAGTTACGCAAAAATCTTATTCAGCATGTCAAAAGAACAATGGGCTCTATTGCCATATTGGATAAACTCCAGTTCGCCCCTAAATTACCTAAAACGCGATCGGGAAAGATCATGAGGCGTATTCTACGAAAAATTGCTGAAAATAATTTCGAAAATTTAGGAGATACTTCAACCCTTGCTGAACCACAAATTATCGATGACCTTATTTCTAACCGTCAAAACTAAAAGGATCACTCTGTTCAATGTAAAATATCAACAACACCCGGCTTTAGCATTTTTGCTAGAATCGACTACGCATTCCTGTTAAAGTCGCCAGTTGAACAGAAGAAGGAAAGATGACAACCAATGATATTTTTAATGTGACTGAAAACGAACGGTGTACTCCTAACAAAGACGAAGAACTACTAAAAGAAGAAACGTTCAGAATGTTTGAGCGTGTGCACTGGCGAAAATCTGAAACAATAGCGGTAAAGTATCCTGTATGTGATTCAATAGAGAAGCAGAAGTGGTAACCAAAGGTGATTCATTTTGAAAATGTCGGTCTGCGCTATGGGATGGGGCCGGAAATTTTGCGTGATATTAGTTTTCATATTCCTTCAGGCTCGTTTCAGTTTTTAACTGGCGCCTCTGGAGCAGGAAAAACGTCGTTGATGCGTTTGATGTTTTTAACACTGAAACCAACTCGTGGACATATTGACTTATTTGGAACTGACACAGCATTACTTAGACGGCAGGAGCTTCCAGCATTGAGACGACGTATTGGCGTCGTTTTTCAAGACTTTCGTTTACTAGATCATATGACTACCTATGAGAATGTTTCTTTGCCCCTACGCATAAAAGGACAAGAAGAAGCAACTTATCGCAGTGAAGTGGAAGACCTTTTGTGTTGGGTGGGTCTTGGAAACCACATTCATGTTTTACCACCAGTTCTTTCCGGTGGAGAGAAACAGAGGGTAGCGATAGCGCGCGCGCTCATTGATCAGCCTGAAATACTCTTAGCGGATGAACCAACGGGAAATGTCGATCCGCCTTTAGCAAAACGCCTGCTGCGTTTGTTTATTGAATTAAACCGCTTTGGAACAGCTGTCATCATTGCCACCCACGATGTTGCACTTATGGAGCAGGTAGCAGCGCGTCGAATGGTTCTCCATAATGGACGGATGACGATTCATGAATAAATCTTTCCCAATTTTTACAAGCGATAAAAAAAGCGCAACAGCCATCATTCCCAGTGGTAATATTTCTGGACAAGCGCTTGTCGCGGTAGTTGCTATCATGACATTTTTATCAAGCTTAACATTGATCAGTGTCGATTTAGTGCAACGTGCTGCCAGCAATTGGAGTAATGAAATTAGCTATGAAGCAACAATCCAAATACGCCCCGTCGAAAATATCGATATCGAAGAATCTCTCCGTGATGCAGTAAAATTAGTCAAAACATTTCGCGGTGTAGAAGGCGCTAAAATTGTTGATAAAAAATCCACTGAAAAGTTGCTCGAGCCGTGGTTTGGAAAGGGTCTAGACTTCAACGACTTACCGCTCCCCCGGCTCATTATCGTTACACTGAAAGAGGGCGAGAAAATCAATTTTCCTGCAATTAGTCAAGAAATTAAAACAAGAATCCCAGGAGGACAGTTCGATGACCACCGCGTTTGGATAGACCATTTTGCAAAGCTTGCGCATAGAGTTGTTTTGATTGGTTTTTCAATTTTAATACTGGTTCTATGTTCGCTGGCACTCACGATTGTTTTTTCCACGCGAAACGCACTAGCAGAGAATGCGCATATTATTAATGTATTGTACTTCCTTGGCACGGAAACTTTCTTCATTGCTCGACAATTTGATTGGCATTTTTTTAAAACCGCACTACGCGGTGCATTATACGGTGGTGCCGCAAGTGTATTCTTGTTTTGTGCCTTCTCCTTTTTGACAAATTATAATCTGGGGAGAGTAGAAGCCAGCCAAGTAACAGCTTTCTTCGGACATCTCTCCATGAGTTCTATACCCTATGGAAAGATCATTACCCTAATTCTTTTTGTTTCTTGCCTTGCCGTACTGACAAACAGAATAACGATTTTAATGCAACTTAAAAAGTTTTATCAATGCGAAGACAGCTTATTTTGATTTTATGACCGACAATTCACATGATTTCGAACCAACGGCACGGGATGATTTGGCGTGTCAAAATTTTTCCGTGCGCAGTATATGGCATCATCGGTATTTATTTCGCTATTTCCCACCGACAACGCTTTCTCTTTTAATGATAACCCTGTTCTTTTGCATTGGTTTCATTGTTTTTTCCGAAAAAACCGATCGGCTTAAACCACAGAATCCGTTACCGAAGGCAGACGCAATTGTCGTTTTAACGGGAGGAGAAAACCGGATAAAAACGGGGCTTTATCTCTTGGAACAGGGGCTTGGCTCGCGACTCTTAATTAGCGGAGTAAACACGATAACGAGTCCTGATAGCTTTATGCATATTAACCATATCGACCCGCAGCTCTTTGCTTGTTGTGTCGACATTGGACACAAAGCAACCAATACACGAGGAAACGCCAAAGAAAGTACTGCTTGGATAAGAAAACATAAATATAAAACGCTTTACATTGTTACCCATGATTACCACATGTGGCGTTCTTTGCGCGAATTCAAATACTTAATGCCTGATACTAATTTCATTGCCTACCCTGTTAAAAAAGACAACAACGCTGAAAGCATGGTACAACAAATCAACCAAATACGCATTTTGGCGTCAGAATACATCAAGATTATCGGAGTATACATTAGAACTGCATTTTAATCTTTGAGTACTAATCTGTTTTGTAAATTCTCAGCCAACGCACATTGATAGTGTTTACGTGTTGCTCAAGAGTCCCACTGGCAGCTTTACTACGACGGAAGATACGCAATTCGGCATTTATTCCTCTGTCAGCAATCTGCTCTGATACCGGCGTTTTTTTCTCAAACTATGATCACAGTTTGTCCCCAAAAATATCCTATCTTACTGACCTCTCCTACCAGCTATTTCTTCTATATTTAAATTTAAGAACTTTTTCGCGTACCGGGGTGCTCGACACGTGATTACGACTACATTGCTTCTGTTTTTTCAAATTAAAAATCTGACGCAACGGACCGACAAAACACGCATGATTTTTCGATAAATATCCCTTTCCACAGAGACTCCTACCCAGCGCAAAAATTATGAAAGCACAGTTTTTTGCAAGACTGATGCTGCCTAGTCACGTGAGAGAGCAACAACAGGATCAAGTCGCGAGGCCTGTCGTGCTGGCGAAAAACCAAACCCTACCCCTATGACAGTTGAAAACATGAGGGATATAATAATTGAATCAGCCGTATAAACTAGGTAGATAGGAGCCCTAAGCAGCAGAAATAAGCCACCAATAGAAAATCCGAGCAGAATACCAAGACCACCACCAATTACACAAACCAAAACCGCCTCAATCAAAAATTGCTGCAAAATATCGCTCTGGCGTGCACCGACTGCCATGCGTACTCCGATTTCATTTATCCTCTCAGAAACAGTGACTAACATGATATTCATCACACCAATACCGCCTACGAGCAAAGAAATAGCCGCAATTGAAGACACCAAAAGTGTTAAAATATGCGTATTCTCTATAATACGCTCACGGAATGATTCAGAATTTCTGATAAAAAAATCTTTCCCTCCATGTCGGGCAGTCAGGAAACGCTGTACCATAGTCTCTGCCAAATGTGAGTCGACATCGTCCGCAATCTTAACGACAATCGCGCGAACATTTGTGGTACCAAGAAAGCGTGTTTGTAATGCTGTATAGGGCAAATAAATCTGCAGCGTATTCGACACGCCCGAACTGTTGTTCGGTGCAACAACACCAACGATACGAGCTGGAACTCTACCCACGTGCACAACTTTTCCGATAGGGCTTTCATGACTGTGGGGAAAAAGAACAGAAATCGCTTCTTTTTCTATCACTAAGTCTACCGCCCGTTCACGCACACTGTTTTTATCAAACAACTTTCCTTCAATAGCACTAAGTCCCTGTGTTTGAAAAAACTGCTCTCCCACTCCAGCAATTACAGCACCCACTTCGACAGCGCCAGAACGTATAATCGAGCTAGCTGAAATCTGCGGCGTTACACCGGAAACATAGGGCAATTCAGAAAGAGCTTCTGCATCAGCTTCAACCAAGCTAGTTATTTTTCCTGCCTGTGGATCAGAAAAATTTTTCCCAGGAAAAATTGTCAGTGTATTGGAACCCAAACTTTTAAAATTTTCTAGGATCTTTTCTCGCGTTCCATTTCCTAAAGCTACCATCGCAATAATTGCACCAATACCGATGATAACCCCAAGCATCGTCAGAAAAGTCCGCATCCGGTGCGCATTCATCGCCAATAAAGCCATAACAAATGCCTCACAGAAGCGCTCAGCAAAAGAACGAAAAAAACCAAGTCTGTGCTGCTCTGTGATATTTTTTTGCCTGCAAAGAGGTTGGTTGCTCTTCTTTACTTTCGCATTCTTTGAAAAACTATCGCTGATAATTTCTCCATCACTGATTTCGATAATACGTTCCGCCCTTTCAGCCACCTGCATATCGTGAGTCACAATGACAATAGTGCGCCCTTCTTTATGAAGCTCATCCAAGATACGCAACACCTCCTGGCCACTTTGCGTATCCAACGCACCAGTTGGCTCATCTGCGAGAATAACCTCGGCATCATTGATTAACGCACGCGCGATAGACACCCGCTGCTGCTGCCCGCCTGAAAGTTGGTTTGGGCGATGATTTATCCTATCTCCCATGCCGAGACGCGCCAACAGGTCCCGTGCACGTTTTCTTCTTGTTTGTGCTGCACACCCTGCGTAAATAGCCGGAATTTCGACATTGCCAAGAGCTGTCAATTCATTCAGCAAGTGGTAACGCTGAAAAATAAATCCAAAATGGTTACGTCGTAAAGCCGATAGTTCATCAGGAACGAGGGTTGCCGTTTCCTTCCCAGAAATCCAATATCGACCAGAATCTGGCCGATCGAGACATCCTAAAATATTCATCAATGTGGATTTTCCTGAACCAGAAGCTCCCACGATGGCCACCATCTCACCCTGCCTAATGGTAAGATTGATACTTTTTAAAACAGTGACGAACTTCTCCCCTGCAGGAAACTTGCGCACAATGTTTTCTAGAACAATCACAGCATCTTTTTGTCCCGTTTTCATGTCTCAGATCTCATCTTCGATGTATGCATCAGAAGAATCTGGCATCTTCCCGTCGCGCGAACCGGTGATCACCACATCTCCCTCATTAAGCCCCGAAATAATTTCTGCCATCACCTTGTTATCGAGCCCAACTGTTACCTGTTTTGCGATCACCTTATTTTCTTCTACAAGTAGGGAAACCCAGGCTTTACGCTCCTTTGTCATATCACGTAAGGCATCACTTGGAATTAACAAAACGTTTTTAGCGCGACCCAATATAACGTGAACTTGAGCAGTCATATAAGTGCGTAAAAAATTATCCTTATTATCAACATGCACAATCCCGTTATAATAGATAGCCGATGAGGTTAGAGAACTTGAATTTCCGATTGCACCAGGATTGATACTTACGTCAGCTCGGACTGATTCAGGTGCAGGTTCTACCCTTTCTAAGATACCCTCATAACGACGCTGTGAATCGCCAAAAATTGTAAAATAGAGAGGTTGCCCAGCACGAACTTTAAGAACATCAGCTTCTGAAATTTGCGCTTTTACCGTCATCTTTGATAAATCGCCTAAAATAACGATTGTCGGCGCAGACTGGACTGCATTTACATTCTGTCCTTCTTCTACAACCGTTGCTAAAACCGTTCCCGCTGAAGGAGCAGTTACCCGCGTGTAACTCAGATTGACCTCTGCACTATCTACGTCGATTTGTGCTTGTATAATTTGCTCACGAAGCTGAGCGATTTGCGCTTCGCGTATTTTTACCTGTGCCGCAGCATCATCAAGGTTAGCCCGTGAGATAGCGCGTGTCTCGATTAATTGCTTTTGACGATTCAAATTTTTTTGTGCAAGAGTGAGATAGGCTTCATGCTCTTGCAAACTCGCATGATAATGTGAGAGCGCTGCTTTTTTTCTTTTTAAGTCATTTTCCTGATCTGTGGGATCAATTTCTGCCAAGAGATCCCCCTTTTTCACAATACTTCCAGGAAAAACACGCATCGATACAACACGTCCTGTTGCACGCGCACCAACAGCAACCAACCGATAAGGGCGTACAACACCAGAAGCCAAAACACTTTCCTCTATATCACCACGCTTAACCACCGCAGTTATATAAATCGGCGAAGACGTCCCAAAAATAAGAGAACGCAGCCACAGCAAAAAAAGGATGAGGAAAACACCTACTAAGAATATGGAAAGTTTTTTACGTTTTATAACGAAATTTTTAACTAAACCTTTTTTCATTGCCTTACCCTTGTACGCGAATGGGCAGCGCCATCAACGACTTCTGGACGCGACACATCCACCGTGCCATCCCAGCCACCACCTAATGCTTTCATCAGTGCAATATATTGGGTAGCCAGAGCAATACGACTATCTTTGAGCGCCATCAGTGAAGAATAATAGGAGCGATTAGCATTCAATAATTCAAAGAAACTGGTAGTTCCATTTTCAAAAAGTTGCTGTGAAAGCTTTAATGAATGCAAAGAGGCTGAATTGGCGATGACAAGCTTCTCTAAACGTTGGTGTTCTTTGGTCAATCCCACAAGAGCATTTTCTACCTCTTCTAGTGCCGTCAGCACGGCAGATCGATAAGCGATAAACGCTTGATCACGCTGTGCACGCGCTACGGAAACAGCGGCAGCAATTTGTCCTCCATTAAAGAAGGGAAAACGCAAACCAGGACCAAAAGACCATCCAATTGTTGAATTTTTCCACAATTGGCCAATTGTGCCTGCCATTGTTGAAATATTACCTGTCAAAGTGAGAGACGGATAGCGCTCTGCCTCACGCTGGCCAATCCGCGCAGTTGCTTGTGCATACTGACGTTCCGCCCGTCGTAAATCTGGACGCATCAACAAAATATTGGCAGGAATTCCCGCTGATATTGGCCAATGCGGTTGTGGAATTTTCGCGTTTTCAGCGTTTTCCTTCAACAAATTCTCTAAAGCCATAGGCACGCAACCTATTAAAACAGAGAGGCGATGGACGCCCATGGACAAATTGGCTTCCATCTGTGATACATCTGCTTCTGTATTTGCCATTTGCGCTTTCGCATTTGAGACATCAATCTCAGAAGCATCACCAGCCGTAAACTTAGCGCGCACCAGTTCTAATGTTTTACGCTGCGATGAAGCAATTTGTTGTGCAAGCGATAATTTTTGTTGCCAACCACGAACCTGGACATAATTTATCGCTACATCCCCTAACAGCGTTACCATTGTGGCACGCATATCTTCCACGACAGCATCAAGACCGTAACGTGCTGCTTCAACGGCCCGCTTGTGCCCACCAAAAAAATCGAGCTCCCAACTTGCATCAAAGCCACCACGATATTGAATCGAAGACGCATCAAATGATCCAGAATTGCGAGTTCCAGAAACTGAAGTTGACAAATTTGGTAAAAGATGTCCCACGACTTGCGCTAGATTTGCGCGTGCTTCACGAACCCGCGCTTTCGCAACGGCAACATCGTTATTTTTAGAAATCGCGTAATCTATCAGCATATTCAAGACAGGATCATCCAGACGTTTCCACCACCCTGCAAGCGCGGCCGGACGCCCAAAAACTTGTGTAGGCTGTCGCCCCCAAACTGCCGGAACCTTGAAAGACGTCTTACGATAATTGGGGCCAACCACACATCCAGAAAGTACAAAAAGACACAAAAAAATAATACAAAATGATTTCTTTAAAGTAATCCACTCTAGATTTCTGATATGCTTCATCCACTCTCTCGCATTCTTTCAGAATCAGTTTATGAATATTTTGTGTAATAAAGTCCTTATTTCAAATTTATTATGAAAAATCAAATACAGTTTCTACAGGAACATGATCTGAAGGGCGATCCCAGCCCCTTGCGTCACGAAAAATTGAAAGATTAGAAACAAAAGGAATTAAATCTGGGGAAGACCAAATATGATCGAGTCGTCGGCCACGGTCGGAAAGCGCCCAATCGCGAGCCCGATAACTCCACCATGTATAAAGTTTAGCCGAGACAGGAAAGTGCACGCGCATTAAATCAATCCAGCCCCCTTGAGAACACAAAGTCTGCAGACGTTCAGTTTCAATCGGTGTATGACTTACAACCTTTAACAATTGCTTATGAGACCAAACATCGCTTTCTAAAGGAGCAATATTGAGATCACCGACTAAAAGAGAAGATAAGCCATCTCCTTGATCAGCTTTTATGGAGGACATTTCTTCTAAAAAATCAAGTTTATGACGAAACTTCTCGTTGACTTCAGCATCAGGCACATCACCCCCCGCAGGAACATAAAAATTGTGGATCCGCACGAGGCGACCACATGCATCAGCAACCACAGAGATATAGCGACAATCTTGCCTTTCACAAAAAAAACGCGTCTCAACGTCTCGAAACGGCAAACGCGAAACAATCGCCACACCGTTGTAGGATTTTTGTCCACTCAAAGCAATGTATTTATAACCAGCCGCCGCAAAAGCTTCACGTGGAAACAAGGAATCCGGGCATTTTGTTTCTTGTAAACACAAAATGTCCGCAGCAAACGTATCCAAATACTGAAAGACCTGTGCAAGACGCAAGCGAATAGAATTGATGTTCCAAGTAGCAATACGAAAGAACATCAATTTCGGTTCCGACGGCGTGGAGCTTCAACATTTTTATAGGGAAGTTTGAACATCCCGTCAGCAAACTTGACGCCCGTTCGCACGTTCATAATTTGGATAGTCGTCTCTAAATTTTGTTGATCAACAATCGTCCATTGCCGCAAAGCATAACTCTTAGAATCAAAAACCATCCTTATTTTCCCCCCACCAATAGTCTTATCGCGTAAAATTATTGTCACCGCCCCCGGAGCTTCATGAAACGCGAGTAAACGCCCTGACGATAAATCAATTTTATCACTCAATAAGAATTTCATCGGTGTTTGAGAGAGTTGTGAAAAATTCCAGGTATTCAGGGCACGATTATTAATTCCTACAAACTGACCATCTGCAATGATCTGCAGGGGCAGCTTTTTATACGCAAAACGAATTTTCCCTGGACGTTCTAAATAAAACGTCCCTTCGTTTATCTTTCCCTTTGGACTAAATTGAATAAAATCGCCAGTCATTGTCTTAATTGCCGCGAAATGATTGGCGATATTCTGCGCCCGCGCTACTTGACTAGATGATTGAGAAAGAGCAGGAAAAACTGAGAACAAAAAGATGACAATTTTAGCAAGTCCGAGTGTTGTTCTGCGAGTTAAAGAAGACGTTTTCATAAAAATGCTCCCAAGCGATACCTACTTTCCTTAAATATAAGTAGCGAATAATAAATAAATGCTCCTTTTTAAAATAATTTTTTTGAAAAAAATAGCTAACGGCTTTTATTTCAAAAGGATTTTTTTCTTGAGATTTATAAAAAGCAAAAAAATTCCCTATTTACCCGTGTAACTAGCTGGACCAATAACACTCTCCTTCTTCCATATGTTCGATCAACGGAGCGGCGCCGTTACGGCCGATCCCAAATGACGTTCAATGTAAGAGGTTGAAGTTTTGATTAAAAAGGATAACAGCGACAGCTTTGTTATAAAGGCTATTTTCCAGAGAAGTGCTTAAAGCAATGCCGATTGCCACTATTCTGCACTTTTCCACGTAGCGGCTTACGAATACCGGAGCGCGTTTAAGTTTTAGACGCGCCATCATTTGTTCAATTTCATCACTCACCCCTCATCGTTAGCTGAAAGAGGAACAAAAATTTCCCGTTTACCTGCATGATTAGCCGGACCAATGATACCCTCTTCTTCCATACGCTCAATTAGCGAAGCGGCTCGATTATATCCAATACCTAAACGACGTTGAATATAGGAGGTCGAAGCCTTACGATCACGAAGAACAACTGCGACAGCTTGGCTATAAGGATCGTCTGCTGCAGGGGAATTCAGGGATGCATCAGCGCCGTGTTCTGTAGTTTCTTGTGTGATCGTTTCCAAGTAATCAGGGACGGCTTGCGCTTTCAGGTGTGCCACAACCTGCTCAACTTCATCATCAGCAACAAAGGGCCCATGAACACGCTGAACACGCCCTCCTCCCATCATAAAGAGCAAGTCTCCTTGCCCTAATAGCTGCTCAGCTCCTTGTTCACCAAGAATCGTCCGGCTGTCGATTTTTGAACTCACAGAAAAAGAGATGCGTGTAGGAAAGTTAGCCTTAATTGTCCCCGTAATCACATCCACAGAAGGACGCTGAGTAGCCATAATAACATGGATACCAGCCGCACGTGCCATTTGCGCTAAACGTTGAACCGCACCTTCAATATCCTTGCCAGCAACCATCATCAAATCTGCCATTTCATCGATGATGACGACGATATAAGGCATAGGGCTTAAGTCAAATGTTTCTGTCTCATAAAGGGGCTCACCTGTTTCATGGTCAAATCCAACTTGAACTGTACGCGCCAATGTTTCACCCTGATTTTCGGCTTCCCTGAGGCGCGCATTAAATCCGTCAATATTGCGCACTCCAACTTTTGACATTTTGCTATAGCGCTCTTCCATTTCACGAACAGCCCACTTAAGCGCAATTACTGCTTTTTTTGGATCCGTCACCACTGGCGTTAGCAGATGTGGTATCCCGTCATAGACTGAAAGTTCAAGCATTTTAGGATCCACCATGATTAAACGACATTTCTCAGGAGTCATGCGATAAAGAAGAGACAAAATCATCGTATTAATGGCGACGGATTTGCCCGATCCTGTCGTACCCGCCACCAAAAGGTGCGGCATTTTCGCTAAATCTGCAACAACGGCTTCACCACCGATTGTTTTGCCCAAAGCGAGTCCAAGTTTTGCCTTGCTGTCCACGAATTCCTGCGCTTGCAAAATTTCCCTTAAATAAACCATCTCACGTATCGTATTAGGCAATTCTATTCCAATCACATTTCGTCCTGGAACCACAGCAACACGTGCAGAAACTGCGCGCATTGAACGCGCTATATCGTCTGCTAGGCCAATGATACGAGAAGACTTGATACCAGCGGCTGGCTCGAATTCATACAAGGTTACCACTGGACCAGCGCGTACATCAATAATTCTTCCCTTGACTCCAAAATCCAACAAAATGCCCTCAAGTTCGTGAGAATTTGCTTTTAGGCTAGCGGGAGAAAGCTCTGCATTCTTTGCAGCTGGCGCAGGAGTCGAAAGATAGTCCAAAACTGGAAGAATAAAACCGTCTTTTGGAGAAACCATTGAAGGTTTAAAGACGCGTTTTTTAGCCGAAGAGCGAGATGTTTCATTCCGAGAATTATTACATTTTGTTTTTTCGTCAAAGAAAACCGGCTCGACCCGACCGAATAATTTTTCTCGTTCCTTACGCTTAGGCTTGAAACACAAAAAACGAAAAAACCTTGCTTGTACAAAATAAAAAAAGTGCAGAACCGCTCCAAAAGTTGTAGCAAAAAAGCCGTAACGTACTTTATCTACATCCGCGGAATCCTCTACGTCTTCTAGCGTATCGGATTCCCGTGTATCGACAACCGAACCAGTTTCAACTTTTGAGCTGTTTTGTGCTCTTCTTTCCTCTGCCTCGCACCTCCAAACCACATTGCCAGCAAAAGCGGCCATGAAAAAACCAAAAAACGCGATGGCAATCCCCAAAAGTACATCCCGAAAAGAAGACGGGGCAAAAGGAAAAATTAAATAAACAACGTCCAAAATCTTATCACCCAAAACACCTCCTAAACCAATTGGGAATGGCCAGTGTGTGAAAGAAGCGAGGGGCGTCATGAAAGCGAACGAAACGAGGAAACAAGCGGTTGATAGTAACCACAAAAAAAGGCGAAAAATTAAATTATGGATGTCTTTTTGCGCTAGCAACAGAAGTGACCAAAAAAGCGGTGGCAATAAAGCAGCAGGGCTTGCTAGGCCAAAAAACTGTATAAACACATCTGAAAAAATTGCGCCTGGGAGCCCCATAAAATTTGTAATATCGTTCGTATTTGCGTGCGTTAATGATGGATCTGCGATATTCCAAGTTGCCAAAGCCAAAATGCAAAAAACAACGAAGCTCAAAAGCCCAAGCCCAACGAAGACACCGATTTGACGCAAAAACATTCGGACAAGCCGCGACCCTTGAGAGCTTAACGCTTCTGATGAATCATAAGGAGGAGAACTCTGGTGCATTCGTTAATCCCAAATACAAAACCTTTGAGCATAATATTTCAACAAATGGTTACTAGGTTATAATTAAAATGCTAACATAGTTTTAAACATAATAACCACAACAATTTCCTTTGATATTTTGTAAAAAATGCTATTAATGGGGTAGTATCGCTTTCGTTCGAGAAATAACAGACCGTGCAAAAATGGAAAGAGGTAGTGTATATCCCTGATCTCAAAGATAGCGCAAAGCAATGCGACCTCCTTATTGCGGGCGGGGCGGCGGTTGGTTTGACACTTGCGATAGCTCTCAAGCAAGCAGCCCCTGGCTTGAAAATTAGTATCGTCGACGCTACTCCTAGGGAGAAACGTCGTACCTCGGATATACGAGCAATTGCCCTTGTTGCTGCCTCCATCCGCATGTTGAGGCAATTGCAGTGCTGGGAAAACATAAAGCACCATGCCCAGCCAATTCATTCAATGACGATCACTGACGCGCACGCAGACGATTCTGTTAAACCAGTATTTTTAACTTTTGAAGGAGATGTTACTCCCAATGAGCCCTTTGCCGCCACAATTGAACACGATAAGCTCATAAATGCTTTAAAAAAACGCGTAAAAGATCTTGATATTGTTTTCATGGAGGGTGTGCGTGTACTTGATTTTTACCAAGAAAATCAACACACAACTGTTGCTTTAAGCAATGCAGAAATCTGGCACTCAAAATTGTTGATTGCAGCTGACGGGGCGCATTCCCAATTACGCAAAAAAGCAGGACTTAAAAATTTTTCTCATGCCTACAAACAGACAGCAATCACGTGTACAATTGAACATGAGAAACCTCATTACGGACGGTCAGTCCAACATTTTTTGCCTGCCGGACCTTTCGCCCTTCTTCCCCTTAAAGGAAACAGATCGGCTATCGTGTGGAATGAAAGTCATCAAATGGCCCAATATTATCTCGAAGCGGATGCCCGTGTTTTTGAAACAGAAATCGAAAAGCGTATTGGCCATCGATTGGGAAAAATTTCTTGGAATGGCAAACGTCAAGCCTTTCCATTGACTCTCTCTCTAACACGTCAGTGTGTCAAATCTCGTTTTGCTCTCGTCGGTGACGCTTCTCATACAATCCATCCTATCGCGGGACAAGGGCTTAATTTAGGATTACGCGACAGCGCCGCTCTCGCTGAAATCGTTGTTGAAACAGCTAGGCTAGGCCTTGATATTGGGTCCCTCACGTCTCTCGAAAATTATCAAAGGTGGAGACGTTTTGAAATTGTTCGTATGGCCTTGAGTAATGATTGGCTTAATCAACTTTTTTCTAATGATAATCCCGTTTTGCGAACACTGCGTGATATTGGTCTTGGGATTGTTAACCAAATGCCAAAAATGAAAGAATATTTTATTCGGGAAGCTGCAGGGCTCACCCCTAACTCTCCTCGTCTTTTACGCGGTCTCCCGCTTTAGAGAGATACCACCTCATCATATTTTCAACCCACGAGTACAAACCTTTCTTTCATGGAAATCGCCCCACAAAAAATAGAACAATGACTAAATTTTGCATTTCTCTGGATACTTCTTACCAGCTATTTTTTATGGTGATTTAAACGCTCTTGCTCTGTGTGATTAATATCTAACTCAGCCCTTTGCTAACAGAGAATACACCATTGTCACAAAATTCAGAAGGGGAGATGTTTCACCGTTTTACCATTCGTCAGTAACTGAAAAAATAAGTAAATTCAAATACTCCCCCATCATTCACATATTGTATGATAAAGTACGTCTGTTTTTCGTACTCTCAATGGAAAAAAGCTACCGCGGCTTTTCAGATTTCCCCGCAGCAACGCAAGAACCCATTTTTCTCCCAGCGTATATTTTATGCGGCATTTTCGGTATTCTGTTTCTGCAGATTTGCTATTTGCACAACGTCACAGCTAAAAGCTCCTTCACAAACCCAGCATAACGAAAAGTATACGAAGCAAACGAATACAATGATTTTACCCTCACTTAGATCAATACATCCATATTTTACGCGACAGGATTCAACCCAGCCTCTGATCTCCCTCACACATCGATTCGACACGCGCAAATATGGAATCACCATAAAGATACCCCTTTTTTATTCGACAATGTAGGTTGTCCGAGCTTTATGGTGTTGCATATATATCACGTTACTTCTAATTCTTCGAGAGAATATCCTCTTTCCAGCCATTCTTTAATCCATTTAGGTTTTCTCCCCCGCCCATTCCATAACTCCCATTGATTATTAGGATTTCTATAGTGACGCTTTTTGCTGATAAGATCGGCAATATCAATCCCATGCGCATTAGCAATTTCGAGGATTTTTTGCCGCGCATCCTGTTTCTCTTTTGCTTGTCTTTTTTTCAATTCTACATCAATTTGAGCGCGTATTTCTTGTAGCTCATCAAGATTCATCTTTTTGAAATCATTCACCTTAATTACCTCCCTTCGCAAAAAAGAATCATGTCTCGTCATATTTTAAACACAATTTATAGACACTTTCTTCTCATTTCTGATCAAAATCACAATTGCGATCGATATAAGACTTTTACGGAGATGCGCTTTGAAACACAAAAAACTACCTATTTGTGCATCGACTACTACAACCGTATCCTCTTTTGGCTCGGCTGCTGTAATTGGGAACGAGGGTGTGCGAGTTCTGTCGCATTTTCCTGGTCCTTACGCATCGTCGGGCGAAAGTGGGTATAGATCGCAAACCTATAAACTATGGCAATATTTACTAGAGAACAAGCCCCTATATTTATTGGAGGATGGGCTCTTTGTGTCTGGTGGTGCGACGGTTCGTTTTGCTAATGAGGGGTGTTTTTGTTTGCAACAGATTTCTTTCTTGTGTCAGTTGTGTTTTCAAGAAGTGAAATTAGGAAAAAGTTTTGCATGTTTCTTTTTTGTGAGCCCAAAGGGGTGGTTGTCATTTAGGTGCAATTTGTTCTTTTTCTGCCTTGATGGTTGTAGCGTTAGTTTGCGTGCTGTTTTTGGTTTTTTCTTGCTTTTTTTGCATTTCTGCGTGGATCCGCGAGCGTTGTCATGCATTTGTGGTGTTTTCGGGAGCGATGGGTTTTGTGTCTATGGAAAAAGAATTTTTAGGCGGAACGGCTTTGTTTTGCGGGTGGGTAGCAGTGATACGACGCTGCAGTATCTAGTAAATTGGAGCGGGGTTGGTGTTTGTGTTGGTGGGCTTGTTCATCATAAGGGGATGCGTCGTTGATGGTTGTGCAAAATTTTATGATGTTTTCTGCTGTGTGTGTATTAAATTTTTGTCTTGCGGTGTTTTTGGTCGTTGTTGCGCAAAAACCTAAGGGTAGTGTTCGTGTCATGGTTGTTGCTGTGTCTCGTGGATTTTTGCGTCGGTTATTTACATTCGGAGGAGCTGTCGCAGCGGCTGGGTGGTTTAGCTGTAGCGGGGGCGGTTTTAGCGCAGGGTTTAGACGAGTTTGTGCCAAAAATCTTGAGTGGTTTGTTGTGCCTTTTTTTGGCTTGCGTGAAAGTTTTATGGATGTGCAAGTGGTGTTCTCTCGTTTTTGTAAACGTTTAATGCGGAGTGTGGCTTTGTACGAGTCGTGTTATGCGGGAGATTGTGGACGCGAGTTTGTCGGGGGGATTGTTTCGTATATTTGGAGAGTTCATTTTATGTTGGTACCTGTGAATGGGGGAATGCAAGAGTTCGCGCAATCTTCCACCAAAGTGGAAGAGCGAGTAGTTGGGGTGCGTCCCTTTATTGCTCCAGAAGAGGAAATCGCTCCAGAAGAGGAGCTGGTAGATGTGTTTAAAAATAAAATGAGTGGTGTGCATGATGCATTTACTCGAGGGGATTCTGTTCCCTTTGAAGAGCAGAGGGAGGGTGGTGTGCCCGCGTTTATGGATTAAGATTTTAATTTTGATAAGGTATGGCTATGAAAACTGGATGAGATTGTATTAAAGCTCTAATTAGTGAGATTGGATAAGATCTATTCTAATTGAGGGCTGAAATAATGAAGATGATAGAACAGAATAGCGTTGATATAGCGTTTAATCAGAAGGCTGCGCGTGAGGTTACGGTTGTTATGCGTTCGGAGAGGGAGTGGTATTTTACATTTGTTGCGGATGACCCCATAACCGGGGAGCCGAGTGAATATGCGCTTATAACACAGAGAGGAAAGTTGAGGACTTGGGTTGACCCTAAGTATCTTTTTAAGTTTCTTCATGAGAGGGGTGTTGTTTGCGGGCATTTTACGTTTAATCAGGATAAACAATATGAGACAGTCAAATATTTTTCGGATGAAAGTGGGTAGTGGGTTTTTTTTGGTTGTTGCAACCGTGGCTGTATTTTTTGTGACTCATCCTGTGTTTGCTCAACTAAGATTAACCAAAGCTAAGGCGGCTTTGGAGGATTTGAAGGCGGATTTGACGGTGCTCGTTCCGATTGCTGCTGCTGTCATACTTATATGTTTGGCAATTAGTTATGCAGGACGTTTCATTGACAAGAGTACTTTTTTACGCTGGTCGGTTGGCGTTATCGTTGCTGGATCAGCGTGGGAGCTTGCGAAGATGTTGTTAAATCAACCTGTTTAAGCCAACAGGTTAATGGCGAGTTGTTGCGTGGTATAGAGCATTTTTGTTTGAGGGTGTGTTGTATTTGTTTTTCGTAAGCACCTGAAGGTGGTGGTGTTGGTGCCGCGATAGAAAGGCGGTAGTTTAGTTTGGGATAAGTAAAATGAAGAGTTTGAAGTTTTTTCAATCAATGATGCGTTTTCGGATCGTTGTTGTTTCTATGGTTATGGTGACGTTTCCCGTTTGTGCCCAGGCCGCTAATAGTGCGAAAAAGTTGAAGACAGCTGAAAATGCTCTGACAGCTTTAAAGGATGATTTATCTATTCTCGTTCCTATCGCTGCGGCCGTTATACTTATATGCCTTGCAGTTAGTTATGCAGGACGTTTCATTGATAAGAGTACTTTTTTACGCTGGTCGGTTGGCGTTATCGTTGCTGGATCAGCGTGGGAGCTTGCGAAGATGTTGTTAGGTCAACCTGTTTAGGCCAATAGGTTAATGGCAAGTTGTTGCGTGATATAGAGTATTTTTATTTGAGGGTGTGTTGTATTTGTTTTTCATAAACACCTGAAGGTGGTGGTGTTGGTGCCGCGATAGAAAGGCGGTAATTTAGTTTGGGATAAGTAAAATGAAGAGTTTAAAATTTTTTCAATCAATGATGCGTTTTCAGATCGTTGTTGTTTCTATGGTTATGGTGGCGTTTCCCGTTTATGCCCAGGCCGCTAATGATACGAAAAGGTTGAAGACAGCTGAAAATGCTTTGAAGGCTTTAAAGGATGATTTATCTATTCTCGTTCCTATCGCTGCGGCTGTTATACTTATATGCCTTGCAGTTAGTTATGCAGGACGTTTCATTGACAAGAGTACTTTTTTACGCTGGTCGGTTGGCGTTATTGTTGCTGGATCAGCGTGGGAGCTTGCAGGTATGTTGTTCGCTGGAAAATAGTGAGGGCAGAAAACAAATAGGTGGTGGTTTACCTGTTACTGCAACGGAAAGTGTTGATTTGGCTTTGGGTGGTTGGCGTGAGAAATTCGAGAGTTCTTTAGTTAAAGTGGGTGGTAGAGTTGCAGTTGTTATCATGATCGGAATTAGGTTTTTTTGGGTCGTCCTGCTTACGCTGGCGTGGTGAGATTAGCAAGGCCGATAATAACTGGCGAGGCTTTAGGGGCATCGAAGAGGATTTTGTTGTGTTCGTTCCGGTTGCTGTTGCCGTTATGTTTTTATGCTTAGCGGTTGGTTGTGTGATTTTTTATGTTGGTCACTCGGTGTCATAGTCGCTGGATCTGGGGTGGGATTCTGAAGGCTTTTATTAGAAATGAGTTTTGTGTTCGTTGGGTGTAGGCGAAGTTGGTGAAGATGTTGTTTGTACAGCGATGGGGGGTGCTGTTTTTATTCGGAGTAATTGATATGAAAAATTTTGAAATTCTTAAATTCAGAGTGAATGACAGGGTTGCTGTTGTCGTTGCGGCTATGATCGTATTTTTCGTGAATCATACCGTTTACGCCAACGGAAAGCCGAAGACATTGACCAAAGCTAATGAAGCTTTAGAGTTATTGAAGGAAGATTTGGATATACTTGTTCCGATTGCTGCAGCCGTTATACTTATATGCCTTGCGGTTAGTTATGCAGGTCGTTTCATTGAAAAGGATACTTTTTTACGCTGGTCGGTTGGCGTTATCGTCGCTGGTTCAGCAATGGAGCTTGCAAGGATGTTGTTAAATAAAACCCCTTAGAATCATTTAGGATAGTATGTTTATTTTGTTCGAGAACAAGAGTTGCATTCGACTATTGTGAATGTGCTGGTGTTGGTTTCATTTGTATCAAAAGAGGAGGATATTGTTCATGGTAGTTTCAACTCTAATGAAAGATATGAAATATTCAAAAGTCTTATGGGGGCGTGTTGGTGGTAAGATTGGTTTTTCCTTTATGGGTATGGCCGTGTTCCCAGTAACTCGGCCTTCATATGCTCAAGCAGGAACGAGTATTCCGGTCGCGAATAGTCATGTAGATGTTATAATGGGCATATATTATGGGTTAAGTGTGTTTTCTCCCATCATAGCAGCAGTCATTCTTGTATTTTTATGCCTTATTTATTTGTTTCGCGTTATTGCGAAAGCGACATTTGCACGATGGGCTTTCAGCGTTATCGTCGCAGGTGCAGCGCTTTATATTAGTAATATGTTATTTTACATTAATTGATTTGGATTGCTCATGAAGCCGCAAAAACAGGAAGAGTTTCCCTTGTTTAAAGGAGCGACGCGTGTTCCGACAATTTGGGGGGTGCCCATGATGCCGGCCATATCCATGGTTATAGGAGTGGCTTCTATCGCTATGACAATAAATATCTTTTTGTGGATCATTGCTCCACCATTGTGGTTTGTTATGGCGCAAATTACCAAGCATGATGATAAAGCATTTCGTATTTGGTGGTTGTGGGTTGATACGAAATTCCGTAATCGCAACAAAAGCTTTTGGGGTGCATCAAGTTATAGTCCTTCTAATTACCGTAAAAGGAGATAAGCATGGAAGCTGTTAAAAGCAGCAGGTTGCTCATGTCGGAAACGCCTGTAAGTCTGTTCCTGCCCTATTCGCATCATGTTACAGATACAGTTATGTCTACGAAGGATGCTGAATATTTGTCGATTTGGAAGATTGATGGACGTTCACATCAAAGTGCTTCGGAAGAAGATATTTTTCAATGGACCAAGGAGTTGAACAATACTTTGCGTGGTATTGCGTCAGCGAATTTGTCCTTTTGGACGCATGTCGTTCGCCGTCGCGTTTATGAGTATCCTGATTCAACATTTGATGAAATGTTTTGTTATCGGCTTGACGAGAAGTATCGGCAAAGTTTCACCGGATATAATTTGATGGTGAATGATTTGTATTTGACCGTCGTTTATAAACCGGTGGCAGATAGGATTATGTCGTTTTTTTCCCGACACGAACGCGAGTCCCTTGATCAAAAGAAGCTTCGACAAGAATCGTGTATTAAAGCCCTCAATGATATAAATCGTACTTTGGGTCAATCACTTAGATGTTATGGTGCTGAGCTTCTTGGCGCTTATGAAAAAAATGGTTATGCCTTTTCCTCTGCACTTGAGTTTCTTGGAATGTTGGTCAATGGTGAGTATCGTCCCATGCCTATATGTCAAGATAGGTTTTCTGATTATATGTCTATAAATCGGCCTTTTTTCTCGAAATGGGGCGCTGTTGGTGAGCTGCAAACGTCGTTTGGTATACGTC
This sequence comes from Bartonella numerosa, assembly GCF_037070845.1. Lineage (NCBI taxonomy): Bacteria > Pseudomonadati > Pseudomonadota > Alphaproteobacteria > Hyphomicrobiales > Bartonellaceae > Bartonella > Bartonella numerosa. Next base: position 109,262 of record NZ_JAYMZI010000003.1, read on the forward strand.
GATTTGGGATGATGGAAATAAAAGAGTACGATATTACGACTAGGCCTGGCCAGTTCAATATTTTGCTGGAAAGTGATTTCGAATTCATATTGACGCAGAGTTTTTCTGTGCTTTCGCGACATGCTGCTAGGGATTATTTGCAGCGGCATCAACGTAATCTTATAGATGCCCGTGATGTTGCAACAAGTCAAATTGAGCAAATTGATGAAGCACTTAATCAACTTGTAAGTGGGCATTTTATTATGGGGGAACATCACTGCACACTTACCATTTATGGTAATACGATCCAAGAAGTTCGTGATTACATGGCGAAGGCGAACGCGGCTCTCTTAGACGCTGCAGTACTGCCAAAACCTGTAGATCTAGCTATAGAAGCTGGTTATTGGGCACAGCTTCCTGCGAACTGGAAATGGCGACCACGTCCCTCGCCGATTACGTCTCTTAATTTTTTGTCGTTTTCATCTTTCCATAATTTTATGTCAGGAAAACCGACTGGCAATCCGTGGGGACCGGCGGTTACGATTCTCAAAACCGTAAGTAGAACGCCGCTTTATTTTAATTTTCATGCCTCCCAGCTTGAAGAAGACGCGACAGATAAGCGTTTGTTGGGAAACACTGCGCTTATCGGGCAGTCTGGTTCCGGTAAAACGGTTTTGCTTGGATTTTTGTTGGCGCAAGCGCAGAAATTCAAGCCGACGACTGTTGTTTTCGATAAGGACCGCGGTATGGAGATTGTCATTCGAGCGATGGGTGGTCGGTACCTTCCGTTTAAAACAGGTAAGCCAAGTGGTTTTAATCCGTTTCAGCTTCCTTCTACGCAAGAGAATCTGATTTTTCTGAAACAGTTTGTAAAAAAACTGGCCGAAGCAGGTGGTGAAGTTACACACCGCGATGAGGAGGAGATTGATAAAGCCGTTAATGCTATTATGAACGGTGGTATCGATAGGTCATTGCGTCGTTTGTCCTTCTTAGTACAGTTTTTACCAAATCCGCGCTCAAGTGATTATAATGCTCGTCCGACTGTTCACGCTCGCTTGGTGAAATGGTGTGAAGGTAATGATTACGGATGGCTATTTGATAATCCAGCTGATGCGCTTGATCTTTCAACGCATCAAATTTACGGATTCGACATCACTGAGTTTTTAGATAATCCAGAAATTCGTACTCCGGTTATGATGTATTTGCTTTACCGTACCGAAGGAATGATTAGTGGGCAGCGTTTTATGTACATTTTTGACGAATTCTGGAAACCCTTGCAGGATCCTTACTTTGAGGATTTGGCAAAGAACAAACAGAAAACCATTCGAAAACAGAATGGTATTTTTGTTTTTGCAACCCAGGAGCCTAGCGATGCACTGGAGAGCAATATTGCCAAGACTTTGATTCAACAATGTGCAACTTATATTTTTTTAGCAAATCCGAAAGCCAATCATGAGGAGTATACTGAGGGCTTCAAATTAACAGATGCTGAGTTTGAATTGGTTAAGGGATTAGGCGAATTTAGCCGCCAATTTCTCATAAAGCAAGGCGATCAATCCGCGCTTGCAGAGTTAAATTTAGGAAAATTTCATACGACAATCGACGGAAAGGCCGTCGAGCGAGATTTTGGTGACGAACTCTTGGTATTATCGGGGACCCCCGACAATGCAGAGTTAGTGGAGACCATTATTGCTGAAGTGGGTGACGACCCGGCAGTATGGTTGCCAATTTTTTTACAAAACGTAAAAATTGATAGGAGGACGACATGAAAAAATTAGTTCTTTCGATAGTAATGGCAGCAATTTTAGGGACACCAAGTTCAGTGATGGCTTGGAATTGGGGTTGGCATGCATCGCGTTCGACAGCGATAGATCAAAAGAAGAAAACGCTGTCGGAGCCAATTTCTCCGCAACAAGAGATTATTAATTTAATAAAGCAGCACCTAGAGTTGAATAAGCAGCAGTTTAAACAAACGGAAGGGATGTATAAGTCTATAACGGCAAATCGAGGAATTGGTATTACAAAAGGAACGGGTTTTGACAGTTTTTTTCTCAAGGACCCGCAGTCAATTTATAAAAATAAGGAGAGTTCTGACGTATTCACGTCGGTTACGGGAATTTTAAAAGAGGAAAATATTTCTGATTCTGTGAATGATGCACGCGAGTCTATTAATGAACGCAGTCGGTATGCGGCTGTTACGGACAAAGCCATAAGTTTAAAAGTCTTCAGTGATACAGAAAAGCGCTTTCAGCAAATTTCGAAGCTATTAGAAGAAATCGATCGGACACAGGATTTGAAGGGCATTGCGGAGCTGCAAGCGCGTCTTAAGGCTAAGCTTGCCATGATTCAAAATGAAACTACAAAGTTACAGATGGTTGCGCATTTACGAAACGCGGAACGGGAATTAATTGGCCATCAAAAGCGGAAACGCAACATGAAAATTCTTGGTAGTAGGAATAGAGAAATGCCAGCTATACGTTCGATACGGTAAGTTTGTTTATGATTAACGTTGTTTATACCTCTGATTTTTTCTTATCGGAGAGATAAGACCGGTGGGTTTTCCGTGCTATTCGGTGATTTTGAAGAATAGCGCGGAATATGTGAGTTGGCTCTGATAATCTTGTAAAAGAGCGTTTACGGTAGATTGTAGCAAATGAGCGAGATGCATGATGTGCGCCAACATTTCAGAAACGTGAGAATTCGTTAAAGAGAAATGCCATGTCCTTCGTAATGTTCACACAGCTTTTCGATAAATTTGATCAAATAACAAGTACGTATATTACGGGTGTTTCATCAAAGGCAGCTATCGCGCTCACACCTATCGTGTCGGTGGGTATAACTATTGCTTTCATTGTATATGGGTGGCTTATTATTCGCGGTGCGGTGGACATGCCGCTCACCGATTTTATAAACCGCTGTTTTCGAGTGAGTATCATTACTTCAATCGCGTTGTCCGGTGGGCTATATCAGCAAGATATCATTGACTTTATAACAAATCTGCCTAGTGAAT